>DASXYT010000321.1:0-21160 GCA_036502345.1 Pseudonocardiaceae bacterium | reverse complement strand
ATTCCCGCCTGGTCGCCGCTGGCCTACTGAGCGTCCCACCAGGCGCTGACCTCGGCGGCCAGTTCGGGGTTGGCAGCCACCACGAGTCGGTACTGCACGACGTTGAGCCAGTGCTGCAGCGCCCGCTGTCGGGTCGGCCACGCACCGCGTTTCCTCGGCACGAACAGGAACTGGGCCACTCCGGTCACCATGATCCAGTCGTCGACGTCCTGCTGGTTCAGGTGCCGACCGACCTGCCGGGCGGCGAGCAGTCGTCGGGTGGCCGCGAGCACGTCGGCCCGCATGGCGGCACCGTGGGTACGGCGTAGGTCGGCGTCCGGGAACATCCTGGCCAGCAACTCGTCGACGGTCGGCGACCTGCGGACCGGGCCGCGTCGCAGCGGCGGCGGGATCTCGCCACGCTCCAGCAGTCCGACCAGCATCTCCAGGATGGTCGTGGCAACGGTGGCGGTGGCGTCGGACATGCTCACCGTGCCGCCGCCAAGCACGTTCACCGATTACCCCGCACCACCGCGTGCAGGCCGTACGTCTGCAGCCTGGCCGCCAGTTGCTCCGCCTCGTCCTGGCTGTCGAACCTGCCGATCTCGGCCGAGCCCTGTTCGTGCGTCGTGGTCATGGTCCGCAGCGCGTCCTGCAACGACATCCCGCATACCCGGTGCAGCAGGTAGGCGACGGCGTGCATGGTGTTGACGTCGTCGTCGCACACGTCGACCTGCCAGCCAGCCGCCTCAGCCACACTGTCGTATCAGTACACCGCCGCCCGCTGTTACGGCTGGTTCAGTCGATGTCGTACACGTGCGGCCGGATCGTCGGATCGTGCACCAGGACGAAGTCGACGGCGTCCCAGAACTCCACGAGACGTTGGTCGGCAAGCGCTTGCGACCTGGTCAACCTTCTGCCCCACTCGGGGTCGTCGCCGTAGCTCACCGCAGCGTCGACCACTGTGGCGATCGGACCTTCCTGGCCGTCCACCGGGCCGACGCGGCAGCCGATGGTGACTCGGTCGTCGTCGCCGTCCCGCGCCCAGCCGAGGATCACGTCGATCAGCACGTCTCTCGTGCCGTCGTGGTTGTGACAGCCCGCGATGAACACCGCGTGCGGCGCGCCGAACCAGGTCAGCTGACCCCGCACCACTCGATACGACGCGGCACACCGCACGCATTCCAGCTCGTCGACTGACCGCTCAGGGTCGAAAGCCAGGCTCACCCGGACATTGTGCATCAACCCGGCGGATCAGCCCAGGTCCACCGTGGTCCGTTCGGTGGTCCGCCGGTCGGCCAGCTTCGTGGGGTCGGTGTGCCCACTCTGGACCAGCGACGCACCGGCGGCGAGCACCGCGAGTACGCCGGAGAGTACGCCGTCCGGGAACGACCAGTCCAGAGTGGACAGTACCCTGGAACCTGCGCCGATGCCGAGTGTCGTTGCCCTGTCCTGAGCAGCGGCAACGAGTTCATCCACTGTGGACTCCAACAGGGCTGGGGTGTCGCCGGGCACCAAGGCCCACGGGTCGAAGCTGTCGCCGTACATCCGGATCTCGTTGAGATAGTCGACGGCACCCCCTGCCGGCGTCCCGGTCAGCCCCCTGCCCATCGGGTCGAGTGCGACAACGGCCACCGTGCCGGCACCGGCCGCCTCGACCCCGGGCGGCACGAACGCGACCTCGGCGCCCTTCGGCTCGTCGGTCACCCGCGCACCGCACCACCACGCGCCGAGCAGCACGCCCATCGTCTGCCAGTGCGGCGGCAGCGTGACCGACACAGGCGCGCCCGGTGTCACGTCCCACTCGTCGCGCAGCCAGTTGGCCGTCTTCGCCGCCCAGTTGGCGACACTCGCCACGGACAGCTCGACCCTGCTGCCCAGCGCGTCGTCGTAGTGCGTGATCAGTGGTCGCGCCGGCTGGGCGAGCAGCGGCCGGAACAACCTCTCGGTGACGGACACGGGAACTCCCAGGGCTCAGTCGACGCAGCGGACGCCGTCGATGCTGACCGGTGGGGTCGCAGCCTTCGGCGGCGCCGCAACAGTAGTCGTGGGCGCGGCGACAGCAGTAGTGGCAGGTGGCGGTGACGCGGCCAGCGCAGGCGGCGCGGCCAGGGCAGGCGGCCCGGTCAGCGTGGTCAGGAACTGGTGCACCTGGTGCACGTCGACCTGGACGATGCTCTGTCCACGCGGGCTGCGCGCGTTCGGGTTGACCACCGGAATGGTGACGAACTCGATGTTGCCGGCGAGCAGGTTCTGCGCCTGCTGCACCAATGTCGTGAGGTCCAGACCAGGGTCGGTGACCAGCGACTTCTTCATCGCGGTCATCAGGCCGGACAACGCGGTCGGGCTGGTCAGCGTGCCCGCGGACAGCACCTTGTGCGCCGCTGCCGCCAGGAACACCTGCTGCCGGACGATGCGGCCGAGGTCGCCGCCCGGCAGGTTCTTGCGCTGTCGCACGAAGGACAGCGCGTTCGCGCCGGAGATGTTCTGCACGCCTGCGGCGAAGTCGGCGCCGGAACCGGGATCGGACGTCGAGTGGCGCAGGCACACCCGCACCCCGCCGATGGCCTTGCTGAGCAGGTAGAACCCGTACAGGTTCACCTCGACGTAATGGTCGACGTGCACCCCGGTCAGGTTCTGCACGGTCTCGATCAGTGCCTTCTCGCCAGCCACCGACGAGCCGGTGCGTGACTTGATCACGCCGTACGCCGAATTGATCTTGTCGTCCTGGTAGCCGGGAATGGACACGTACGTGTCCCTCGGAATCGAGACGGCGTAAGCCTTTCCGCCGTTGTGCGGCAGGCGGAGCAGGATGATCGTGTCCGTGTTCAGCCCGGCGTCGAACTGGGTGCGCAGTCTGGTGAGCACGCTCGTGGGCAGTGGTTCACCCTGCGCATCGGTACGGCTGTCGTCGCCGACCAGCAGGATGTCGGTGGCCCCGTCGTCGGCAGACGGTTGGTTCGTCTCACTGCTCACCTGGGCCAACGCGGTGGTGATATTGGTACTGGCCTTGAACTTGTGGACGGTGAACCACGCGACACCCGCCGAGGCCAGCGCCACCGAGGACACCAGCACCACGACGACCCTGCCGACAACCAGTCCGATCCGCCGCCCCCTGTGACGTACCGCCACCACAGCCGCTCCCCCCGTTCGCGCCCGCACCAGGCTAGCGGGAGTGGTTCCGGGCACGGAGAGCGACCGGCAGGGCCGGTGTCGATCACGCGTCAGTTAACACACTGCAGCCCGTCTGCGGTAATCGGGGGCGTGCCGGTCGTTCCCGAATGAGTGACCGGGGTGATCACCGTCGTCGGTGTGCTCACGGTCGGTGACGTTGACGTGGGCTTCGACGTGGTCGGCGGTGCCGGTGTCGTGGTGGGGATGGCGTTCGTGTTCTCGATCAGGCTCGTGACGAAATGCTGGACCTCGGTGTCGTCGATCGACGTCACGTCCGCCCCGCCGACCGTGATGTTGGGGCCGGTCGGGATGGTGTGGAACTGGATGGCACCGCTGGTCAGCCCCTGCATCTGTTCGGCGAAACTGGTGATGTCCCAGCCGGAGCTGAGCGTCACCGAGTTCTGCAGCGCCTTGGTCAGCGCGGCGATCTTGGCCGGGCTGGTCAGCGTGCCGGTGGACAGCACCTTGTTGGCCAGCGAGCCGAGGAACACCTGTTGCCGCACGATCCGGTCCAGGTCGCCGTTGGGCAGCCCGTGCCGCTCCCGCACGAAGTTCAGTGCCTGCACACCGGTCAGCGTCTGCACGCCGGCCGGGAACGACGCGTGGGTCTGGCTGTCGTGCGTGGCGGCCTTCAGGCACACATCCACGCCGCCGACGGCCTTGGCCATGTCGTAGAAGCCGGCCAGGTTGATCTCCGCGTACCTGTTGATCGTGACGCTGTTCCCGATCAACTGCTCGATCGTGGCGATCAGGTTCTTCCGGCCAGCCGTGTCGGCTTCCTGCTCGATCTCCGCCGCATTGGTCTGGCCGTCCTGGCGCAGCCTGCTGGCCTCGGCGTTGTGCCCGTAGGCGAACGCCGAGTTCAGCCGGTGCTTGCCGAAGCCGCCGGCGATCTGCACGTACGAGTCGCGGGGGAACGAGATCGCGACCGCCTGCTGGCCGCCTGCCGGGACGTGCAGCAGGATCATCGTGTCGGTGTCCAGTTCGCCGCTGTCCGGCCCGGCGTGCAGCATGGCCAGTTCGTCGGCCGGCAGCGGATTGCCGTGCGGGTCGGTCCTGCTGTCCATGCCGACGAGCAGGATGTTCACGTCACTGGTCAGCGGAGGCGGCACGACGGGCGCCTGACCGGTCGGCTGCGGCGCCACGTTGTCGAACACGTCGGTCCGGGCGATGCCCTTGTCCAAATCGTGCAGGATCGACCAGTTGTACGCGGTCACGGTCAGCACAGCGGCCGCGGCCAGCGCGATCAGGGATCTGCCGACGCCGTACAGCATTCTGGAAGACGTCGTCGGCCGCTGCCAGCGCGGCGGCGGGACCAACGCGGCGGGCCCGGCTTCGGCTTCGGAGTCTGCTTCAGGTTCCGGCTCAGGTTCGGGTTCCGCCTTGGCCTCAGGCTCTGTTTCAGCCTCGGGCTCGGCTTCTGGTTCAACCTCGGGGGTTGGTGCCGTGGCCACGTCGTCACGGGATTTCGCCTGTTCGGGGACTACGGGCTCGGCGTCGTCCTGCTGATCGGGAACAACACCAGGCGCGGTGACCGGACCCGAGCCCGGTTCCGCTGCTGGCGTCGCGTCCTGCTCAGCGTCGACGTCCACGTGCGTTCCTCCCGACCTGCGCAACCGCGGACCGTTCGCACCTCTCCTCGACGTTAACCCGGTGAACGCCGGTCCGCCCCTTCTCCGGTAATACGTATGAGTGAGCCGGAACGTTGCACTTGACGTGCGAGACTTCAGCGTGCTGACAGGTCTGGGAGGCCCACTGTGGGAGAAGTCACTGAACTCGCGCTGCTCGTAGCCGGTGGGCGGGGGCAGTTGGGCAGCGATCTGGCCACGCTCGGCGCCCGTCACGGCACGGTAAGTGCACCCGGTTCGGCAGAGTTGGACATCACCAACGACAGTGCCGTCCGGGCCGCGGTGGCCGGGCTGGCGTCCGGAGCCAACGCGGCGGGCCGGGCGCCGGTGCTGATCAACGCGGCCGCCTACACGGCCGTGGACGCCGCCGAGACGAACGAGGACGCGGCACACCTGGTGAACGCGCACGGTCCGGCCGTGCTGGCCCGGGTGTGCGCCGAGTTCCACGTGCCGATGATCCAGGTGTCCACCGACTACGTGTTCGACGGTGCCGGCGAGCGTCCGTACGAGCCGGGTGACGTGGTCGGTCCGCGCAGCGTCTACGGGCATACCAAGCTCGCGGGGGAGCAGGCCGTGTTGTCCGGTACCGACCGGTCCTGGGTGGTACGGACCGCGTGGGTCTACGGCGCCGTCGGCAACAACTTCGTGAAGACCATGGCCAAGCTGGAAGGCCAGCGCGACACACTGTCCGTTGTGGACGATCAGCGGGGCACGCCGACGTGGTCGGCCGATCTGGCGGCCGGCCTGCTGGACCTGGCAGGGGCGATTGCCGAGAACAGGGCGCCGGCACAGCGGGTGCTGCACCGGACCGGCGCGGGCGAGACCACCTGGTTCGGGTTGGCACGGGCGGTGTTCGAGGAGTTGGGCGCCGATCCGGAGCGTGTCCGGCCGTGCACGACCGAGGACTTCCCCCGGCCGGCACCCCGGCCCGCGTACTCGGTGCTCTCCGAAGCCGACTGGCTGGCCGCCGGCCTGGTGCCCGCGCTGCCGTGGCGGGAAGCGTTGGCGACGTTCTTCGCTGAGCACATGGCCGCTGTCCGAGGGTGACGCCGACGCCGGTGTGCAGACAAACGGGCGTCTGATCGGTCAGAATGCCCTCGTGTCCACACCTGACCTCGACTCGGCGACCATTCCCGAGCTGAACCGGCTGCTCGACAGCGGTGAGCTGACCGCCGTCGACCTCGCGGCCGCGTACCTGGAGCGCATCCGCACCGTCGACCCGCTGCTGCGCTCGGTGTTGTTCGTCGACCCGACGGCGCTCGTTCAGGCCGCGGCCAGTGACCGCCGCAGGAAGGCGGGCGGCACGCTCGGCCCGATGGACGGCATCCCTGTGCTGCTCAAGGACAACGTCGACACTGCCGACATGCCGACCACGGCCGGTTCGCGCGCGATGCTGGTGGAGTCACCTGCTGCGGACGCGCACCTGGTGCGCAGGCTGCGCGCCGCCGGCGCCGTCATCCTCGGCAAGACGAACCTGTCGGAGTGGGCCAACTTCCGGTCCAGCAACTCCACGTCGGGTTGGTCCGGGGTCGGTGGGCAGACGGTGAACGCGCATGTGCTGGACCGCAACCCGAGCGGCTCGTCGTCCGGTTCCGGGGTGGCCGTGGCCGCGGCACTGGCCCAGATCGCGATCGGTACCGAGACCGACGGTTCGATCGTCAGCCCGGCCGGGATCAACGGTGTCGCCGGGCACAAGCCGAGTATCGGCCTGATCAGCAGGGCAGGTGTGGTGCCGGTCTCCGGTGAGCAGGACACGCCGGGACCGATCGCGCGGCACGTGGTCGACCTCGCGGTGGCCATGTCGGTGTTGCAGGGCAGGGACCCCGACGACCCGGCGACGGCCGACTACCCGGACGACCAGATCGTCGACTACGCGGCGGCACTCGATCCGGATGCGTTGCAGGGCAAGCGGATCGGTGTCTGGCACGTGCAGAACGAGAGCGACGAGATCGCCGCCATCATATCGTCCACAGTGGACTCACTGACGGCGGCGGGCGCGATCGTGGTGCCGGTCGAACTGCCCTACCAGGACGACATCGGGCCTGCCGAAATGCCGGCCATGTGGGCCGAGTTCCGGCACGATCTCGAGGTCTACCTGGCCACCAGGAACGGCGTGCCGAGGACGATGGCCGAGCTCATCGACTTCAACAAGGCCGACTCCGTCGAGCTGTCCAAGTTCCCGCAGGAACACTTCGAACGCGCTGCCGCGGCGCCCGCGCTGACCGATCCCGAGTACCGCAAGCAGCGGGCCACGGCGACCGACCTGGCCCGCAGGTCGATCGACGAGACGCTGGCCGCGCAGCAGTTGGACGCCATTCTGGCCGTCACCAACGGCCCGGCGTGGCCGATCGGCTACTACCCGACGGGCGACCGGGACATCGTCGGCTCGTCCAGCGCCGCCGCCGTGGCCGGCTACCCGGCGGTGACCGTGCCGGCCGGGTTCATCGGGCCGCTGCCGATCGGGGTGTCGTTCTTCGCCGACCGGTTCGCCGACGCGAAGGTGCTCGCCTTCGCGGCAGCGTTCGAGCAGGTCAGCAAGGCCCGTCGCGCGCCGACCTACCTGCCCACGGTCGGCTAGCTGAGCGGTCGAGAGCAGGCCGGAAGGACAACACGCACGCGCGAGCAGTCGACACGCGCGCTTGGGGTGGCGACAAGCTCGTGGCCGACGCGACCGCCCAAGCCGTCAACACACGCGCCCGGATCGTCGAGACATGTCACCTGGAGCGCCAACACACCCGCCCAGGCGGTCGAGACATGCGCCTGGACTGCCAACACAAGCCTGCGGTCGATACACGTGCCCGAATGGTCGAGATGCAAGCCTGGCCGGTCGACACGCCCGCCTCGGCAGTCGACAAGCCCGCCTCGATGGTCGACACCCCCGCCTCGGCGGTCGACACGCGCGAGCCGTGCTGGGGCTGGCTTCCGCAACCGGACCTAGCGGTGCGGTCGACTCGCCCGCCTGAACGGTCGACACACCCTGTGCCGGTCACCGGATCTAGCGGTGTGCCGCTCGCCGGTAGGCGGCCACCGTCGCCTCCGCGCACCGGCGCCACGTGAATTCGGCCGCGTGTGCCCTGCGGGCCGCCAGTACTGCCAGCGGTGGCGGGTCGGCGATGGCCTCCATGATCGCGTGCGCCAGGCCCTCGACGTCGCCGTAGGGCACCAGCGTTGCCTGGTCGCCCGCCACCTCACGCAGCGCCGGCACGTCCGAGCACACCACGGGCACGTTGCACGCCAACGCTTCCAGCACCGGCAGCCCGAAACCCTCGTCCCTGGACGGCAGCACCACGACGGCCGCTCCCGCGACGACGCTGCGCAACTCGGGCTCGGACAGGTAGCCGGTGCGGATCACCCGACCGTCCACACCGGGCACCGACGGCCCGGTGATCACCAGCGGCGGCAGTTCCGGGGTTGCCGCGTGCGCCTTGCTGAGCACGTCCAGGCCCTTGCGTGGCCCCTCCGCGCCGACGAACAGCAGGTACCGCTCCGGCAGCCGCAGCTTGCGCCGTAGTTGCTCGGACGGCGGCAACGCGGTGAACCACACGGCGTCGACGCCGAGCGGCGTCACCATCACGCGCTCGGACGGCACACCGAGCCGCTCGACGACCGCCGCTGCGACAGCCTTCGTCGGCGTGCACACCACCCTGGCCCGGGTCGCCGACCGCTGAACCAGCTGCGGCAGCTCCCGGTCGCTGGGCGGCAGTTCGTCCGGCGCGTCCAGGAACGCCAGGTCGTGCACCGTCAGGACGCCACCCGCGAACGCCGACACCGGGAGCACGAAGTTGGTGCCGTGCACGACATCGGAGAACCCGGCGATCAGCTCGATCGGCGGGAACGACGAGCGCAGCCAGCACCTGCGCAGCAACCGGGCCGAACACGGCAGGCCACGCGCCCACACGTCGTGCGGCAGCACGTGCCGCAGCGCCCGCCACCCACGCAGGGTCAGCGCCACCGCCCTGATGTCGACGCCGGGCATGGACGCCAGTTCCTCGGCCAGGGCGGCCGTGTAGCGCCCGACGCCGGTGCGCTGCCCGAGCAGCGGGGTGCCGTCGATGAGCACCCGCAGGCGGTCACTCGCCATCGGGCCGCCCCGGCTGCTGGCCGCCTGCCAACCTGCGCAGCCGCCCGGTCGCCCGCCGCGCCACCTCGGTCGGCCCGCCGGCGGTCAGGTACTCCTTGACCAGCCGGGCGTCCCGCCGCAGCACGCCTGCCGCCCGCAGCGGGTCCTCCTTGACCAGCGGCCCGTTGCCGGGCAGTCGGTCGGCGGCCGGCCGGGGCGAGCGCACGTAGCTGGTCAGCGGCTCCAGCACCCGTTCCCAGGTGAACCGCTCGCGCACCACGGCGATCCGCTCCCGGCAGCCGGCCGCGAACTCCTCGTCGTACATGGCCCGCTCCAGCGCGTCGGCAAGGGCCTGCGGGTCGCACGGCGGCACCACGACACCGAGCCGTTCGGCCCGGACCAGGTCGGCGAACGAGTCGCCGTCGGTGGTCACGATCGGCAGCGACGCCCACAGGTAGTCCAGCACCCTGGTGCGGAACGCGAACGTCGTCTCCACGTGGTGGAAGTGCGTCGTGACACCGCAGTCCGCGTCCAGCAGCCAGTTCTGCCGATCCGCGTAGGGCACCCAGCCCTCGTTGAAGAACACGTGCCGGTCGGTCAGGTCCAGCCGGTCGGCCAGCGATCTGGTGCGCGTGCCGATGTCCATCTCCGGCACCTCGGGGTTCGGGTGCCGCATACCGAGGAACACCAGCCGCAGGTCGGCCCGCCTGGTGGCCAGTTCGCCGACCGCGCGGATCAGCGTCAGCGGGTCGAACCAGCTGTAGACGCCACCGGCCCACAGCACGACCTTGTCGTCGGCGCCGACGCCCGGCAGCACACCGCGCACCCCGGGACCGGTCCGCGTCGGCGGCTTGCCCGGCAGCCCGAACGGCACGACGGACAGCAGCGAGTCGGCGGTGGGATCGGCGTCGTACAACTGCGGCGTGAGCCTGCCCAGCGCCGCGAGGTGGCCGAGCCAGAAGTGCCGCTGCCGGTCGGACGCGCACAGGAAGAAGTCACCACGGCGCAACTGGTTGTTGAGCACCTTCGTGACGCCGATCAGGTCCTTGGCGCGCTGCTCGTCGGTGGCTTCCTTGCCCTGTTCCAGCAGTTCGAGGTGCATCGGGTCGTAGATGTCGCAGACCACGAGTTTCGTGGAGTCGCGCCGTTTCAGCTCGGGCGCCATCTCCAGCGCGTGGCCCTGCAGGACCACGACGTCCGCCCAGGCCACGTGGTCGGACAGATCCCGGCGGCGGACGGTCAGCACCGGGAACGGCGCGTCCACGGTCTCACCGCTGGGGTTCACGCTGACCAGCCGGACGTCGTGCTCACCGGACAGCACCTCGGCCATGTGCCACGCGCGGATCGCGGGGCCGGCCATCCGCGCGGTGATCGCGTCACCGGTCACCACCAGCACCTTGCGCGGCCGCCCGAACGCCTCCTCGATACCGAACACCTCGACCAGTAGGTCGTGTGCCGCGAGATAGCGGGGCAGCGGGTAGGCGGGCTCGATCGCCTTGCGCAGCAACGGAAGCAGGTCGGCGTCGGTGCGCACCCTGGCCGCCTGCTCGACCTTCCTCGACTCCGCGAGCGAGCCCAGCATCTCGACGAACTGGTCGATGGCCAGCACGCCGGCCAGCGTGGTCCGGGGAATGCTGACGTGCGTCGGCTCGTCACCGGTGCGCTTGGTGATCTCCAGCTGGGTCGGGTCGACGTCGCCACGGGCGGTCGCCCTGCGGATCGCCAGCGCGAGTGCTGCCGGCAGCGCGACCGCCAGGGTTTCGTCGGAGACGTTCTTGTAGAGCGCTGCCAACGCGTTGCGCTCCAACAGATAGAACTCGCGGGCATTGTCCGCACCGTCCGCTTTGGACATCGAGGCGTGGTGCCTGTGGTAGGCGATCGACGTCGGTTCGTAGCGCACCCGCCAGCCACGCAGGTTCAGCCGCCAGCCCAGGTCGACGTCCTCGTAGAACATGAAGAAGCGCTCGTCGAACCCGCCGATCTCGGCGAACACGTCGGCCCGTACGAACATCGCGGCACCGGTGGCGAACAGCACGTCCCTCGGCGCCTGGTGCCGGTCGGCGGACAGTTCGGCGACCGGCCGGCCGGCGTCCGGCTTGTAGCCCATGCCGAACCAGGTCAGGCCCGCGTCCACGTAGTCGACCCGCTCGCCGGACCAGTCCAGCACCTTGCTGGCCACCGATGCCACCGTCGGATCGGCGCGCAGCACGGCGACGGCGGCGAGCGCCCAGTTCGGGTCCGGGCGGGCGTCGTTGTTCAGCAGTGCCAGTACCTCGCCGGTGGCGCGCTCGGCGCCGAGGTTGCAGCCGCCTGCGAACCCGAGGTTGGTGGCCGACTCGACCAGCGTCACACCGGGCAGTTCGGCCTTGATGCGGCGCACGCTGTCGTCACCGGAGGCGTTGTCCACAACGACCAGTTGCAGCCGGTCGGCCGGGTAGTCCAGTTCGGTGCCCAGCGCGCGCAGGCAGGTGATCGTGTCGTCGGCGCCGCGATAGTTGACCACCACGACGGACAGCGTCGGCACCACGTGCATATCCCTCATTCTCGACCGGCCCAGGTTTTCCACACCACGGACCTGCGTTCCGTACTCCGCCGTCCGATCCGCCACCTGGCCACGACGGCGGCCGGTGAGTGGATCAGTATCTCCGCCAGCACGAGCGCGCGCAGCCGGACGGTGAAGTTCGCTGCCGCCGGCACCCCGGACCGCAACGGCAGGACCGCGGTGAGCAGCGCGAACCGGGCGATCTCCCGTGCGGCGACCCGGGCAGGCGCGCAGCGCAGCAGCATCAGCAGCCGGTTGCGCTCGTTCCACCTGTGGAAGCGGAACGAGCCGGGCCGGGTGCTCGCCCCGTGCAGGTGGGTGGCCACGGCACCGGGCACGGCCAGCACCCGCCAGCCGGCCAGCCGCAGCCGCCACGCCGTGTCGGTGTCCTCGTAGTAGCAGAAGAAGCCACCGGGCACTCCGCCCGCGGCGGCCAGCGCGGCCGTGCGCAGCAGTGCGGCACCACCGCAGAAGCCGAAAGCGCCGGGCCCGACCGCTGTCAGGTCGGCGCCGTGGCCATCGCTGGTCAGGCACACGCCTGCCGACTGGAGCTCGCCGTCCGGCCTGGTCAGGACCGCTCCGGCGGCCGCCGCCCGGGGGTCGGCGTCCAGCGCGTCCTCCAGTTCGGCCAGCCAGTCGGGGTCCGGGGCGGCGTCGTCGTTGAGCCACGCCACGAACGGCGTACGCACGTGGGCCAGCGCGGCCACCAGGCCGCCCGCGTAACCCCGGTTGCGTGGCAGCCGTAGGACGCGTGGCCTCGACGCATGCGCGGCCACCATCTCGGCTGTTCCGTCGTCGGAGGCGTTGTCCAGCACCAATGTCGAATGTGGACGGTGCTGCTCGGCGAGCGTGTCAAGGCACCTGTCGATGTGCTCACGTCCGCGCCACGTGACGACCACGACGGTGCTGCGCACACCAGCCACCTCCGCCACCATCCGCCGACCGTACCGGCCGCCTCCGGCCCGTCGCGCTGCCGATACCCGATTGGTCATGGGACGCTGGTCACCGTGCCCGAGCTCGTCGTGCTCGTCGAACAGTTACTGGCGCCGGTGCCTGGTGGCACCGGCCGGTACACCCGTGAGCTGGCCGCGGCACTGGCCGCCACCGCGCCTCCCGACTGGGTCGTGTCCAGCGCCGTGGCACGGCGCGGTGATCCGTCGATGGCCGTGATCCCCGGTGTAGACGGTCCGAAGGTGCTGCCGCTCCAGCCGAAGGCGCTGACCTACGCGTGGGAACGCGGCTGGCCACTGTGGCCGGGCGGCGACTCGGTGCACGCGCCGACCCCGCTGGCGCCCGCGACCGCCCGGCGCGGCAAGGGTCTCGTGGTCACCGTGCACGACACGGTGCCGTGGACGCACCCCGAGACGCTGACCAAACGGGGCGCGAACTGGCACCGCAAGGTGATCGGCAGGGCCACCTACCAGGCAGGCGCCATCGTGGTGCCGAGCAGGGCGGTGGCCGCCGAGTTGACCCAACACGCCCCCGGCACGGCCCGGGTGCACGTGATCCCGCCCGGCGTGACTGCCGCGTTGGCCGCCCCGGCCGACCAGGACGCGACGTTCCGCATCCGCAGCAGGCTCGGGCTGCCCGAGCGGTACCTGCTGGCCGTCGGCACCGTCGAGCCGCGCAAGGGGCTCGACGTCCTGGTCGACGCGCTGACCAGGCCGAACGCACCGGATCTGCCGCTGGTGGTGGCAGGCCAGCCCGGCTGGGGCGGGATCAACCTGCACGACATGGCGCGCAGCAGGGGACTGCCGCAGGAGCGGCTGACAGTGCTGGGCAAGGTCACCGACACCGAACTCGCCGTCGTGCTGCACGGCGCTGCCGCGTTCGTGATGCCGAGCCTCGCCGAGGGCTTCGGGCTGCCGCTGCTGGAGGCGATGGCGGCCGGGGTGCCGGTGGTGCACTCGGACGCTCCCGCGCTGGTCGAGGTGGCGGGCGGCACCGGTGTGCTGGCCAGGCGGCAGGACCCGGTGGCGCTGTCCAAGGCACTGCGCAGCGTGTTCGAGGACGCCACCCGAACGGAGGCCAAGGTGGCCAACGCCCGACTACGCGCCGCGAACTACACCTGGGAGCGCACTGCCCAGCTCGTCTGGAACGTCCATCTGGAGCTGTACCAAAATCGGCTTATCGGGTGATTTGCCTGTCCGGGTGTATCACCTATGTCGTTCTGCATCGACACGGAGCGTCTCCGCCGTAGGCTGCCACCGTGTCCCACGCAGAACCCAGCGTGTTGATCGACGCCACCGCCGTCCCCGCGGACCGTGGTGGCGTTGGTCGTTACGTCGACTCGCTGGTGGCGGCCCTGGACGCGGCCGGTACCCGACTGAGCGTGGTCTGCCAGCCGAGGGACGCGCCGCTGTACCAGGGGCTCGCCCCGCACTCCCGGGTCGTCTCCGCCGCCGAGGCCGTGGCCACCCGGACGGCCCGCCTGACCTGGGAACAGACGACGCTGCCGTTCCTGGCCCGGCGGCTGGGCGCCCAGGTGCTGCACTCCCCGCACTACACGGCGCCGCTCGCCGTGTCGGCGGCGTCCGTGGTGACGCTGCACGACGCCACCTTCTTCACCGACGCCGTGCTGCACTCGTCGGTGAAGGCCAGGTTCTTCCGGGCGTGGACGAAGGCGTCGCTGCGCAGGGCCCAACTGTGCATCGTGCCCAGCCAGGCAACAGCTGCCGAGCTGGTCAGGGTGGCCGCGGCCGATCCGCGCACGCTGCATGTCGCGCCGCACGGCGTGGACACCGACCTGCTGCACCCGCCGTCGGTCGAGGAGGTGCGGCGGGTCCGGGACGGGCTCGGCCTCGGTGACACCGACTACGTCGCGTTCCTCGGCGCGCTGGAGCCACGCAAGAACGTGCCGGCGCTGATCCGCGGCTTCGCGCAGGCCTGCAAGGGCAGGGCACGGCCGCCCGCGCTGGTGCTGGCCGGCCAACCTGGTTGGGACGGTCAGGTCGAACGCGCACTGGACGCGGTGCCGAGGCGGCTACGGGTGATCCGGGCCGGCTACCTGCCCTTCGACTGGCTGGCCGGCTTCCTCGGCGGATCGCAGCTGGTGGCGTATCCGAGTCTCGGTGAGGGCTTCGGCCTGCCGGTGCTGGAGGCCATGGCGGCGGGCGCGTGCGTGCTGACCACCCGGCGGCTCAGCCTGCCCGAGGTGGGCGGTGACGCCGTCGCGTACTGCGGTGTCGGCACCGGGGACATCGCGGCCGCGCTGACCGAACTGTTCGACGACCCCGCCCGCCGATCCGTCCTGGCGTCGGCTGCCCAACTGCGGTCCAAGGAGTTCACCTGGGCCGGCAGCGCCGACCGGCACCGCGAGGCCTACGACCGGGCCGCCGTGCTCTACCGCAAGGGCCGCTGACCCGGCCGGCCGACGTGCGGGCACAATGTTCGACCGTGACCGAGCCGACACGCTACGGCGACGCTCTGGGTGTGGTGACCGTGACCTACTCCCCGGGCGAGACCCTCGAGCGGTTCCTGGACAGCCTGGCCAAAGCGACCACCCGCCAGGTGGCGGTCGTGTTGGCGGACAACGGGTCCACCGACGGCGCCCCGGAGGCCGCCGCGCAGCGAGCGGGCGTGCGGTTCCTGCCCACCGGCGGCAATCTCGGTTACGGCGGCGGCGCCAACAAGGGCGTGGCCGCCCTGCCGCCCGAGGTCGGCTGGGTCGTGGTGGCCAACCCGGACATCGAGTGGGGCGTCGACTCGCTGGACACGCTGCTGGACGCGGCGATCCGCTGGCCGCAGGGCGGTGCTTTCGGTCCGCTGATCCGGGAGCCGAACGGGGTCGTCTACCCGTCGGCCCGGCTGCTGCCCTCGCTCGGCCGGGGCATCGGGCACGCCGTGTTCAGCCGGATCTGGCCGGGCAACCCGTGGACCAGGGCCTACCGGCAGTCCGACACCACGGTCGCCGAGCGCCCGGCGGGCTGGCTGTCCGGCTCGTGCCTGTTGCTGCGCAGGGAGGCGTTCGACGCCGTGCACGGCTTCGACGACGAGCGCTACTTCATGTACTTCGAGGACGTCGACCTCGGTGACCGGATCGGTCGCGCCGGCTGGCAGAACGTGTACGTGCCCAGTGCCGAGGTGGTGCACATCGGCGGGCACTCCACGTCCCGGCTGGCGGGGCAGATGCTGTCGGCGCACCACAAGAGCGCCTACCGCTACCTTGCCGACCGGCACCAGGGCGTGCAGTGGGTGCCGGTGTTGGCCGCGATCAAGGCAGCGCTGGCCGTGCGGTTGAAGCTGGAGACCAGGCGCGACTGAGGTCTACTGCCCGTCCAGCCGACGGGACAGCGAACTGCGCTGGGTGCTCGGCTGCTGCGTCGTCGGCACGAGGCCGTCCAACTGCCGGGGCGTCGGCTGGTCGTCGTGCGGCTGCTGTTCGGGCCAGCCGTTGTTGGGCGGTGGCTGCGGAACCGGTTGATGCTGGCCGGACTGGTACTGGTTGTCCGGGTAGGGCACGGGCTGGTGCTGGCCGGACTGGTACTGGCCGCCGTGCTGCGGATAACCCCGCGGAGGCGGTGCCTGGGGGTACTGCGGAGCCTGTCCCCGTGCCATGCCGGCCGGGATGACCATGGTCGAGTCGGACTCGTCACGGTTGTCCGCGGCGGCAACCACCGATCTGGGGATCTGCACGGTGCTCGACGCGTCCATCGGGGAAACAGCGTCGTCGGGGGTGACCACGAACGCGCCCCGGGCCCGAGCGCGGGCCAGTGCCGCGTCCGCCCGCTCGCGGGGGTCCATACATCGACCTCCCCTGCGTCCGGTGCTG
Source organism: Pseudonocardiaceae bacterium (assembly GCA_036502345.1). Taxonomy (GTDB): domain Bacteria; phylum Actinomycetota; class Actinomycetes; order Mycobacteriales; family Pseudonocardiaceae; genus DATEPR01. Next base: position 5,006 of record DASXYT010000321.1, on the reverse strand, counting down.
GTAGGCAGCACTAGACGTCCTGTCCGTTGCGCACCCGGTGACTCGACCCGCAGGGCGGCGCCATGGGTGGGCACTGCCCGTGCAGGTCCCGCGCCCGGTAGGCCCGAGCGCCCTGTAAGACTATTACTTTCCCGGGCTCACCGTCAGATCAGGAGGAAACTGGCATGGTGTCACCGTGCGCCGCTGCCTGGTTCAGGCTGCCAGATGGCCGAGGCCGGACTGCGTGGGACTGCTGGGGCCGCTCAGCCGCTCGATCACCCTGATCCTTGCCTGTGATTCGACGCTCATGACGTTGGCGCCAGCCGTGGGAGGTTTGAAATGAGTACGACGCCCTATGTGTTCATTGGGTCGTCCGGAGCGGGAAAAGAGACGGCAGAGGCCCTGAAGGATGCGATCGGGGGTCGGGCGAAAGTGCAGGTCTGGTATCAGAATACGTTCGCTCCTTCGGTCACGAACGTCGAGTCGCTAGAACGGGTCATCAATTCGGAAGTCAACCTCGCGGTCCTCGTCATCACGCCGGACGACCTTCGGGACCGGGGATCGGGACCGCACCTGGTTGCCCGGGACAATATAATATTTGAACTAGGTTTGTTCATGGGCAGATTGGGTCGAACTAAAACCTTCGGGCTGGCATGTAGTCACTGCGATATCGAGATGCCGACGGATCTGCTCGGCGTATCCTGGGTCATGTACCGTCACCCGCACGAAGAGTTAGACAGGGCTGCCAACCGGGTCGACGCCCTTGATTTGATCCGTAACTCACTGGCTGGCGCCGTGAACGAGATAATTCGTTCTGCCTCCGATGAGGGGGGCGGGCCGGTTCGGGCCATTGGATCTGCCGACCTCGTCAAGGCGTACCCAATGCGTGGACTCGTCGGCCGGTCCCGATGGAACGAGATAATCCGGGACGCCTCGCGGCACATCTGGTTGTATGGAATGGCCGAGCACGGATATGCCGAGGACGACGAAGTGCCCGTTATTCTCCAGAACGCGGCGCAGGAGAACTGTGACATCCGAGTACTGTTGATCGCACCGTCCTGGCCGGGACTGGACGGCATCGACGATGATGAGGAAAACCCAAAGGGCACACTGGCCGCGCGCACCAGGGCATCGTTGCGACGATTCTCCAGAATCCGACAGAAGTGTGACGGGCGTATGCGGATAAGAACCTATTCTTCGGGGCCTGCGGTCAGCATCGTACGTGGCGACAGCAAGATGTTGATGACCCCCTACGTCCGATTCATGCTCGGTAATAATTCGCCGACATTTGATCTTGACCGGGCTAGCAATGACGGCCTTTTCGACCGGTACTGTCATCACTTTGAACGGGCCTGGGCACTTGCGACCGACTGGGATGATGCGTAATGAATGATCAGGGGAACATGAAATCGCAACAGTCGATGAGTCACGCTGTCGTCGTCGAGTCGGAGTTGCTGGTCGAGAAGCCAAAGAAATTCGTTCGTGAACTGGTGCGCATGCCCGACGGGTTGACCATCGACTGGTACTACGTTGACACACCGTCGAGTGTCGTCGTCCTACCCGTGACCGAAGATGGGATGCTAGTCTTCGTCCGCCAGTATCGGCACAATCTCAAGAAATACACGGTCGAGCTTCCCGCTGGCGCGGTGAACGACGACGAATCCTTTGAGCACGCCGCCCTTCGCGAGTTGCGGGAAGAGACGGGTTATACGATCACTGACACAAGTTCTATTGAAATACTGGGATCATTCTACTCGCTACCCTCGGAGACGAACCGGTATGTGACGTTTGTGCTGGTCAAGGATGTGTGCTTGATCGGGCAGTCGGTACCATCTGGTGACGGACAGATCGAGAGCTACTTCGACATGCGTCCGTATCTGCTCTCGCCGAGCGATGCCTTGGCCAACATCGGTCGCGGCATCCTCGGTGTCGAGACCGCGATGGTGCTGATGTTGGCCAAGGTCGGGCTCAGCCCAGAACCTGGTTTGCCTCCTGCAGGTCCTTGACAGTGTCGATGCCGCGCCAACTGCCCATGATGCGATAGGCGAACAGTCGATTCTCCTTCGCTAGCAGCGGAAATGTCGTGTCCTCATGATCGCCCACGTCTGGCAGTAGTTCGGAGACGGCCAAGCCGAACACGTAGATCCCGGCGTTGATCCAGTTGGGCAACAGGGGCGCTTCGACAAAACTCTCGACGGTGTTGTCATCAGCTATCTGGAGGACCCCGTACGGGCAGCGATAACGCGCGACGGCGACCGTTGCGGCCGCGCCGGTCTCCGCATGCTGGGCGCAGATGTCACTGACGGGGTCGTCGGTGAGGACGTCTCCGTTCAGCCCCATCCATGGTTCGTCCTGGAATGGCAGGGCGTGGGCACCGAACTTGAGCCCACCGCCTCGGCCGAGTCGGGTCTCTTCCCTGACGGTGGTGACCGCGAGCGGCAGCGGTGTGGTCTCGACGAAATGTTCGAAGACGTCCGCCCGGTAACCACAGGCGACGACGACGTGTGAGATGCCCCCAGCGGCAAGCCATTCGACCTGACGTTCGAAGATGGTCTTCCCCGCGATCTCGACCAAGGGCTTCGGTCGGTCGTCGGTGTAGGGGCGCAGCCGGGTTGCGCTACCTCCGGCCAGGACCACGGCTTGCCGAGGAGTCATTGCTTTGGGTGTGCTCACGACATGGGAGGATAGCGACCGTGCCATTGCTGACCACGGGGGCCGAGCGGGTCCGACGGTGGCTACCGGCATTCCCGCTGGACCTGCCCGCCGTCATCGGCCCGCTGCGCAGGGGTGCCGGCGATCCCGCGTTCCGGCTGGACGCGCGGGGCACCCACTGGCTGGCCGGCAACACGCCCGCCGGTGCCGGCACGCTCGCGTTGTGCCTCGCTGGGGGTGAGGTATCGGCTTCGGCGTGGGGCCCGGGCGCCGACTGGCTGCTGGAGAGCGTGCCCGCGTTGTTGGGTGCTTCGGACGACGACAGTGACTTCATGGCCCACCATCCGGTGATCGCGGCCAGCAGGCGGGAACTGCCCGGGCTGCGGCTCGGTGCCAGCGGCCGGGTCTGGGACGTGTTGCTCGGCGCGGTGCTGGAACAGAAGGTGACCAACACCGAGGCCCGCAGGTCGTGGCGCGAACTGGCCTGGCGGTTCGGCGAGGCCGCACCCGGTCCGGCGCCCGACGGGATGCGTGTTCCGCCGACGCCGAGGGTGCTGGTGCGGTTGCAGGACTGGGAGTGGCACAAGGCGGGCGTGGACGGCGCGCGGCGACGCACGCTGGTCAACGCGGCCCGGGTGGCGCACCAGTTGGAGAAGGCCGTGGACCTCGCCGGTGTCGAGGGCAGGAACCGGCTGCGGCTGGTGTCCGGCATCGGCGTGTGGACGGCCGCCGAGGTGGCGCAGCGGGCCTGGGGTGACCCGGACGCGGTCAGCTTCGGCGATTTCCACCTGGCGCACATCGTCGGCACGGCACTGGTCGGGCACCGACTGGACGACGAGGGCATGGCCGAGGTGCTGGCGCCCTACGCGCCGCAGCGGCACCGCGCGGTCCGCTACATCGAGGCAGCCGGGATCAGCGCGCCCCGCTTCGGCCCGAGGTTCAGCCCGCGCGACTACCGACGCTGGTAAGCCGCACGCGGGCCGCGTTCACGAACCGGCTGTCGGCGTTGGTGAGTTGAGCACTCAGTTCACGAGTCGGCGGCCTGGGTGGGCGAGTCGAGCACCCGGGCGGTCGAGTCGACCACTTGAGAAGACGAGTCGGCGACCGGGGTGGGCGAGTCGGCGGTGTGGGTGGGCGAGTGGTCTCATCCACGCGGGCCACTTGGCCATCGGGTGGCGAGTCGAGCACCCGGGCGGCCGAGTCGACCGGCTGAGAGGTCGAGTCGGCGACTGGGGTGGTCGAGTCGGCGACCGGGGTGGGTGAGTCGTCGACCGCGGTAGGCGAGTCGTCAGCCGGGGTAGGCGGGTCGGCGGCCGGGACGGTCGAGTCGGCGGTGTGGGTGGGCGAAGCGGCGCCGGGTCGGTCGAGTCGGCTGTTGGGGTGGGTGAGTCGGCTGCTGGTGTTGGTGAGTTGTGCGCTCAGCGCCCGACTCGGCTACCGGCGCTGGTGAGCCGCACGCGGGCCGCGTCGAGCATGTCGCGGAGTTCGCCGTCGCCCGGCGCGTCGTCCAGCGGCCACCAGCGCAGGTCGTCCGACTCGTCGCTGCGCACCGCCGTCGCCCCGGCCGGCGCGTGTACCAGGAACCGCACGTCCAGGTGCCTGGTCGGCACGCCGAGCGAACATGTCACCGCGTGCACGTCCACATGCAGCGGCCTCGGCTCGATCCGCAGGCCCGTGATGCCGGACTCCTCCGTCGCCTCACGCAGCGCGGCGCCGGCCAGTGTCCGGTCGTCCGGCTCGCAGTGGCCACCGAGTTGCAGCCAGCGGCCGACCCTCGGGTGCAGCGTGAGCAGGGTCCGATCGCCGGTGTGGTCCAGTACCAGCGCCGACGCCGTGATGTGGCCCGCATCGCAGGACCGCTGGCAGGCGTCCGGCCGGGCGGCCAGGAACGCCAACAGCGCCTGCCGCAGCGACTCCTGCCCGTGCGCATCCGGCCGCCACGACGTCAGCGTCTCGACAGCCGACGAATGCGGACCCGTCACCGCTCGATCAGGCCCTCGGTGAAACCGGGCCGCACTGTCAGCGGGCCGTCCGCGGGATGCCCGACCGCCACGGCGCCCAGCGGCTCCCACCCGGCAGGCAGGTCCAGCGCCGATCGCACCACGTCGGCCGCGAAGATCGTCGACGACACCCAGCACGACCCGAGCCCCTCGGCCGCCAGCGCGACCAGCAGGCCCTGCACGGCGCCGCCCGCGGCGACCGTGAACATCGTGTGCTCGCAGGTGTTCCGTCGCTGGTCCGGGTACGTGTGCATCCCGTCGGGCACGCGGAACGGCAGCACGATCTCCGTCGCCCCGTACAGCAGGTCGCCCCTGCTCACCCGCCGGTCGATCTGCTCCGGCGTGAACTCGTCGCCGCGCAGGTCCGAGCGCCAG
>DASXYT010000320.1:0-3779 GCA_036502345.1 Pseudonocardiaceae bacterium | reverse complement strand
CCGAGGGCGTTCCCCGGGGTCGTGTCACACGACGGGCTGCTGGAACTGTTCGGTGACCTGGCAGGCCGGTGGCGCACCATGGCGCGCGGCACCGACGCGATCGGCGGCGGCGTGACCACGTGGCGGCGGCAGGTGTTCGACGGGCAGTTGATCGGTGTCGGGTTCCGCACCGACGGCACGTCCGGTGCGTTGGCGCCCGCCGTGACCGGGCCGACCGGGGCGCTGGTGCTCGGCGGTGACCACTGGCTGCCCGACCCGGAGCGCGGCCCGTTCGCCGGTCGGCGCTGGGCAGCCGGGGTGCTGCGGCACGACGACTACTACTCCGACCCGGAGTGGGACCGGGCGATCGCGTGTGCGGCCGGGCTGGAGTCGCCCACCGAGGTGCGCAGCGAGCAGCACGGTGTGTTCCGGCTACCGGGGCGCACCACGGCGGCCGGCTAGGTTGCCGAGCAGGGCGTCGGCCGTTTCCGGCTGGCCGGCGTCGGCCAGCAGGCCGGCCGGCGCCAGGAGATAGCGGGCGTCCACGACGATCTCGGCGTGCCGCAACACCGGCCGGAGCACGGAATCGGCGCGCAGGGTGGCCTCGATCTCGGCCAGTTTGGTGGTGTGCCGGAACACGCCACCGGACAGCACCAGCAGCCCGGCACCCTTCGGGCCGAGTCGACCGTCCACCATCCGCAGGTGCCGGCGGATGGCCAGCACGGCGGCCAGAGCGGCGAGCCGGGCGTCGACTTCCGCCTCGTGGTCGTCGCTGGGGACGAAGTCGACGTGCGAGGCCCGGAAGTCCGCTTCGGCGGCGAGGTCTTCGGTGGTCAGGCGTTCGGCTGCCGCCTCGGTGACCACGCCGGGTGCCGACCAGCGCATGCCGATGTCGCCCTCGACGGTGCGCCGGTCCGGCGGGAGCGCGACGGCGTGCTCCTCGCGCTCGGCCGGCGTGGACACGGCCGAGTAGACGTCCGTGGTGGCGCCGCCGACGTCCACCACCAGGACGGACCCCTCGGCCTCGTCGGCCAGCAGGGTGGCCAACCTGCCGACGCCGGTCAGCACGGCCTCCGGGGTGACGGCCCTGACCAGCCTGCGGAACCGTGGCCCACGGGACAGGCCCTTGCCGCCGATGACGTGGTCGAGGAACACCTCGCGGATCGCGGCGCGGGCCGGGCCGGGCGCGATCTCGCCGATGTCGGGCAGCACGTTGTCGGTGACCACGACGGTCCTGCGGGTGCCCAGCAGGAGGGTCAGGGCCTCCTCGCGGACGGCCGTGTTGCCGGCCAGCACGACAGGGCAGCCGATCCGGTTGGCGGCCAGCCGGTGGGCGTTGTGCAGCAGCACCCTGGTGTCGCCGCCGTCCGTGCCGCCCGCGAGCAGCAGCACGTCCGGCCGGGTCGCGCGGAGCGCCCGGATGCCGGCGCCGTCCAGGTCACCGGAGGACACGTGCACCACCTTGGCCCCGGCGGACAGCGCCACCCGGTACGCGGCCTCGGCGCTGACCAGGCGTTCCTGACCCACCACGGCCAGCCGCAGACCGCCACCGGCCGACGAGCACGCCAGGACTTCGGCGTGCTCACCGTGCACGGCGGCGGTCACAGCGGCGATCCCGGTCAGCACCTCGGGCGGCGTCGTCGGGTGTTGGGCGGTGGCCAGCACCTCGCCGGCCGCCGACACCAGGGCCGCCTTGGTCCACGTGGAACCGACGTCAAGGCAGAGAAAATCAGCCACCGTCAGCCCACACGGATCGTGGACAGCTCACTGATCTCGGCCAGCCGGTCGAAGTCCGCGTCAGCATGCAGCAGCGGCACGTTCTCCCGGATGCACACGGCAGCGATCAGACAGTCGACGGTGCCACGGATCGTCACGCCGGACTTCCGGGCCGCCCGGTAGAGACCAGCGGCCGCCCGGAAGTCACGGATCCACTCCAACCTGAGCACATCCAGTTCGAGCAAGGTCGCCTCGACCTTCGCGACGTGCTCATCGGGCAGGCCCTGCAACACCTCGGTGAGCACCACGTCGACCAGCGCCACCTCGCTGGCGTGCCGATCGAGATAGCCGGCGAGCAGGTTCACGTGTGCCGTGTCGCGGCCGCCGAGGAAGTCGATCCAGACGCTGCTGTCAACGGCGATCACTCACCCCACACCCGACTGCGCCTCGACTCCATCAGATCGCCCTCCCACTGCACTGTGCCGCGCAGGAAGAGGACCTTGCGCGCCTTCCAGTCGCGGATCGCCCGCTCCAACGCGACCTCGATGGTCTCCCGCTTGCTCTCCGTGCCCAATGCCTCCATCGCATCGGCCATCAGCTTGTCATCGATGTCGACGTTCGTGCGCACAAAACCGCCCCCTGATGTGTATGACTGAAGATCACTGTACACATCAAGGGGCGGTTTTGCGTGTAGCTACGAGTTCGACCAGGAGCCTTCGACCACCGGGCTGCGGTCGCGCAGCGGCTCCCACCACTCACGGTTGGCCGCGTACCACTGGATCGTCTCGCGGATGCCGTTGTCGAAGTCGATCAGCGGTGCCCAGCCCAGTTCGCGCCGGATCTTGGTGGAGTCCAGCAGGTAGCGGCGGTCGTGGCCCGGGCGGTCGGGGACCTCTTTCTTGAGCGACTGCGGCAGGCCCAACTCCTCCAGCACCAGGTCGGCGATCTGCTCGACGCTGGCCTCGACGCCGGTGCCCACGTGGTAGGTCTCGCCGACCACGCCACGGTCCAGGATCGCCTCGATGGCGCGCACGTGGTCCAGCGCGTGGATCCACTCCCGACGGTTGTGCTTGGACTTGTAGACCGGCAGCGGTGTGCCGTCCAGCGCGTAGGTGGTGAACAGCGGCACCACCTTCTCCGGGAACTGGTGCGAGCCGTAGTTGTTGGCGCAGTTGGAGATGGTGATCGGCAGGTGGTAGGTCTCGTGGTAGGCGCGGACCGCGTGGTCGGCACCTGCCTTGCTGGCGTTGTACGGGGTCCTCGGCAGGTACGGGCTCGATTCCGTGAACGCGGTCTCCGCGTCCAACGGCAGGTCGCCGTAGACCTCACACGTCGACACGTGGTGGAACCGTGCCACCCCGACCTGCCGGGCGGCCTCCAGCAGCGTCTGGGTGCCGATCACGTTGGTACGGAAGAACCGGCCGGGGTCCAGCACCGCGAGGCTGTTGTGCGACTCGGCGGCGAAGTTCACCACCACGTCCACACCGTGCTTGCGCAGCGTGTCCTCGACCTTGGGCTGGTCACCGATGTCCGCGTGCACGAACGTGATCGAGGGCCACACGTCGGTCAGGTTGGTCTCGGTGCCCGCGTAGGTGAGCGCGTCCAGAGCCACCACATCATCGTTCGGGTGTTCTTTCACCCAGTGCCGAACGAAGTGGGATCCGATGAACCCGGCGGCGCCGGTCACCATGAGCGTCGTCATGGGCGCTGACGCTACCTGGCGACGATCGGGACGTGACTACAGTTCCCCACGATCGAGCTACGTTGTCACTCTCGGTTACGGTCGAGGTCGGGTTCCAGGTAGATCAGCGTCGCCAGCGGCACCTTGGCCCGCACTCGCGCCTCCGCCGCGTCGATGGCCTTCGCCACCTCGGCCAACGGCAGTTCCGGCACGAACGCGATCGTCGCGGCGACCAGCAGGTCGTCCGGGCTGAGGTACTGGGTGCGGATGTGGATCACCCGCTCCACCTCGCCGTGCGCCAGTTCGCCGGTGATCTGGGCGAGCAGGTCGGCTCCGACACCCTCGCCGATCAGCAGACTCTTCGTCTCGATGATCAACACCACCGCGATCACCCCGAGTAGCG
>DASXYT010000319.1:0-7350 GCA_036502345.1 Pseudonocardiaceae bacterium | reverse complement strand
GAATCCGGCCTCACCGAAGCCTGAAGTGCAACCAATCCGCCCCCGTTGGGGTTCTACCGGGTATGAAAACACTCGACGCCCCCAACACCGTGGCCGCCTGGAACTGGTCGGCCCTGTCCACCTCGCTCGACAACGTCGGCTACGCGATCACTCCGCCCGCACTGTCCCCTGCGGACTGTGCGGAACTGATCTCGCTCTACGACCGGCCGGAACCATGGCGATCCCGCATCGAACCGGACCGATACCGTCTCGGCCCCGGCGAGTACCAACACTTCGAGGATCCATTGCCGGACACCGTCGCCATGCTCCGCAGGGAGTGCTACGAACGGCTGGCCCCACTGGCCAACTCGTGGCGCGACAAGCTCGGTATCCCCGGCTCCTTCCCTGCCCACATCGACGAATTCCTGGCCACCTGTCACGATGTCGGCCAGGCCAACCCGACGCCGCTCGTCATGCGCCACCGCGCCCAGGAGTACAACTGCCTGCATCAGGACAGTCATGAAGGCCCCGCGTTCCCGTTGCAGCTGATGGTCATGCTGTCCCGCCCCAACAAGGACTACACGGGCGGCGAGTTCCTACTCGTGGAGAACCTGCCCCGCGCCCAGTCGCGCGGCAGGGCCGTCGTGCTGAAACAGGGCCAGACCGTCATCTGGCCGACCGGCTACCGCCCCGGCACGGGCAACCGCGGCCACTACCGGATCGGCGTTCGATACGGCATCAGCACCGTCCACACCGGAACCCGCCACGCCCTGGGGGTGAACTTCCACGACACAGCATGACAACCACGACCGGCCGCGCACCGCCGTCCACCGGGCGGCAGGCGCTGTGCGGGAGGCGGCGTGCGGTTCGATCTAGTCGGTGAGCCCGAAGCTGATCACCCGGTCCGGGTGCACACGGATCAACTCGGGTGACATGCCGTTCATCAGCGGTGCCTGATCGGTGAGCGCCTCAGCGGTGCCTCGGATCTCCAGGCAGCGCACTCGCCACGGGGTCACCGAAGCGATGTCGTCGACGACGAATGCCACGCGGTCGTTGGTCCGCAGGTTCCGGAACTTGCGGCTGGCACCCATGGCGCGGCCGCCGATGTCGATCGTGCCCAACTCGGAGTTGAGACGGAAGGAGACGGGATTGTTCTGAGGGCTGCCGTCCGGGGCGACGGTGGCGAGCCGGCCGAGCCGCTGGCTGGCCAGATAGGCCAGCTCAGCCTCACTGAAGGAGGTCATGCGGCCGAGTATCAGCCACCCGACAGAACGTGTCAACCAAATGGATGACAACGTCAACCGGTCAGGTGACAACGTTGCTACGATTCGCCTGTGCCAGCACCAGCGCAGGACCCAGCCGATGGTCGCCAACCGACGACGGCCGGCCGCCCCCGCCCACGGCGGGCACCGGCGCCGGACGAGCGCCAGCAGGACGCCGACCGCTCCCGGCAACGCCTGCTGGAGGCGGCGCTGGAAGTGTTCGCCGCCAAGGGTTTCGCCGGCGCGCGGGTGCAGGAGATCGCCGACCGGGCAGGCGTGAACAAGCAGCTGATCAACTACTACTTCGACAGCAAGGAGGGCCTGTACCGGGAACTACAACAGACCTGGCTCCGCAGGGAGCGCACGTACGCCGACCCGGCCATGCCACTGGACGAGTTGGCAGCGTGGTACCTACACGAGGCGCTGGCCGAGCCGAGGCTGACGCGGTTGATGGCGTGGCGCGGGCTGCTGGACGGCGAGGGCCCATCGCCACCCGACGACGCGGGCCGCGACCTGGACGACCTGTCCGCGATGCAGGCCAGGCAGGCGAACGGTCAACTGTCGGCCGACCTGGACCCGGCCAGCGTACGGTTGGCGATCATGGGTGCGGTGATGGTGCCGGTGGTGCTGCCCCAACTGGTGCGCCAGATCTTCGGCCTGGATCCCACGTCACCGGAGTTCGAGGCGCGCTACGGCGAACACCTCCGCGCGATGATCCGCCGCCTGTCCCACGCCTGCGGTGTCCCACCGCGGCCGACCCAGCCGGACCAGCAGCAGCCTTGACGCGCGTGGCTGGCGGCGGGCAGCTGGCTGTGGCCGTGTCGACCCGCGTGGGTTTCGGGCGCAGCGGTGGTGTCGGGCTCGGCGCCCGCGCAGGGTGCGTGACCAGGTCCGCGTCGAGGTCGACGTCGCGTCATCTGACGATCGTGCTGCCCGCCCTGGCGGGCCGACCTGGGAGCTGAGTGGACTCGGTTCCCGGTCGCCCGCCTGCGGTTCACGAGGCCGATCGCAACCCCCGACGGTGATCTTCTGTGGATGACGCCGCCGAGCCGTCAACCTGGGCAGGGTCCATCAGGTCGGGACCGTCGGTGAAGTCGGGCAGGTCCTCGGCCGTGGTCACCACCAACGGTCACCAGCAAGCCGAGCGGCGGGTGTCAGACCGTGAAGCCCAGGGCTCGTAGCTGCTCGCGGCCGTCCTCGGTGATCTTCTCCGGACCCCACGGCGGCATCCAGACCCAGTTGATCTTGATGTCACCGACCAGACCGCCACCGGGGCCGCCGACCAGTGCGCTGCGGGCCTGGTCCTCGATCACGTCGGTCAACGGGCAGGCCGCCGACGTCAGCGTCATGTCGATGATGGCCGTGTTCTCGTCGTCCACCCGGAGGTCGTAGACCAGGCCGAGGTCGACCACGTTGATGCCCAGTTCGGGGTCGACCACGTCGCGCATGGCCTCCTCGATGTCGTCGATGGATGCCACGTCAGCCCTGGGCGCCGGCGGCTCCGGCAGGCCGGCCGCCGTGCGGTCCACGTCAGCAGAAGTCTCGTTGGTCGTCATCAGTGCTCCACCTCGGTCTCGCTGCCCGCTTCCGCCCTGGCCACCGCGTCCTTGAACGCCATCCAGCCCAGTAGCGCGCATTTCACCCTGGCCGGGTACTTCGCCACACCGGCGAACGCCACCGCGTCCTCCAGCACGTCCTCGTCCGGCTCTATCTGGCCTCGGCTCTGCATCAGCTCGACGAACACGTCCATCGTGCCGAACGCCTGCTCCACCGTGCGCCCGATGACCAGGTCCGTCAACACGGACGTAGCCGCCTGGCTGATCGAGCAGCCCTGCCCCTCGTAGGACACGTCGGCGACCTCGGCCGCCGTACCGGTGCCCTTGAGGTTCACCCGCAGCGTCACCTCGTCCCCACATGTGGGGTTCACGTGGTGCACCTCGGCGCCGTACGGGTCACGCAGACCGCGCCCGTGCGGGTGCTTGTAGTGATCCAGGATGATCTCCTGGTACATCTGGTCCAGTCGCATCAGGCCGTCCCGAAGAACCGCTGAGCCGCACGCACCCCGTCCAGCAAGGCGGTCACGTCGTCCAGGTCGTTGTACAGGTAGAACGTCGCCCGGACGGTCGCCTGCACCCCGAACCTGCGGTGCAGCGGCCACGCACAGTGGTGTCCGACCCGCACCTCGACGCCGTTGTCGTCCAGTACCTGGCCGACATCGTGCGCATGGATATCTTCCACGACAAACGAAACAGCGCCGCCCCGGTCGGCTGTTCCCGTCGGGCCGTCCGGAGTCGGGCCGATGATCCGCACACCGGGGATCTGGGCCAGTCCGTTCAACGCGGCGTCGGTCAGCAGATGCTCGTGTTCGGCGATGCGCTCCATGCCGACGACCGACAGATAGTCCACAGCCGCGCCGAGCCCGACGACCTGCGAGGTCATCGGTACGCCCGCCTCGAACCGCTGCGGCGGCGGGGCGAACGTGGACTTGGCCATGTGCACCATCTCGATCATGGACCCACCGGTCAGGAACGGCGGCATGATCGACAGCAGCTCGTTCCGGCCGTACAGGACACCGACCCCGGACGGGCCCAGCATCTTGTGGCCGGAGAACACCGCGAAGTCGACACCCAGCGCACCGAAGTCGACCGGCGAGTGCGGCACCGACTGACACGCGTCCAGCACGGTCAGCGCACCGACCTCGCGCGCCCGCGCGACCAGCCTGGCAGGCGGGTTCACGGTGCCGGTCACGTTCGACTGGTGGGTGAACGCGACGACCTTGGTGTGGTCGTTGATCAGCTCGTCGATGTTCGAGAGATCGAGCCTGCCCTCGTCGGTCACACCGAACCAGCGCAGCGTCGCCCCGGTCCGCTCGGCAACCTGCTGCCACGGCACGAGGTTCGCGTGGTGCTCCATCTCGGTCACGACGATCTCGTCGCCCGGCGCCAACCGGAACCGCTCGGACTCGGGGCCCGATGTGGACGCGTTGCTCATCGCGTAGGCGACCAGGTTCACGCCCTCGGTGGCGTTCTTGGTGAACACCACCTCGTTGTCGTGCACACCGATGAACGAGGCGACCCTCGCGCGCGCACCCTCGTACGCGTCGGTTGCCTCCTCGGCCAACTGGTGCGCGCCACGGTGCACTGCGGCGTTGGACGTCTCCAGGAACACCCGCTCCGCGTCCAGCACCTGCCTCGGCCGCTGGGACGTCGCCCCGGAGTCCAGGTACACCAACCGCTTGTCGTCCCGGATGGTCCGACCGAAGATCGCGAAGTCCTTGCGGATCGTCTCGACATCCAGCGGCAGCGCGGTGGCGGCAGCGGCGGAAGAAGTGGTCGTCACGGTGTCACCGCCTCCTCTCGCTTCACCCCAGCGAACCGGACGTAGCCGTCGTTCTCCAGGACCTGGGCCAGTTCCGGGCCACCGGACTCGACGATCCGGCCACCGGCGAACACGTGCACGAAGTCCGGCTTGATGTGCTTGAGGATCCGCGTGTAGTGGGTGATCAGCATGACGCCCACGTCACCGGCTTCCTTGTACCTGTTCACGCCGTCGGAGACGACCCGCAGCGCGTCCACGTCGAGACCGGAGTCGGTCTCGTCCAGGATCGCGATCTTCGGCTTCAGCAACGCCAACTGCAGGATCTCGTGGCGCTTCTTCTCGCCACCGGAGAAGCCCTCGTTGACACTGCGTTCCGCGAACGCCGGGTCGATCTCCAGGTCGCCCATGGCCTGCTTGACTTCCTTGACCCAGTGCCGCACCTTGGGCGCCTCGCCGCGCACCGCGGTGGCAGCCGAACGCAGGAAGTTCGACATGGAGACGCCGGGCACCTCGACCGGGTACTGCATCGCCAGGAAGAGGCCCGCCCGCGCCCGCTCGTCCACGGTCATGTCCAGCACGCTCTCGCCGTCCAGCAGCACATTCCCGGACGTCACCTTGTACTTCGGGTGGCCGGCGATGGCATAGGACAGGGTCGACTTGCCGGAGCCGTTGGGGCCCATGATGGCGTGCGTCTCGCCCGCGTTGATGGTGAGGTCGACGCCGGAGAGAATCTGCTTCTCGCCCTCGTCGGTCGCCACCGACACGTGCAGGTCGTTGATTTCGAGAGTGGCCATCGCTAGTTCGTTTCTCCCGTGTTGCTGTCGAAAGTCTCTAGTTGATCAGCGTGTCGGTGTCCACGTAGACGTCCCCGTCGGACACCTGCACCGCGAACACCTCGACCGGCTCCGTCGCCGGCAGCGAGGACGGCGCCCCGGTGCGCAGGTCGAAGCACGACCCGTGCAGGAAGCACTCGATCCCCTTGCGGGTCACCTCGCCGTCGCTCAGCGCCAGCGCGGCATGCGTGCACTCGTCGCGCAGCGCGTGTACCTCGTCGCCCTGCCGGACCAGCACCACGAGGTCGTCGCCGACCTCGACAGCGAACGGCTTGTCGTCGTCCAGCTCGGTGAGTGCGCACACCCGCGTGCCGGCGGTCATACCCCGACCACCGCGAGCTCGGCCTCGATCGCCGCTTCCAACCGTTCCCGCACCTGCGGCACCGCGATCTTGGCCAGCACCTCGTGGAAGAACCCACGAACCACCAGCCTGCGTGCCTGGTCCTCGGGAATCCCTCGGGACTGCAGGTAGAACAGCTGCTCGTCGTCGAACCGGCCGGTGGCGCTGGCGTGCCCGGCACCCTTGATCTCGCCGGTCTCGATCTCCAGGTTCGGCACCGAGTCGGCACGAGCGCCGTCGGTGAGGACCAGGTTCCGGTTCAGCTCATAGGTGTCCGTGCCCTCGGCCGCCGCCCTGATCAGGACGTCGCCGATCCACACCGTGTGCGCGCCCTCGCCCTGCAGCGCGCCCTTGTAGGCCACGTTGCTGCGACAGTTGGGCACCGCGTGGTCCACGAACAGCCGGTGCTCCAGGTGCTGCCCCGAGTCGGCGAAGTACAGGCCGGTCAGTTCGGCGTCGCCGCCCCGGTCGGTGAAGGTCACCGTCGGTGCGACCCGGACCAGTTCCCCGCCCAGGGTCACCACGGTATGCCGCAGTGTCGCGTCCCTGCCCAGTGATGCGTGGTGCGACGTCACGTGGACGGCGTCGTCAGCCCAGTCGTGCACCACGACCAGGGTGAGCTTGGCGCCGTCGCCCAGCACCAGCTCGACGTTGTCCGCGTGTGCGCCGGAACCGGTGTAGTCCAGGACAACGACGGCCTCGGCGAACTGCTCCGCCCGTACCTGCAGGTGGCCGTAGCTGACCAGGTCGGCGCCGGGACCGCTGATCGCCACCGTGACCGGCTCGGCGACCTTCGTCTCGGCCGGGACGGTGAGCAGCGTCGCCGCCGGGAACGAGCCCCAGGCCTGCGCCGCCACCCGGTCACCCGGTGTGCCGGCGACGCCGAGCCGCTCGTCGCCCCTGGCGACGGACTCGACCCGGATCTGCTCGCCGCTGGTCACGTCGACCTGCGCCGTCCCGGTGGCCTCGGCCCCGTTGTGCAGGCCGCGCAGCCGCTTCATCGGCGTGAACCGCCAGTCCTCCTCGCGGCCGCCGGGCACCTCGAAGGCGTCGACGTCGAAGGAGGCGAACCTCTCCGCACGGGTGGCGTTCGGGATCGTGCCACCGTGCGAGTGTTCGGTCATGCCGTGCTGGGTCGGCTTCTGTGCTGTCGTCATGGTCAGCCGACGGCCCCTTCCATCTGCAGCTCGATCAGGCGGTTCAGTTCCAGCGCGTACTCCATGGGCAGTTCGCGCGCGATGGGCTCGATGAACCCGCGCACGATCATGGCCATTGCCTCGTCCTCGGTGAGGCCGCGCGACATCAGGTAGAACAGCTGGTCGTCACTCACCTTGGACACCGTCGCCTCGTGCCCCATGGACACGTCGTCCTCACGGATGTCCACGTACGGGTAGGTGTCCGACCGGCTGATGTTGTCCACCAGCAGCGCGTCGCACTTCACGGTCGACTTGGAGTGGTGTGCCCGCTTGTTGATCTGCACCAGGCCGCGGTAGGAGGTGCGGCCACCGCCGCGCGCCACCGACTTCGACACGATCGTCGACGAGGTGTGCGGCGCGAGGTGTTCCATCTTGGCGCCCGCGTCCTGGTGCTGGCCCTCGCCGGCGAACGCGATGGAGAG
>DASXYT010000318.1:0-32731 GCA_036502345.1 Pseudonocardiaceae bacterium | reverse complement strand
TCGGCGGCCTGCGCGTGGTTGATCGCCTCCACCGTCTGCGGCATGACACCGTCGTCGGCGGCGACCACGATCACCGCGATGTCGGTGGCCTGCGCACCACGGGCACGCATGGCGGTGAACGCCTCGTGGCCCGGGGTGTCGATGAAGGTGATCAGCCGCTCGTTGCCCTCGAGGTTCGTCGTCACCTGGTAGGCACCGATGTGCTGGGTGATGCCACCCGCCTCGCGTTCGGCCACGTTCGTCTTACGGATCGTGTCCAACAGGCGGGTCTTACCGTGGTCGACGTGACCCATGACGGTCACGACCGGCGGCCTCGCGGCCAGGTCCTCCTCGCCACCGAAGTCCTCGCCGTAGGTGATGTCGAACGAGCCGAGCAGCTCGCGGTCCTCCTCCTCGGGGCTGACCACCTGGACCTGGTAGTTCATCTCCGAGCCGAGCAGTTCGAGCACGTCCTCGGAGACGGACTGGGTCGCGGTGACCATTTCACCGAGGTGGAACAACACCTGCACCAGCGATGCCGGGTTGGCGTTGATCTTCTCCGCGAAGTCGGTCAGCGAAGCACCGCGCGGCAGCCGGATGGTCTCGCCGCTGCCCTTGGGCAGCCGGACACCGCCGACGCTCGGCGCCTGCATGTTGTCGTATTCCTGCCGCTTCTGCCGCTTCGACTTGCGGCCACGCCTCGGCGCGCCACCAGGGCGGCCGAACGCACCGGCCGCGCCGCCACCACGGGCACCGCCACCACCGGGACGACCGCCACCACCACCGGGACGGTAACCGCCACCGGCCGGAGCACCGCCGCCACCGCCACTGCCGCCGCGGTAGCCACCGCCGCCACCTGCGCCGCCACCACCACCGGGACCGCCGCGGAATCCACCGCCGCCGCCACCGGGACGACCGCCGCCACCGCCACCGGGACCACCGGGACGACCGCCGCCGCCACCGCCACCAGGACGGCCACCGCCGCCACCGGGACCGCCTGGGCGACCACCACCGCCGCCACCAGGACCGGAACGTGCCGGTCGAGGCGGCATCATGCCGGGGTTGGGCCGAGGCGGCATGTTGCCGGGGCTGGGCCGATTACCGCCGCCGCCACCGGGCGCCGGACGGTCGCCACGCGGGCCGCCGGGTGCCGGACGATCGCCGCCCGGTCGCTGCGGACGGTCACCGCCGGGCCGAGGCCCACGAGGTGCTGGCGGGGTCGGAGCGGCACCGCCGCCGACACCGAACGGGTTGTTGCCCGGCCGCGGAGTACGCGGACCTGGCTTGGGGGCCTGCCGACGAGGCGGCACGACGGCACCACTGGTGCCACCACCGGCCGGACCGGCTGCCGGCGCGGCAGGGTTCTGCCTCGGCTGCTGCTGGCGGACGGGGGCCGACTCCTCGGGAGCCTGCTGCGGCACGGGAGGTGCCGCTGACGCTGCCACGGGTGCCGGTGTGGCCTCCGCGGGTCGTTCCTGCCGGGCCGGGGTCGGCGTCGCGGGAGCGGGCGCCGCCGGAGCGGGTCGCGGTCCTGGCCGGACACCGGGTCCTGGCGTGCCTGCCGGCCGCGCGGGCGCCGTGGCCTGCGTGGGAGCGCCGCTCGCCGGACCGGCTGCCTGAGCAGTCGCCGCCGGGACGGACGCCGTCTGCCTGGGTGCTGCCGGAGCCGGGCTCGGCGCCGGGGACGACGGGCGGGGAGCCGACTCACGGCTGCCACCGGAACGGCCGGACCGGCCGTTGCCCTCTGCCTTGGGGAATGAGTCCCGCAACCTGCGGGCTACTGGCGCCTCCACTGTGGACGACGCCGACTTCACGAACTCGCCAAGATCCTTGAGCTTGGCGAGTACATCCTTACTCGTGACACCGAGCTCCTTGGCGAGCTCGTGTACGCGGGCCTTGCCTGCCACTGCTCTCCTCATCTGATGAGGTCGGCGGGCTGGCCGTCGACCTCGTCCTAACGTCGCGCGTTCATGGCTTCAGCTTCACGGCTGACTCATGACGGGTCGACCTGCTTCCCTGGCCTCTTACCGAACGTGGGAGGTTCCCACGTCGACGCTCACACCGAGCAACTCCGCGAGGTGAGCCCGAACCGCCTCGACGTCGGGCGGCCCGGGCCGTCGAAACGCCCTGGCGAACGCCCGGCGCCGGTGCGCGGTTCGCAGGCAGTCCGGTCGGGCATGGAGCCAGGCTCCACGACCGGGCAGCCGGCGTTCGGGATCAGGCACCAGAGCGCCTGCCACGACCACCACACGCAGCAACTCGGTGGACAACGTCGCGGCACGGCAACCCACGCATGTTCGGACGGGGCCGAGACGCGCGGGGACCGGTCGAAGACGTTGCACCACGTATCAGTCTATCTCCTGGCAGTCCGCACACCGAACCGGATCACGCACAACGAGCAACGACCAGGCAACGACTGGGCTACGACTCCCCGCCGACAGCGCCCGGCACCGCCTCGTCGTAACCCGGGGTAGCCGCATCGTCATGCACGGCGACGGGTGCCGGGGCCGAGTCGCTGCGGATGTCGATCCGCCACAGGGTGAGCCGGGCGGCGAGGCGGACGTTCTGGCCCTCCTTGCCGATCGCCAGCGACAGCTGGAAGTCCGGCACGACGACCCTGGCCGCCTTGGCCTTCTCGTCCACCACCTCGACCGAGATCACCTTGGCGGGTGACAACGCGTTGCCCACGAACGTGGCCGGGTCGTCGGCGTAGTCGATGATGTCGATCTTCTCGCCGGCCAGTTCGCTCATCACGTTGCGCACCCTGGCGCCCAGCGGCCCGATGCACGCGCCCTTGGCGTTCACGCCAGGCACGGTGGAGCGCACGGCGATCTTCGACCTGTGCCCCGCTTCCCTTGCCACGGCAGGGATCTCGACGGTGCCGTCGGCGATTTCCGGTACCTCCAACGCGAACAGCCTGCGCACCAGGTTGGGATGCGTGCGGGACAGTGTGACCTGCGTCCCACGCGATCCCCGGGCCACGCCGACGACGTAGCACTTGATCCTGGTGCCGTGCTCGTAGGTCTCGCCGGGCACCTGCTCGCCGGGCGGCAGCACACCTTCGATGTCACCCAGTTGCACGACCACCATGCCGCGCTGGTTCGCCTTCGCGTCCCGCTGCACGACACCGGCGATCAGCTCGCCCTCCTTGGCGGAGAACTCACCGAACGTGCGCTCGTGCTCCGCGTCCCGCAACCGCTGCAGGATCACCTGCCGGGCAGTGGTGGCCGCGATCCGGCCGAACCCCTCCGGGGTGTCGTCCCACTCCTCGAGGACCTCGCCCTCCGGGCCGACCTCCTGGGCCAGCACCCGCACCACACCGGACTTCTTGTCGATGTCGATCTTGGCGTGCGGGTGGTGCCCCTCGGTGTGCTTGTACGCGGTGAGCAGCGCCGTCTCGATGGCTTCCATGACCGTCTCGAAGGGGATGTCCTTGTCGCGCTCGATCGCCCGCAGCGCGGCGATGTCGACGTTCACCTCGACTCCTCCTTCGCGTCTTTATCCGCCTGCTGCCCGCCGTGTTCCAGCATCAGCAGTTCGGCGGCCGGCGGCTGCCGGAACTCCACTTCCACCGCGGCCCTGGCCACGGTGCGGTACTCGACGCGGCGCAGCGTCCCGGCGACCAGCAGCACGACGCCGTCGTCGTCGGCGGCGCCGACGCGCCCGGTGAACTCGTCGCCGTCGTGCGGGCGGACGCGGACCAGCCGGAGCTTGGCCCGCTGCCAGTGCCGGGGCCTGGTCAGCGGCCGGTCCACCCCTGGCGACGTGACCTCGAGGGTGTACGGGCCGCCGAGGATCTCGTCGTGCGCGTCCAACGTCGCCGAAACGGCCCTGCTGACACCGGACAGCAGGTCGAGTTCGACCCCGTCGTCGGCGTCCACCACGACCTTCAGCAGCTTGCGGCGACCCGCGGTCTGCACGTCGAGTGAGTCGAGATCGAAGCCGAGTCCCGCGACCGCCTCCGCGACCACGGGGCGCAGTCGACCCGCGAGCGCGTCCCGCGCACCCGCCGGGGTACCGCCGTGCTGCTCGCTGGGCACTGTCGCTCCTTGCTCTGGCCGGTGTCGGCCGAGTGCACGCCGACTACGGCCGACGTACATTCGCCGGCCGTGGTCGCCCAGCGTATCGCGTCGGCCGGAATCGGCAGGGCGGAGACGACCAGCGGCACGTCCGACCGGGCGGTCCGACCGGGGCGGTGCGCCCGGGCGCTGGATGCCGCCTGGCAGGATGATGGCTCCGACCGCGCGGCATGTCGCACACGCACGGTCACCACACCGCAGAGGGAGGGGCCTGTGCGCAGCGCTGACGGGGGCACCAGCGGGCGGGAGCCGGACCGGCCGACGCACGGGCCGACCGGGTCGCCGTTGAGCCGACGATCACTGCTGCGGGCGAGCGCGCTGTTCGCCGTGGCGGGACCGCTGATCGCCGCGTGCACGAGCCAGCCGACGCCACCGCCGCCGGATCCGCTGCGGCAGATGCTGACCTCGGCGACCAGGGACGCCGCCACCGCGAAGGCCGCGGCCGCCGCGTTCGCGGACAACGGGGCCACCCTCGCGGTGATCGCCACGGTCCGCCAGCAGCAGGCGACCGCGCTGCGCGCCGAGGTGAACCGCGCGGCGGGTGTCGTGCCGGGGAGCCCGGCAACGACCACCTCGGCGCCTCCGACCAAGACGCCGAAGCCGGCTGACGAGTCGACCGTGACCAGCCAGCTGACCAAGGATCTCGTTACGGCGCAACGACAAGCGGCCACACTGCTGCCGAGGCTGCCGCGCTACCGGACCGGCCTGGTCGGCTCCGTCGCGGCTGGCTGCGCGAGCCTGGCCGAGGCGCTGGACAGCGCGCCGATCACGGTCACGTCGCCGACGTCGGCGAGCCCGGCCCAGTCCGGTGGTTCCGCGACGCTGAGCGGCACGACGACGACCGCCACCGCCCCGCCGACCGCGGTCGCGTCCACCGCGCCGTCGGCGAACAACAGCCCGCTGGCCAGTGACACCGCGACGGCCCTGCAGCACGCGCTGTCCGCCGAGAACGCGGCGCTGTGGCTGTACGGCACGGCCAGCGCGTTCGTCGACACGTCGGTCGAGACCGAGTTCGTCGCCGCGATGAACGCCGTGCAGAACCTGCGTGACGGGACGGAGCAGCGGCTGACCTCGGGCGAAGTGGCCCCGCAGCCGGCCCAGCCCGCGTACCTGGTGCCGACGCCGGTCACCGACCAGCGGTCCGCGCTGACCGCGGTGGCTGTCGCCGAGTCGGATGCCACGGTGGCCTGGCGGTCGGTGCTGGAACACACCGACGACCGGGATCTGCGCAGTGCCGCGCTGGCCGCGCTGATCGACTCGGCGGTGCGGCAGACCAGGTGGCGCAGGCTGTCCGGGCAGTCACCGGCATCGGTCGCGATGCCCGGTGCGGCCGCCTAGGAACTTCAGCTACCCGAACCGCCGAGGCCCTGCTTCGCCGCGTCCGCGCTGACGGCACGCAGCGCGCTGTCGTTGGCGTTGAGGTTGCCCTCGGTGTCAGAGGCGCCGTCGTAGTACTCGGTCATCACGATGACCAGCCGGTCGCCCCTGACCTTCGAGTAGTAGCCGCCGTTCTGCAGGCTGTTGGGCCCGTTCGGGATCACCACGCCGTCTTCGACCAGGTCGTGGACGTGGCCCGTGCCTTCACCGTCGCTGATCTTCTTCAGGCCGGTCGCAGTCGCCGAAGTGTCCATCCGTACGACAGCCACCGACGTGACGACCTTCTGGCCGTTGCTCAGGGTCGCGGTGAACAACGACCTGGTCAGCGACGTGCAGGGATGCGCGGCCAGGTAGTTCTTCACCTTGTCGCTGGCGTGGTCCGTGCAGTCCGACCCGGTGGCGACGTTGCTGTAGGCCTGGAACGCGTACAGGCCGGCCTGGGAGGTGGGCGGGGCCGTCTGCGCCTGGCTCGGCGTCGCCGGATTGTTACGGATCAGAAACCAGAGGAAGCCGGACACGAGGGCGACACCGACCAGGCCGAGGCCCTTGAGCGTGTAGTCCAGCAGCTTGGAACGGTCGTTGCCGATGCCACCTGGACGACGGCCGCCGCTGGGCCGGTCGGGCTGGCCGTAGGGCGGGTAACCACTGCTGGACTGCAGGTCGGGCGCTGGAGCGCCGAGCGACTGCGTCGGCATCCTGGACGTGCCGGCCCACCCTTGGGGCCGTCCTGGCTGGGACGGCGCTGGGGAACGGTAGTCATAGGGCTCCGACACAATTCACCACCGTAACGGGTGACCGTGGACCGGTCACACCGACCGCCGTATCCGGGGTGTCAGGAATCCTGCCGGCTGCACCTACGGTGGGCCGATGCTCAGCCAGGAGATCGAGATCCGCACCGGCGGCACCGAGGTGGTGCACGACCTGACCGACCGCTGCACCAGGTTCGTGACGGAAGCCCAGGTCAGCGACGGTCTGCTGCACGTGTGGGTGCCACACGCGACGGCGGGGCTGGCCGTACTGGAGACCGGCGCGGGCAGCGACGACGACCTGCTCGCCGTGCTGAAGGACCTGCTGCCACCGGACCGGCGCTGGCAGCACCGGCACGGCTCGCCGGGCCACGGCCGCGATCACGTGCTGCCTGCGCTGTTGCCGCCCTACGCCAGCATCCCGGTGCTCGGCGGCAGGCTGGCGCTGGGCACCTGGCAGTCCATCTGCCTGGTGGACACGAACGTCGACAACCCCGTTCGCCAGGTTCGGTTGAGCTTCCTGGCCGGCTGACGGGCGGTCGTCGGCCGGATACTGTCGGTCCGTGAGTTACCGCACACCGGGTCCGCCACCCGGTGGCTCCGCCCGGCCGAGTGGGCCGAGGCATGCCCGGCCGAGCAGGCGACCACGCTGGCTCGGCATCCCCGTGTTGCTGGCCGTCGTACTGCTGGTGGCGGCGGCCGCTGTCGTGTTCGCAGGCGGCGACCACGCCGTGCCGGGCAGCGCGGTGGCCGCCAAGGGACCGGGTAGCACCCCGACAGTGCTCCCGCCGAGCACCAGCCAGACACCGGTCGCCCCGCTCACGCCCAAGCCCGGTTGGTCGACGCTGTCCAACCCGGCCAGCGGGCTGTCCTACCAGATCCCGCCCACCATGTGGTCGACGAACCCGGACCTGGGCACCGTCGGTCCGGTAACCCTCGCGCAGGGCGCCGAGCGGACCGCGTACACGTGCGGCAAGCCGCTGGAACGGTTGCTGCGTGGGGTGTTGGGCAGCGGCTCGGCACCGAGGGCCGACCCCGGCGATCTCGCCGTGGCCATCGCACAGGCGGCGGCGATGCAGTACTACTCCACCGGCAACACGCTGCCCAAGGTGACGATCGGCGCCGCACAGCCGGTGCTGCGCAAGACGAAGGCCGGCAAGACCGTCGTCGGCGCGCTGGTGCTGGCCACCGTGACGCAGCACGCCGATCCGTGCCTGGCCAGCAGGGGCGAGGTACTGGCATTCGTGCTCCCGTTCCCGGATCATGACGGCGTGCTGCTGGTCAACGCCGATGTGGCGGGCGGGCCTGCCAGCCCCGCGCCGGCCACCGACAGCGAACTGCGGGCCATCGTCGCCACGGCATACCCGACCAGCTGACCCAGGAGGCCGACGTGCGCACGCTCGTGCTGTGGGACATCGACATGACGCTGGTCGACCTGCGGCGGCTGGGCGGCAGGTGGTTCCACCGGGCGCTGGTCGAGGTGACCGGCAGGGAACTCGGCGCGGCGCCGCCGTTCGGTGGCCGGACCGACCGCTGGATCGCGATGCAGGTGTTGGCCGAGGTCGGCGTCGAACCGTCGGAGGACCTGATCGACCGGTTGCACGCGGCCGTGGTCCGCATCGCGGAGGCCGACCGGCAGCGGATGGCCGACGTCGGCGTCGTGCTGCCCGGCGTGCCCGAGGTGCTGAAGGAACTGGCCGGACGGCCCGATGTGGTGCAGACGCTGGTCACCGGGAACCTGCGGCCGATCGCCGGCTTCAAGGTCGACGCGTTCGGTCTCGGCGAGTACCTGGACCTGGAGATCGGTGGTTACGGCGGATCGTCCGAGGAGCGCTCGGTGCTGGTCGCGGACGCGCTGGCCGGCACCAGCCGGCAGCACGGCGACGATTTCACCGTCGTCGTGGTCGGCGACACCCCGCACGACGTGCACGCGGCACTCACGCACCAGGCCAGGGCGGTGGCCGTGGCGACCGGCAACTATCCGGAGGACGCGCTGGCCGCTGCCGGGGCACACGTCGTGTTGCCCGATCTCGGTGACACCGCACGTGCACTGGCCGCGATCATGCCCTGATCCCCTACCCTGCCAGGCATGCCGGACGACGACATCCCACCGGCCCGCACGGTCGAATACCACCCGGTCCAGACGCGCGGGCCGCGCAGCCGGAAGCCGTTGATCGTGGCCGCGTACGTGGTCGCCGTCGCCGGCATCATCCTGGCCCAGGTTCTGGTGTCGAAGGCCTACTCGACACCGGCCAGGGCTGCTGCGGCACCGTCACCGGGGACACGGCAGTCGGCACCTGCCCGGGTGCCCGGCTGGCATGCCGTCGTCGGGGACACCGGGACGATCGCCTACGACGTGCCGCCCGGTTGGGCGGTGTCCGACATCGGTGCGGGCAAGCAACTGCACGACGGCACCTGGCAGCTCGCCATGACGATGCTGGCCGGCCCGACGAACGACCGCTGCACCGGCTCGGGTGCCGGCACGGTGCCGCAGCCGGACACGGCGGCCCAAACGGCACAGCACGTGGCGAACGCCGTCTACGGGCCGGGAACCGTGCGGGTCGACCCGCCGCGCACGGTCACCGACGACGGCATCACCGGCCAACTGGTCACCGCGCACGTGACCGGCTGCGGGTCGGCCGCGCTGGTCGACGTGTTCGCGCTGCCGAACCCGGCGCGGCATCAGTCGGTCGTGCTGATCGCGTTCAGCGACACCGTCGACCAGCACGACCTGGACACCATCGTGACCAGCGTGCGCCAGCTACCCGCGCACTAGCGCCACGAGGTGGTTGACGACGTCGGCCACCGGCACCTCGGTGCGCTCGTTGGTGGCCCTGTCCTTCACCTCGACGACGCCGTTGGCCAGGCCACGCCCGACCACCAGGATGGTCGGCACGCCGATCAACTCGGCGTCCGCGAACTTCACGCCGGGGCTGGACGTGCGGTCGTCCAACAGCACCGAGAGGCCCGCCGCGTCCAACTCGGCGGACAGCTTCTCGGCACCGGCCCGGACCGTGTCGTCCTTGCCCGCGATGACCACGTGGATGTCGGCGGGCGCGACCTCCCTCGGCCAGACCAGACCGGACTCGTCGTAGCGCTGCTCCGCGATCACGGCAACCAACCGGGACACGCCGAAGCCATACGAACCCATGGTGATCCGGATGGGCTTGCCGTCCGGGCCGAGCGCGTCCAGGTTGAAGGCGTCGGCGTACTTGCGGCCCAACTGGAACACGTGGGCGATCTCGATACCGCGCGCCGCTACCAGCGTCCCCTTGCCGTCCGGCGAAGGATCACCCTCGCGCACCTCGGCGGCCTCGACGGTGCCGTCCGGGGTGAAGTCCCTGCCGCACACCAGATCCACCACGTGGTGGTCGGCCTTGTCGGCACCGGTCACCCACGCCGTGCCGCGCACCACGCGGGGGTCGACGAGGTAGTGCACGCCGTTCGCGGCCAGCGCGCCCGGACCGATGTAACCCTTGACCAGGAACGAGTTCGCTGCGAAGTCGGCGTCCTCCAACAGGGCCACCTCGGCCGGTTCGAGGGCCGCCTCCAGCCGCTTCATGTCCACCTCGCGGTCACCGGGCAGGCCGACGCCGAGCAGCGTCCACTCCTTGGCACCGGGCTGGCGGGTCTTCAGCAGCACGTTCTTCAGCGTGTCGGCCGCGGTGAACGTGCGGCCGAGCTCGGTCTTCGTGTTGAGGAAGTCGACCAGCGTCGCGATGGTGGGCGTACCGGGCGTGTGGTGCACCTGGGCGTCCGGCTTGTCCTCAATGGACTGCTCTGGGGGCGCGGGCGTGACGACGGCCTCGACGTTGGCCGCGTAGTCCGATCCCGTGCTGCGGACGTACGTGTCCTCGCCGGTGTCCGCGGCGGCGAGGAACTCCTCGGACGCGGAACCGCCCATCGCACCGGACATCGCGGACACGACGACGTACTTCAGGCCGAGCCGGTCGAAGATCCGGGTATAGGTGTCCCGGTGCGCCTGATAGGACCGGGACAGGCCCTCGTCGTCCAGGTCGAAGGAGTAGGAGTCCTTCATCAGGAACTCACGGCCACGCAGGATGCCGGCACGGGGGCGCGGTTCGTCCCGGTACTTGGTCTGGATCTGGTACAGCGTGACCGGGTAGTCCTTGTAGGAGTTGTACTCACCCTTCACGGTGAGCGCGAACAGCTCCTCGTGGGTGGGGCCGAGCAGGTAGTCGGCGCCCTTGCGGTCCTTGAGCCGGAAGATGTTCGGCCCGTACTCGGTCCACCGGTTGGTGACCTCGTAGGGCTCGCGAGGCAGCAGCGCGGGCAGCAGGATCTCCTGCGCGCCCATCGCGTCCATCTCCTCGCGCACCACGCGCTCGATGTTGCGGAGGACACGGAGGCCGAGCGGCAGCCAGGAGAAGCCACCCGGTGCGACGCGACGGACGAAACCGGCACGAAGGAGTAGGCGGTGGCTGGGTACTTCCGCGTCGGCTGGATCCTCGCGCAGGGTACGCAGGAACAGCGACGACATCCTGGTGATCACGGCTTGTCGCTCCTCGTAGAAACAAACTCACGGGCGGTTCATAGAGACTAGTCACCCAGCGTGCAGGCCTGCATTCGGGTTTCCGACCTGCGACTATCCTCTGCCATCGTGCTCGTGCTGCTCCCTCCTTCGGAGACCAAGGCCGAGGGTGGCGCAGGCGCCCCCCTCGATCTGGATCTCCTCTCCTTCCCCGAGCTGAACCCGGTGCGCCGCAAGCTCGCCGACGCGCTGGTCGACCTCGCGGGCGACATCCCGGCCAGCATCAAGGCGCTCGGCCTGTCCGCCAAGCAGGACGCCGAGGTGGCCCGCAACGCGGTGCTGTTCACCGCGCCGACCATGCCTGCGCTGCACCGCTATACCGGCGTCCTCTACGACGCGCTGGGCTTCGGGTCGCTGACCAGGCCACAGCAGCGGCGGGCCGGCGCCCGGCTGGCCGTGGCATCCGCGCTGTTCGGCGTCGTACGGGCCACCGACCCGATCCCGGCCTACCGGCTCTCCGGCGGCAGCGTGCTGCCCGGCGTCGGCCCGCTGCAGGCGCTGTGGCGACCGGTGTTGGAGCCACTGGTGGGTGAACTGGACGAGCTCGTGGTGGACCTGCGCTCGACCACCTACGCCCACCTGGCCCGGCTGCCCGGTGCCATCACCGTGCGGGTGGTCAGCGAGAGCGGTGGGCAGCGGACCACCGTCAGCCACTTCAACAAGGCCACCAAGGGCCAACTGGCCAGAGCGCTGGCGTTGGCGCCAAGGGAGCCGGCCACGATGGCCGCGGTGCTCCGGGTCGCGAGTGCCGCCGGTCTGGTGGCCGAGCGGACCGGCGACACCAGCTTTGACCTGGTCACGGACTTGTAGAATATTCGGTTGCGGTTCGCAGTCGGGTGGTTCAGGCTCTGTGCGTGCTCGACCGGAGTGACCGGTCGGACGGTGAGTAGGAGGTGTGTCCGTGATGCGTAGTCCCGTTGCCATGGACGCGGTCCTCACCCGTCCACCCGCCTCGACCGGCCGGTGATGTAGCGCCGGTGGGGCGGTCCGATCACCCCACAAGGAGCGCTCAACAGTGCGCGAGCACGATTTCGAGAACCAATCCGTTTACGAGACCATGCGGCCCCGCAGGCAGCGGCGCGGCAGGCTCACCGAAGCCGAACGGGACCGGCAGGCCGGGCTGCGCGAGGACGCCCGGAGCTACGCCGACAAACCCCGCTACGGCGACCGATGGTCCACCTGGGACGTGGCAGAACACGGCCCGGAACCACGACCGGACTGGGTCGTCACCGATCTGGCCGCCGAGGACACCGAACTCGGTGTGCTCAAGACCGGCAAGGAAGCCGACGTGCACCTGCTCCGCAGGGGCGTCGGCCCGGTGGACGAGGGCCCGTCCACGGTCCTCGCGGCGAAGCGGTACCGCTCGGCCGACCACCGGCTGTTCCGCCGCGACGCGCAGTACCTGGAAGGCCGCAGGATGCGTAAGTCGCGGGAGAACAGGGCGATGGAGAACCGCACGTCGTTCGGCCGCAACCTGATCGCGGAGCAGTGGGCGGTGGCCGAGTTCGCAGCGCTGAGCAGGCTGTGGTCGGCGGGCGTTCCGGTGCCCTACCCGGTGCAGCGGGAAGGCACCGAGCTGCTGATGGAGTTCGTCGGCACCCAGGACGGCACAGCGGCCGCGCGGCTGGCCGAGTCGCGGCCGACCGGCGACGACCTGCGCCAACTGTGGAACGAACTGCTGGTGGTGCTGGCCACACTGGCCGGGGAGGGCCTCGCACACGGCGACCTGTCCGCCTACAACATCTTGGTGTGGGAGGGCAGGCCGGTGCTGATCGACCTGCCGCAGGTGGTGGATCTCACCATCAATCCGGCGGGACCGGAGTTCCTGGCGAGGGATGTGCGCAACGTCGCAACCTGGTTCGCGGCGCGTGGCCTGCCGGCCGACGTCATCGACCAGGACGCGGTGACGGCCATGCTGCTCGCCGAGGCAGGACTGACCTGACCCCGGCGAGCTGTGGCTGCCTGTCAGCTCAGTTGCCGTGCATCTCTGCTCTGCGCAGCCGGTGTACCAGTGCTCGCAGTTTCGGGTCGACCGCGAGTTGGTCGAAGCTCTCCCGCAGCGAACCCTCGTACACCGGCATCGCGGCGCGCAGCACCCTGGCACCGGTGTCGGTGATGCCGGTGTAGACCCCGCGCCGGTCCTGCTCGCAGGACCGGCGCTCCGCCAGGCCCGCCCGTTCCAGCCGGGCCACCAGCCTGCTCACCGAACTCTGGTTGAGAAACGTGACATCGTTGAGTTCCTGCATACGCAGCTCGCCGTCCGGTGACTGCGCCAGAGCGATCAACGCCTGTAACTCCGACGTACCGATACCGAACCTGCGTTGTAACGTCCGTTCTACCGAACCGCCGACTCTGGCGTGCACGGCGACGAGTTGTGACCACAGCGCCGTGTCCTCACACGTGATCCGGTCGGCGCTGATGATGCGGACCGCGTCGGTGTCCACCGCCATGCGGTACCTCTCCTCCCGCGGCATGGGGGCCGCACGGGACATATCTGGGATAACTGTGTCGGAACCAAGCGTCAGAGCTTTCTCCGCGAACGTTGCATCCGCCATCCGCCAGACTGCTGAGAAAAAGCTGTCCGAACGGCCACCGACCGTCACCGGACAGGGCCACCCGGGGCATGCGGAAACGTAGTCGTTACCCGGCGTCGACACGGGGCGCGACGAGTCCGCTGCACCATCCGGTACACTTGATCGTGGCACCGAGACCGGCCAGCGAGCCTGTCAATGCTCCGCAGGCGCCGATGCCCTAGTCCAGTTCACCCATGGCGCGATCTTGCGCCGGCCCGTCCTTGTGATAGCACCGCGACAACCGCGGGGCCTCCCCGAGACGTGCCACTGTCGGAGGTCCAACACGTTGTCTGCTGTCCTTGCTCGTTCGTCCCACCGTGCCCGTCGTCCGGAGGGCACCCGTCCGGCACCCGCGCTGGAGCTGCCCACCGAGCCGGTGGCGCCCACCGAGTCGCTGCCACTGCCTTCGTTCGCCGAACTCGGTCTGCCCGACGCACTGCTGCGCGCACTGGTCGATGCCGGTCTGACTCACCCGTTCGCCATCCAGGCGGCCACCCTGCCCGACGCACTGGCCGGTCGGGACGTCCTCGGCCGCGCGGCCACCGGTTCCGGCAAGACGCTGGCCTTCGGCCTGCCGATGCTGGCCAGGCTGGCCGAGACCGGTAGCGCCCGTCCCAAGCACCCGCGTGCTCTCGTGCTGGTGCCCACCCGCGAGTTGGCCGCCCAGATCGCCGACGCGCTCACGCCCTACGCCAGGGCCCTCGGCCTGTGGTGCCGGATCGTCGTCGGCGGCGCTTCGTTCAGCCGTCAGGTGGACGGCCTGCGGCGCGGTGTCGACCTGCTGATCGCCACCCCCGGCCGGCTGTCCGACCACGTTCGCCAGGGCACCTGCGTGCTCGACGACGTGGCCATCACGGCGCTGGACGAGGCCGACCAGATGGCCGACATGGGCTTCATGCCCCAGGTCAGGGAGATCCTCGACCTGATCAGCCAGGACGGTCAGCGGCTGCTGTTCTCCGCAACGCTGGACCGCGACGTGGACAGCCTGGTCCGGCAGTACCTGCACAACCCGGTGACGCACTCCGTGTCGCCCGCGTCGGCCAGCATCACCACGATGGAGCACCACCTGCTGGTGGTCTCCGCGCAGGACAAGCCGAACGTGGTCGCCGAGGTGGCGGCCAGGGACGGCCGGACGATCATGTTCGTCCGCACCAAGCACCACGTGGACAAGCTGGCCGAGCGGCTGCGCTCGGTCGGTGTCCAGGCGGGTGCGCTGCACGGTGGCAAGGCGCAGAGCGCCAGGACCCGCATCCTCGGTGACTTCAAGGACGGCCGCACCCCGGTACTGGTCGCCACCGACGTCGCCGCGCGCGGTATCCACGTGGACGGCGTGAGCCTCGTCGTGCACGTCGACCCGCCCGCCGACTCCAAGGACTATCTGCACCGCGCTGGTAGGACCGCCAGGGCCGGCGAGACCGGCACCGTGGTGACCCTGGTCACCCACAGCCAGCGCAGGGCCGTCCTCGGCCTGACCGCGCGGGCCGGTGTCCGTCCCCTCAGCACTCAGGTCCGCCCGGGTGACGCCGAACTCAACCGGATCACCGGTGCCCGCACGCCCAGCGGCGAGCCCGTGCCGGAGATCGTCGAGCCAAGGCGTCGGCCGGCCCGCCCGCGTGCCGCTGGTGCGCCGGGTTACGCCCGCCGTGGTCGCCCCAGTGGCGGCGGCGAGCACCGTTCCGGTGAGCGCAGGACCGAGCACCGCACGTCGGACTTCCGGTCCGACCCCAGGGCTCGTCGGCCTCGCCGGGATCACCAAGCAGGCTAAGAGTTAGCTACACCCAGTCCGGCCACCGGTCCGATCACGATGATCGCCGGTGGCCGGATTGCGTGTGCCACAACGTCATCCGCCACCTTGTCCAGAGTGGACCGGAGCGCTCGCTGGGTGCGCATCGTGCCGTCGGCGATCACGGCGGCGGGTGTGTCCGCGGCCCGGCCACCGGCCAGCAGGGCGTCCGCGAACGCCCCGATCCGCTCGACGGCCATCAGCAGCACGAGCGTGCCGCGCAGCGCGGCCAGCGCAGGCCAGTTCACCAGTGACCTCGGGTCGTCCGGCGCGACATGGCCCGACACGACGACGACCTCGTGCGCCACGCCCCGGTGCGTCACGGGCACGTCGGCGACGGCCGGCACGGCGAACGCGCTGGTCACGCCCGGCACCATCGTCACCGGCACGCCCGCCTCGGCGCAGGCGAGCAGTTCCTCGAAGCCCCTGCCGAACACGTACGGGTCGCCGCCCTTGAGCCGCACCACGAACCGGCCGGCCTTCGCGTGCTCGATCAGCGTGCTGTTGATCACATCCTGACTGGCGGCCCGGCCGTAGGGGATCTTGGCCGCGTCGACGACGACGACGTGCGGCGGCAACTCGTCCAGCAGTTCGCGCGGCGCCAACCGGTCGACGACGACGACGTCCGCCCTGGCCAGCAACCGCCGCCCGCGCACGGTGATCAACTCGGGATCGCCGGGCCCACCACCGACCAGCGCGACGCCCGCCTGGCTGTCCTGCTGATCATCGACACGGCCTTCCCTGAGCGCGTCCAACAACCCGTCGCGCACGGCGGCCGACCTGCGTGGCTGACCGCCGGCCAGCACCCCGACCAGCAGGCCGTCGTGCTCGCCGACGGCAGGTGTCACGGCGCTGCCCTGCGCACCCGCGTCGGCGCGGACGCAGAACACCCTGGTCCGTTCTGCCTCGTCGGCGACCTGCCGGTTCACGTCGGCGTCCTGGGTGCACGTGACGGCGTACCAGGCGTCGGCCAGATCACCGTCGGCGTAGGCCCTGGCGTGCCAGACGAGTTCGCCCGCGTCGGCCATGGCCTGCACGGCGGGGGTCACGTGCGGCGAGATCACTTCGACCCGAGCGCCGGAGGACACCAGTCTGGGCAGCCTGCGCTGCGCCACCGTGCCACCGCCGACCACGACCACCCGTCGCCCGGCCAGGTCCAGGCCGGCCAGGTAGTGCTGCTCACTCACCATGCACCCCAGCATGGCCGTGACCGTGCCCAGCGGCATGTTCATGGGCATGTCCGGCCGGATCGTCGGGATGGTGGTGCGGGGTCTGCGGTGCGCCGTGCTTGTCCTCGAAACCGGGCAGCAGCACGCGGTAGGCGCATGTGTCGCAGTTCATCCTGATGTCGCCGTGCAGGGCCTCGTGATAGCGCTCCGCCACCAGATCGGCCAGGCCTGCGCAGTCACCGAGATAGCCCGCGACGCGCACGTCGAGATCAGGAAACGCCATGGCCTGCGCCACCACCCGCTGCGGAAGCACGCCATCGAACAGGAAGTACGGCGCGACCACCACCCGACGGGCACCCAGCAGCTTCGCCCGGGTCAGCCCGGCGGTCACGTTCGGCGTGGCCAGCGACACGAACGCCGTCTCCACGAAGGCGAAACCCCGCGTCTCCTGCAGCAGCCGGGCCACCTTGCAGACCTCGGCGTTCGCGTCCGGATCGGTCGATCCCCGGCCGACCAGCACGACAGCCGTGTCTGCCCAGTCGGCCGGTGGGACGATGTCGGCGATCCGTTCGGCGAGCAGCGTGAGCAGCGTCGGGTGCGGCCCGAGCGGCCTGCCGAAGGAGTAGGACGTGCCGGGGTGCCGGCGGACCTCGCGCTCCAGCGCGGCCGGGATGTCGCCCTTGGCGTGCCCGGCGGCCACCAGGACCAGCGGCACGGCGGCCAGCCGACGATGGCCCTGCTCGGCCAGGTCGCCCCAGGCCTGGCTCACCGCAGGAGCGGACAGTTCGATGAACCCGCCGGCGACCGCGACGCCGTCGCCGGCCAGCCGGTCCCGCATCCGGTCCACGAAACAGCGGAACTCGGTGACACCGCGCTCGTCGACGGTGCCATGGCCGACGATCAGCAGCGGTGTGGGCAGGCTAAGCATGAATGTCCTCCGGATCGGCGTAGAGCAGGGCGTTGACCGTGGCAGCGGCGATGGCGGCACCGCCACGCTCGGTGGCGCAACTCACCGCCGGCAGCCCGGCAGCGCGGAGCGCCGCCTTCGCCGCGACCGAGCCGACGAACCCGACCGGCACGCCGACCACCAGCACCGGCCGCAGCACGCCTGTTTGGGCCAGCGTCACCAGTTCGGTCAGTGCCGTCGGCGCGTTCCCGATCGCCCACACCGCTCCGTCCGGGTACCGCTGGGCGGCCGCCCGGATGCCGGCGGCCGATCTCGTGGTCCCCTCGGTGGACATGGCCAGGTCGATCGCGACCACGGACTCCCGTGCGGTGATCCCGGCGGCCACCATCCGCACGTCCACCACCAGCGGCGCGCCGGCCAACAGCGCTGCCCGGCCGGCTGCCAGCGCCGATTCGTCAGCGACGAGGTCACCCAACCAGGTGGGATCCGCAGTGGTGTGCACCACACGTTCCACAACGGCTCTGGTCAACGGCGGCAGATGCGCTGTGTCCACACGGGAACGCAGGATCCGATAGGACTCGATCTCGATCGGATGGCGGGGACGCGACACAGCACATGCTCACCCGCCGACACAGGCCACGTCAAACAACGTCGCCGTTCCTGTGATGTGCGACAACACCGTGGTCGTCGGGCTGGTCCGCACTCGGCGCCGGATGCGGATGCACGTGCGCCCGCACCAGGCGCGGCAGCGCGTGCAGCAGCCGGTGTTCCACGTCGTGCGCGATGCCGTGTGCGCTGACCAGGCTCAGTTCGCGGTCCACCACCACGGTCAACTCGGCCAGTTGGCCGTGCCCGGACCAGCGCAGCCGCAACTCCTCGACGGCCAGCACGCCGGGTGTCTCCTCGGCGAGTTTCGTCGCTCGCGCCACCAGTTCGGGATCGGCGGCGTCCAGCAGCCTGCCCAGCACGCTCCGGCCGGCACCCACCAGCACCACGGCTATGGCCACCGCGACCACGAGCCCGACCACCGGATCGACCCAGCGCCAACCCAACGCGGCCCCACCTGCGGCGAGCAGCACGGCGAGTGACGTGAACCCGTCGGTGCGGGCGTGCAGGCCGTCGGCGACCAACGCGGCCGACCCGATCCGCCTGCCGGTGCCGATCCGCCAGCGGGCCGCTGCCTCGTTGCCCAGGAAGCCGATCACCGCCGCTCCAGCCAGCGCGGGGAGTTGCCGAACATCTTGTGGCGCAACGAAACGGTGCACCGACTCGACGAACGCCGACACCGAGGACGCGGCCACGACGGCCAGCACCAGCAGGCCTGCGAAGTCCTCGGCCCTGCCGTAGCCGTAGGTGAACCGGCTGGTGGCCGCCCGCCTGCCCAGCCGGAACGCCACCGCGAGCGGGATGGCGGTGCAGGCGTCGGCCAGGTTGTGCAGGGTGTCCGACAGCAGCGCGACGGAACCGGTCAGCCACACCACGCCGGCCTGGATGGCGGCCGTGGCCAGCAGCACGGCGAACGAGCCCCACAGCGCACGCATGCCCTGCCGGCTGGTGGTCAGCCGCTCGTCCAACTGGTCGGCGGCGTCGTGGCTGTGCGGGGTGAACAGCGCCCGCCAGCCGTGCTGATGACCGTGGCCGTGTCCCTGGCCATGCCCGTGGCCGTGTGCCATGTCGACCAGGCTAGTGCGATTTGGCCGGCATCCACCGGTAGCCGCGAGGGGTGACCATCCGGCCGTTCGCCATCGTGGTCTGCGACGAGCCGACGACGACCGTGGTCAACATGTCGACATCGGCGACGTCGAAATCGGCCAGCGGCGCACACCAGACCCGCTGCCCGTCCCGGCTGGCCTGCCGCACGGCCCCCACCGGGGTGTCCGAAGGCCGGTGCTCGGCCAGCACGTCCAGCGCGGCCCGCAACTGCCAGTGCCGGTCGGCCGAGCGGGGGTTGTAGAAGCACACGACGAAATCGCCCTCGGCCGCCGCCAGCACCCTGCGC
The DNA here is from genome assembly GCA_036502345.1 of Pseudonocardiaceae bacterium. Lineage (GTDB taxonomy): Bacteria > Actinomycetota > Actinomycetes > Mycobacteriales > Pseudonocardiaceae > DATEPR01. The sequence goes on along the minus strand of DASXYT010000318.1, from coordinate 13,567 downwards.
TCGATCACCTGCCACGGCGTGTGCAGGTCGGACAGGCTGATCAGCGCGTGGTCGTGGCCCAGCGGCGCGCCCAGCAGCGCGGATGCCGCGAGTGCCGCGGTGACCCCGGGCACGCCGACCACCTCGACGTCGGCGGGGCACTGCTCCAGCGCCGGGCTGGCCATCGCGTAGACACCCGCGTCGCCGGACCCGATCAGCGCCACGGCCCGGCCCGCCGACGCCAACTCGACGGCCTCCCTGGCCCGCTCCTCCTCGGCGCCCAGCGCGCTCGCCCGGATCTCGGTGCCCGGCCGGAGCAGGTGCCGGACCTGGTCGACGTAGGAGTCCAGGCCGACCACCACGGCGGCCCTGCGCAACTCGGCATCGGCCCGCGGTGTGCGCAGGTCGCCCGAGCCGGGACCGAGCCCGACAACGGCCAGCCTGCCGCGTGGCCGGATCCTGGCCGCGGCCACGGTTACGTTGTCCGCCTTGATCTTCGGCACGACCAACTCGACCGGCCCGCCGCCCGCCAACTCGGCCGCCGCGTGCAGTGCCGCTGCCTCGGCGACGCTCGGCGTGCCCACCACGCTCAGCACGACATCACTCGGATTGGGCACGTCGACCTCGGCCAGCGTGTCGGCCGGGTAGACATGCAGGTTCGGCTCGTCCTGCCAGTGCCAGAACGCCCAGTCGGTCACCGCGTGCCGGATGCCGGGCTCGTCGGCCTTGCGGTCCACCGTGGCGAAGGCCAGCACGGCGTGCAGGTCGATGCCGTGCTCGGTCTCCAACCTGGCCAGCGCGGCGTTCACCGCGTCGGTCGACACGCCGCTGGCCGAGCCGATGCCGACCACGATGGTGGGCGGCACGAGCCGCAGCGTCCTGCCGTCGGGCTCGCCGACGGCGAGCCGGTCGTCCACCACGATCGTCCAGTCCGGACCGTGCACGTGTGGGCCGACGTTGGGCGGCAGCGCGGGCAGCGGGAAGCCGAGCGGGTTGTCCAGACGCACCGGTGCGCCGTCCAGCACGGCGACCCCGCACGCGGCCAGATCGCCGTCCACGGTCGCGCCGAGCAGCGTCACCAGTTCGTCCAGCGGGGTGGTGCCGGTCGAGTCGGACGCCGTGGTGATCACCGGCGTGCAGCCGAGCGCGGCAGCGACCCGATCCGCCAGTTCGTTCGCGCCGCCGCCGTGGCCGCCCGCCAGCGCCACGGCGAACCGCAGGGCCTCGTCGACACACACCACGCCGGGGTCGGTCGCCTTGTCCGCCAACAGCGGTGCGATCAGCCGCACGGTGGCACCGGTGGCCAGGAAGCACACCGCGCCGTCCAGTTCCGGCCAACTCCGCTGCAACGCCGGGCCGATCGGCCCTTCCATGACCACCGCGTCCGGCCCGAGCGCGATGGCCAGTTCGCTGGCGGCGCGGCTGCCGGCCGACGTGACCGCGAACAGCCCGATCAACGCGTACCCCACAGCAACAGCACCGGGTTCGTGCCGGTCAGCCTGCTGCTGCCGCCGGGCAGGTCGACCAGCCTGGCCGACGTCAACTGGCTGCCGGACACCTCGTAGCCGCCTGCCCGCAGCGCGTCCCTGCTCAGCGCGACGCGATCCAGCGACGCGAGCGCCACCACGACCCTCGCCGCGCCTGCCTCGCCACACGCACGCACGACGTTCGGTCCGCCACCGCCGACGAACACGGCATCCGGCCTGGGCAGGCCGACCAGCGCGGCCGGCGCCTCGCCGTCCTCCAGCCGCACGTCCACGCCGTAGCGGGCGGCGTTGGCCACGATCCGGATGCACTGGCCGGGGTCACGTTCCACCGCGATGACAGCGGCGCCCAACCGGCCGCACTCCACCCCGACAGCGCCCGAACCCGCGCCGACATCCCAGACCAGCGTGCCGGGGCGGGGCGCCAGTCTGGCCAGCGCGAGCGCCCGCACCTCCGACTTGGTCACCATGCCGTCGCGGTGCGCGAACTCGTCCTCCTCAAGAGCCCAACCGTTTTCCGGCATCCCGAGCCCGCCGGCCAGCCAGGACCGCTCCGGCACCGGGTCGGACTCCGGCAGGCAGAGCACCACGTTCGGCTCCCGCCACTGCCGGCCCGCCGCCGCCGTGGCCTCCACAGTGGACACATGCTCGCCGGGTCCGCCGAGGTCCTCGGCGACCACCAGGTTGCGCCGCCAGCCACGCAGGCCGGTACCCAGTTCGGCCGGCCCGGCTTCCGGCCCGGTCAGCACGACGACAGCACGGTGCGTGCGGCACACGTTCAACGCGGGCCCGATGTCCCTGCCGTGCGCGCTGACCACGGCGACGTCGTCCCACGGCCGGCCGGCAAGGGCCGTGATCCGCTGCACGCTGGACAGCGCGGGCAGCACGGCCACCGGGATGCCGGCGGCGCGTAAGGCTCGTAAGACGCCGAAAAAGCCGGGGTCGCCGGATGCGAGCACGACGGCGTCGCTGGGTGCCTTGTCCCCCGCGTAGCCGGGAAGTTGGCGAATGGCGTCATCCAGCGGGCCGAGCTCGATGGTTTTCGCCGCGCCGGGAGCCAGGCGTGCCAGATGCCGTCGGCCACCGACGACCAGCTCGGCCTTCGCGACCAGTTCGGCACCGCCAGGAGCCAGCGTGCTCCCGTCGACCCCGATGACCGTCACCGCCATGGCTCCGCCTCCCAGTTCGGTTGCCGTACCCCTTCCGGGCTACGACTGGCCGGTCCGCCGCGCCTGTCCGCCGGGCTGCGTCGACCTGCCGGCGACCTTACGACCGTTGCCGCCGCGCTTGGCACCGGTCTTGCGATTGCCCTGCCGTTTGATCTCGACCTTGGGGGTTTCCTGGGCGGTCGTGGCCGTTGTGGCCGCTTCCGGGGTTGTGGTGACTTCCGGGGTTGTCGCTTCAGGGGTGGCTTCCGCCTCGAAGGCCAGCGCCTCCTGGTCGGCGGACGCGGCCTTCACCGGTCGGCTGCCGTCACCCGACTTGCTGGGCTTGGCGCCGCTGCGGCTGGTCGACCGTGCCGTCTCCTGCCAGCCGCGCACCGCCGACCACGCGGCCACCGACTGGCCGGCACCGTCCTGCTTCGTGCCGGTCCAGGAGCCGGAGCCGACGCGAGCGGCCACCCAGCCGCTGCGGCTGCTGTGCAGGGGCCAACTCGGGCGGGCGATCGGCTCGTCGGTGGTGTCTGTGTTGACGGGGGTCTCGGTGCCGACCGCCCGCAGCGCGCGGCGGGCCGCCGGGTCGGCCTTCCGGTAGGTGTGGAAGTGGCCTGCGTGGTAGAGGTGCGAGCGCGTGCCTTCGGCGCGCAATGCCTTGCCCACCAGGAAAAGCGTGTGCCGCCAGAGCTTGTGTTCCTTGACCGTGTCGGCCAGTTCGCCGATCGTCGTGTGCAGGACCAGCTCGTCCGGCCAGGTCACCTTGTAAGCGACGACGACGGGGGTGTCGTCCTCGTAGCCACCGGCGCGCAGTTCGTCCACGAGCTGGCCGCTGCGTGCGGCGGACAGGAAGATGGCCATCGTCGTGCCGTGCCGGGCGAACTCGCGGATGTGCTCGCCGTCGGGCATGGGCGTCTTGCCGCCCTCCAACCGGGTGAGGATGACCGACTGCGCGACCTCAGGAACGGTCAACTCGCGGCCTGCGATGGCCGCCGCGGCGGAGAACGCGGAGACGCCAGGGACAATCTCGACCTCAAGCCCGAGGCGCACGCAGCTGTCGTACTGCTCCTGGACGGCGCCCCACAGCGACGGGTCGCCGGAATGCACCCTGGCGACCTTGAGCTGTTGGCTGAACGCGCGGCGGTAGATCTCCAGGACGTCGTCGTGCGTGATCCGGGAAGAGTCGATCACCTCGGCATCCTGGCGGGCGTGTTCCCGGATGCACTCGGGGTCGACGAGGCTCGCCGCCCACACCACAATGTCCGCCTCGGCGATCCGTTTCGCACCACGGAGCGTGATCAGATCGGCAGCTCCGGGTCCGGCACCGATGAACGAGACCCGACCGGATGTCATAGCTGATCTCCTCTGCCTCCGCGCGACGGGAGCACGACCACCGTCGAGAGGTACGGTGCGTCCACAGTGTCTTTGTCCACTTCAGACAGTGGAAGAACGCGCTGGTCAGCGGTGCCGAGATGCTCCGCGTACACCGCCCGATCCAACGCGCCGGCCCGCTCGATCACGTCCCGCAACTCCCGCAATCGCCGCCCGCCCTTGTAGGCGACGACCGTACCGTGCCGGTCGAGCGCTTCCCGCACGGCGGTCACGTTCCGCGTCACAGGCAGCACAGTGAGTGGTTCGGCGCCTTCCACCAGCGTCATCCCGGCGGCGCTCGCGGCGGCCTGCATGGCGGTGATGCCGGGAATCGTGGCAATGATCACTTCCGGCACGAGGGTGCGCACAGTGTCCGCCAGGTAGCCGAAAGTCGAGTACACGTTCGGGTCCCCGATAGTGGCAAACGCCGCCGACCCACCACATTCAGTGAGATACGCGGCAACGCGCTCGGCAGCCGCGTCCCAGTGTCGGCGGCGGCGCTGCTGAGGCCCGGTGACCGGATCGGACAGTGCGAAGACGAGCCGCTCCACGGTCGCGTCGCCGACGATGTGCGCGCGAACGACGCTCTCGGCGCGGCCGCGCTCGTCCTGGGTGAGCACCGGCACGAAGATCCTGCCAGCGGTGGTGAGTTCCCGGAGGCCTGCGAGCGTGAGCAGTTCCGGATCGCCGGGACCGACGCCGACACCGACAAGTCTCGTCATGCGCGCCGTCCGGCCGCGTCGACGAGCCGCACGACGGTTTCCGGTTGGCCTGCTGGGTGGGTGTGCAGGTAAGAGGCGTGCACGTTGCCGAGCACGAAGCCCTCGCGGACCGGGCGGCCGTCGTGATCCCGCCAGAACCAGGCAGGTTGCAGGTCGGGTTGGTTGTTGATCACGTGGGTATGGTGGAACTCGTGCCCGGTGCGGCGCTCGCCGACGCGATGAACGACGGAGTCGGTGGCGGCAACGGCATCCCGGTAGCCGAGGGTCAGTCGAGTGTTCATTTCGGCTGTGCCAGGGAGGATTCCGCACATCGGCTCGCCGCAGAGGTCGTCGAGCAGATAGAGGAGTCCGCCACATTCAGCCTGAAGGATGCCACCCGAACGGGCGAAGTCGGCAACTAAATGCCGGAGTTTTTCGTTAGCCGAAAGAGAGGTTGTGTGGCGCTCGGGGAATCCACCAGGCAGCACGAGCGCAGCGGTCCCGGCAGGCAGCGCCTCATCCCGCAGCGGATCGACAATCGCGACCGATGCCCCTGCCGCAGCAAGCAATTCGACGTGCTCCGCGTAGCCAAAGGTAAAAGCCGGCCCGCCAGCAACGGCAACCACCGGCCGCGGCCCGCCAGGGTCCGGCCCGTCCGCCTCGCGAGGCTCACGCACCCTGGCGATCTCCGCAGCCGCATCCCAGGCGGCCCACCGCGACGGCCCTGCGGTCGCCGCCAACTGGCAGACCACCTCAAGATCCACCGACCGTGCGATCAACTCCGCCATCGCGGCCACCGCCCGCCGGGCCGGTTCGCCGTGCTCGGCCGCAGGGATCAGCCCCAGGTGGCGGGACGGCAGTGTCACTTCGGCGCCCCTCGGGACCGCGCCCAACACCGGTATGCCGATCTCGTCGCACGCCTCGCGCAGCACCTGCTCATGCCTCGCCGACCCGACCTGGTTCAGCACGACGCCGGCCAGCCGCACGGTCGGGTCGTAGCTCCGGAAGCCGTGCAGCAGCGCGGCCAGACTCCGGCCCTGCCCGCGCGAATCGACCACCAAGACCACCGGGGCGTCGAGCAGTCGGGCCACGTGCGCCGTCGAGCCGAACGCCGTCGAACTCGCCGCAGCCGAACCGAACCGGGTCGGCTCAACCCCACCCGAGCTGAACCTGGCCGAATCAACCCCGGTCGAATCAACCCCGCTCGAGCTGAATCCCGCTGGGCCCAGGGCGTCGACCCCACCCGGCCCGGCCAACCCCACTGGATCCGACGCGGCTGAACCGGCCGCCAACTCTGCCGAGCTAATGCCCCGCGCAGTTTCCGGCGACCTCGGGCGGCTCGCGCCCGCAGGGGTAGCGCGGCCGTCGAACAGGCCCATCACGCCCTCGATCACGGCCACCTCGGCGCCGATCGCGCCGTGCGCGAACAACGGGCCGATCAATGCCTCGCCGACCAGCACCGGGTCCAGGTTGCGGCCCGGCCGACCTGCCGCCAGGGCGTGGTAGCCGGGATCGATGTAGTCCGGCCCGACCTTGAACGGCGCCACCCGCCGACCCCTCGCCACGAGCGCCGCCATCAGGCCGGTCGCCACCGTGGTCTTGCCGCTACCGGACGCCGGCGCCGCGATCACCACCCTCGGCATCACCGGGCTCACCACTCGATCCCCCGCTGGCCCTTCTGTCCCGCGTCCATCGGGTGTTTGATCTTCGTCGTCTCCAGCACCAGATCCGCGGCATCGACCAACTCGGCCGGCGCGTTGCGACCGGTGATCACCACGTGCTGCATACCTGGGCGGTCGGCCAACGTCGCCACGACCTCGCCCACGTCGACCCAGCCCCAGTGCATCGGATACGTGAACTCGTCCAGCACGTACAACCCGTGCTGCTCCTGGGCCAGCCGCCTCGCTATCTCCCGCCAGCCCTCCCTGGCCGCCTCGGCATGATCATCTTCCGTGCCGTGCTTCCTGGTCCACGACCAGCCTTCACCCATTTTGTGCCACTCCACCGGGCCACCCTCGCCACTCTCCGCATGCACCTGCCCCAGCGCCCGGAACGCCGCCTCCTCGCCCACCTTCCACTTGGCCGACTTCACGAACTGGAACACCCCGATCGACCAACCCTGGTTCCAGCCACGCAGCGCCAACCCGAACGCGGCAGTGGACTTCCCCTTCATCGCACCGGTGTGCACGATCAACAACGGCCGGTTCCTACGCTGGCGCGTGGTCAGCCCATCGGTCGGGACCACGTCCGGTTTTCCTTGCGGCACAACGACCTCCCGAGAGAATCACGCAGCGCGGACGACACCGGCGACCTGATCGGCGGACAGCTGCGCCAACGTCAGGCACGGTCCACCGAGCGCACCGGCCAACCGCGCAGCGAGACCGAGCCGCACCGGGCCGCTCTCGCAGTCCACGGTGATCGACGCGACACCATCAGCCGACAACAGTGCACCCGCCCGCAGCGCGTCGGCGACCGGCTCACCACCGGCTCCGGTCGCGGTGGCCCGGCCGTCGGTCAACACGATCAGCAGCGGCCGACGCCGAGGATCGCGCAGCCGCTCGGCCGCCAACACCCGCCTGGTCAACAACAAACCGTCCGCCAGTGGGGTCCGGCCACCGGTGCTCAACCGGCGCAACCGCCGCGCCGCCGCGTCCACCGATGACGTCGGTGGCAACGCCAACTCGGCACCGGCCGCGCGGAACGTGACCACACCCACCTTGTCCCGCCGCTGGTAGGCGTCGGACAGCAAGGACAGCACCGCCCCGGTCACGGCGGACATCCGAGCTCTGGCGGCCATCGACCCCGACGCGTCCACGGCGAACAGCACGAGATTGCCTTCCCGACCCTCGCGCACCGCCCGCCGCACGTCACCCGTCCGCAGCTCCAACCCGGGACCCGTCCTGCCCCGCCCACGCTGATAGGGCGCGGCGGCGGACAGCGTGCCGACGATGTGCAGCCCAGCCCCGTCCGGCGCACCGACGTCGGCCGCCCGGACGACCCTGCCGAAACCGGACCTGGCCCGCGACCGGCGACCCGGGGCGCCTTCTCCGATGCCGGGTACCTGGATCAGCCGAGCGCGGAAGGGTGGCGCCGGGACCGACGGTGCTTGCTCCGCCGACGGCGCTGTGGCAGGGGCGCCCTGCTGTTCACCCGAGCCATTCTGCTGCCCGGCAGCTTGCTGATCGGTGGCCTGTTGTTCGCCGGAGTCACTGGGTGATCCGGCGCCGCCACCGTCGGGATCGTCATCGGGGTCCGGCGACTCCAACTGGTCGGCCGCCGAGTTCATGGCGTCGGACAGCTGTTCCTCGTCCAGGCCGGGTTCGTCGAACGGGTCCCTGCGCCTCCGGTGTGGCAAGGCGAGCCGGACGGCGATCTCCACGTCCTCCTCGGTGACGGCGTCGGCACCGCGCCATGCGGCGTGTGCGATGGCGGTTCTGGCCACCACGAGGTCGGCGCGCATGCCGTCGACCTCCATCGCCGCGCACACGGCCGCGATGCGCCGCACCTCGGTGTCGGGCAGGGCCACCAGGGGCAGCGCGCGTCGGGCAGCGACGATCCGGTCGGCAAGTTCACGGTCGGCCGCGGTCCACTGGGCGGCGAAGGCGTCCGGGTCGGCCTCGTAGGCCAGCCTGCGCCGGATGACCTCGGCCCGGACGGACACCTCGCGCGCCGCGACGACCCGGACGGTGAGGCCGAACCGGTCCAGCAGTTGCGGACGCAGCTCGCCTTCTTCCGGGTTCATCGTGCCGACCAGCAGGAACGACGCGGCGTGTGACACGGAGACGCCGTCGCGTTCGACGTGTGCCCTGCCCATCGCGGCTGCGTCGAGCAGCAGGTCGACGAGATGGTCGTGCAGGAGGTTGACCTCGTCCACGTAGAGCACGCCGCGATGCGCGCCGGCCAGCAGGCCTGGCTGGTAGGCACGGACGCCTTCGGTGAGGGCGCGTTCCAGGTCCAACGAGCCGATCAGCCGGTCCTCGGTGGCGCCGACCGGCAGTTCGACCAGCCGGGCGGACCGGGTGTGGGCAGGCGCGTCGGGATGCGGGCTGTCTGGGCAGTCGGGGTCGGGTGCCGCTGGGTCGCAGGCGAACCGGCAGCCTTCGACGACGTCGACGGCAGGCAAGAGCGCGGCGAGCGCCCGGACGACGGTGGATTTGGCGGTGCCCTTCTCACCCCGGACGAGCACGCCGCCGATGGCCGGGTGCACGGCGTTGAGCAACAGGGCGAGCCGCATGTCGTCGTGGCCGACGACTGCGGAGAACGGGAATCCCGCGCTCATTGGGCAGAAACCACGAACGCAAGAGTGACCAGGGTCATGCCCACGTTTCCCTCCTCGGGTGTCCACGCCCGGGTCAAGGTGGTGTGGGTGCGGCAAGCCGCACCCGAGCGTGGGCCGAGTGTCCTGGCTCCCGGATCGCTGTGGTTCTCCCGCCTTCCCAGGGTTGTTCGCCCTGGTGGCACGCATGAGAGGCCACTTCCCGGTGACAGTGGCGGGACCGCGCCGGACTCGCACCGGCTTCCTCGCACACCCTCGCTCTGGGTCTCCCGCATCGTCGCATCCAGACGGCCTGCGCACCAAGTACGGGAACGGTCGACTCGCCGGGATACCGAGCGCGCGGACAGTCGACTCGCCCGGCGAGCAAGCCAAGCTCGAGCGGTCGACACGCCGGCACAGACAGTCAACTCGCCGGTGCACCACCGGCAAGCCCCGACCGAACAGTCGACACACCCGGCCGGACGGTCGACACACCCGGCCGGACGGTCGACACGCCCGGGCCAGCAGTCGACACGCCGGCATGAACAGTCGACTCGTCGGTGCCTCACCAGCAAGCCGGCCAAATAGTCGGTCGACACACCCGGCCGGACGGTCGACATGCCCGGGCCAGCAGCCGACACGCCGACTAGCGGCCAGCAGAGTGGATCTGAACAGTCGACTCGCCCGGTGTGGACGGTCGACAGGCCCACAACAAACCGGCGGCCGCCAACCGGCGGCCAGCAGGGTGGATCTGAAGGGTCGACACGCGTCGTGTGAACAGTCGACTCGCCTGGCATAAGGGTCGACACGCCCGCGCGGACCGTCGACTCGCCCGAGTGTGCGGGCGGCGACGCGAGGCCCAACGGTCGACTCGCCGGGGTGCTCGGCCGGTGGGTCGGGCTGGGGCGGGACCTAGGATGCCCCGGTGAGCACTCCTGTCACCACGGGCCAGGCCACCAGGTTGGCGCCGGAGCACGTCTTCGACTGGGTGGACGCGCTCGCCGAGGAACGCCGATCCGCCGGGTTGAAACGACAGCTCCAGCCCCGCCCGGCCACTTCGGGTTCGCTCGACCTCGCCGGCAACGACTATCTCGGGCTGACCAGGGACAAACGCGTGACCGGCGCCGCCGCCGCGGCCGCGCTGCGCTGGGGTGCGGGCTCCACCGGGTCCCGCCTGGTGACCGGCTCAACCGAACTGCACACCGAACTCGAGCTCGAACTCGCCTCGTTCCTCGGCGCCCAGGCCGCCCTCGTGTTCGGCTCGGGCTACGCCGCCAACCTCGCCGCGATGACCGCCCTGTCCGGGCAGAACTCGGCGATCGTGGCCGACCAGTACATCCACGCCTCGCTGATCGACGGCTGCCGCCTTGCCAAGGCCGAACTCGCCGTCGTCGGGCACTGCGATCCGGCAGCCGTGGCGAGGGCGTTGGCCAGCAGGACCCGGCCGCGGGCTGTCGTCGTGACGGACTCGGTCTTCTCGGTAGACGGCGATCTCGCCCCGCTGCCCGAGTTGATCACCGCGTGCCGGGAGCACGGCGCCGCGTTGGTGGTCGATGACGCGCACGGGTTCGGCGTGCTCGGTGACCGTGGGCGCGGCGGGGTCGCCGCTGCCGGTCTGCAGGGCTCGCCGGACGTGGTGACCACGATGACGCTCTCCAAATCCCTCGGCGCGCAGGGCGGTGCCGTTGTCGGGCCGCGCAGGGTGATTCACCACCTGGTGGACACCGCACGCAGCTTCATCTTCGACACCGGGCTGGCACCGGCGAGTGCGGCTGCCGCGCTGACCGCGCTGCGGATCCTGCGGGACGAACCCGAGCGCAGCGCCAAGGTGTTGGCCACGGCCGCGGAACTGGCGAACCGGCTGACCGCCGGTGGGCTGAAGACGAGCACGCCGAGTGCGGCGGTCGTCTCCGTCCGAGCACCGTCGCCGGATGACGCGCTCGCCTGGTCGCAGCGCTGCCGGGAGGCCGGCGTGGTGGTCGGTTGCTTCCGGCCGCCGTCGGTGCCGGACAAGGTGTCCCGGCTGCGGCTGACCGCCCGCGCCGACCTGACCGACGCCGACATCGAGCGGGCCGTGACGGTCATCACCGAGACGGCCCCAAAGAACTAGCGGCTCGGTGGGCGTCGCATCGTCACGTGCGGGATGCCGTCCTCCACGAACTCCTCGCCCGCCTGCTGGTAGCCGAACGCCGCGTACAACCCGGCGACCTGGACCTGGGCGTCCAGCACCGACTCGGCACCGCCGGCGTCGACCAGCGCCGCCTCCATCAGCCGCCGGGACAGCCCTCGTCCCCTGGCCTCCTTCGCCGTGCACACCCTGCCGATCCGAAAGCTGCCGTCCGACTCCTCCAGCAGCCGCAGATACGCCAGCGGCAGGTCCGCATCGGTGTCGGACGCGATCCAGAAGTGCCTGGTGGCCGGTTCGAGGTCCCGCCCGTCCAGCTCCGGATAGGGGCACTCCTGCTCGATGACGAACACTTCGACCCGCAGCCGCAGCAGGGCGTAGAGGCGTTCCGGAGTCAGGTCGACTGCCCACTCGCGATGCAGGACAGCGGATACGGGGTAGGGGCTCACCTCACGTAGATACCACAGCCGAGCCCTCAGCCCTCCAGTTCACCTTCCAGATCGAGGTACACAGCACGCAGGCGGTCGAGCGTGTCCGGGTCGGGTTCCGCCCACAGGCCACGCTCGGCCGCTTCCAGCAGCCGCTCGGTGACGCCCCGCAGCGCCCACGGGTTGGACTGGCGCATGAAGTCGCGGACCTCGTCGTCGAAGACGTAGCTTTCCGCCAGTTGGCCGTACATCCAGTCGTCCACCACGCCGGCTGTGGCGTCGAAGCCGAACAGGTAGTCCACGGTGGCCGCCAGCTCGAACGCGCCCTTGTAGCCGTGCCTGCGCATCGCCGCGATCCACCTCGGGTTGACCACCCTGGCGCGGAACACCCGCTTGGTCTCCTCACCGAGCGTGCGGGTGCGCACGGCGTGCGGGACTGCCGAGTCGCCGACGTAGGCGGCCGGGTTGTCGCCGGTGAGCGACCGCACCATGGCGACCATGCCGCCGTGGTACTGGAAATAGTCGTCGGAATCCGCAATGTCGTGTTCGCGGGTGTCGACATTCTTCGCAGCGACCTGAATCCGGCGGTACGCGGTCTCCATGTCGTCCCGCGCCGGCCTGCCGTCCAGGCCGGTGCCGTACGCGTAGCCGCCCCACGTCGCGTACACCTCGGCCAGATCGCCGTCGTCCCGCCAGTTCCGCGCGTCGATCAGCGGCAGCAGGCCGGCACCGTAAGCACCCGGTTTCGACCCGAAGATTCTGGTCGACGCCCGTCGCGAATCGCCATGCCCGGCCAGATCGGCCCGGTAGTGGGCGGCCACATAGTTGTCGGCATCAGGCTCGTCCAGGCGGGCCACCGCACTGATGGCGTCGTCCAAGAGGGTCACGATCTGCGGGAAAGCGTCCCGGAAGAAACCGGAAATTCGGACAACTATGTCGATTCTCGGCCTGCCTAGTTCGGCCAGCGGCACGATGTCGAACCCGGTGACCCGCCTCGACGCCGCATCCCAGCGCGGCCGGGTGCCCAGCAGCCACAACAGTTCCGCGATGTCGTCGCCCTGGGTACGCATGGCCGACGTGCCCCACACGGTGAGCCCGACACTGCGCGGCCACTCCCCGGCGTCGGCACGGTGCCTGGCGAGCAGCGAGTCGGCCAGCGCACTGCCGGTGTCGAACGCGTTGCGCGACGGTATTGCCTTGGGATCCACGGAGTAGAAGTTGCGGCCGGTGGGCAGCACCGACACCAGCCCACGTGTCGGTGAGCCGGACGGGCCGGGCGGCACGAACCGGCCGTCCAGCGCGCCGAGCAGGTTGCGGATCTCGTCGGTGGTGCGGGCCAACCGGGGCACCAACTCGACACACGCGAACCGCAGCACCGCGGCCACGTCGGGCACGTCGTCGCCGATGACCTCCGTGACGACGGACGGCACACTCTCCGCCTGCCAGCCGAGTGTCTGTGTGCCGATCACGAGCTTGCGGGCCAACGACTCCAGCAGGTCGACGACGTCGGATCCGGTGTGTGACGGCCCGTCCACCACGGCGGTCAGCGAGTCGGGGACCTTCGCCGCCGCACCCGGTTCGGTCAACAGTTCCTGCTCGTCAAGTCCGAAGTGGACAGCCAGTGCGGCACGCAGGCCGGGCAGCGCGCCTACCTTGCCACCGAACACCTGACGGGCCCGCAGCACCGCGAGCACGTCGTTGACCAATTCCTCGCCGACCGGCGCCCTGCCCAGAATGTGCAGTCCGTCCCGAATCTGCACGTCCTTGATCTCACACAGATATCCGTCGACGTGCAGCACGAAATCGTCGAACTCGGCAGCGTCTGGCTGGGCTTCGGTGTGCAGGTCGTGGTGCAGCGATGCCGCCGTGACCAGTTCCCACACCTGCGCCCGCACGACCGGTAGCTTGTCCGGGTCCAGCGCCTGCACTGTGGCGTACTCGTCCAGCAGCTGTTCGAGTTTGGCCAGGTCACCGTAGGTGTCGGCACGCGCCATCGGCGGGATCAGGTGGTCGATGACGACGGCGTGGCCGCGCCGTTTGGCCTGGGTGCCCTCGCCGGGGTCGTTCACG
>DASXYT010000317.1:0-20047 GCA_036502345.1 Pseudonocardiaceae bacterium | reverse complement strand
ATCCCGCCGCCCGCCGCTCCTACGCCCTGCACGGTGTCGATCACGCCGTAGAACGACGGTGTCCGGTGCAGGCCCTGGTCCACGATGGCGAAGCCGACGGTCTCGAACAGCCCGACGACACCGAACGCCAGCGCGCCGACGACGGCCAGTTGCAGCAGCAGCGGCACCGACCTGACGTGGCGGAAGCCGGCCATCAACTCGGTGCGCAGGCGAATACCGGCGTGCGACTCCGGTTCGGACTCGGTGACCCGGACCGCGCTGAGCGCGAGCGCCGCGACACCGAACAGCGAGGTCACGACGATCGCCAGCCCGTGCCCGCCGAGCAGCGTGTACATGCCGGCGCCGAGCAGTGGGGAGAGCAACCGGGTGCCCTGGCTCATCGTCTGCAGCAGTGCGTTGGCCGGGCCGAGGTCCTCGTCGGAGATCATGTCCTTGAGCAGCGCGCTGCGGCTGGAGTTGAGCACGTCGGTGGCCAGGCCGGTGGCCGCGGCCACCGCGTAGATCAGCCACAGCTGTGGCCGCCCGTGCACGGCCAGCAGGGTGAGCACGACGGCGCCGAGCGCCGCGTTGGTGATGATCAGCAGCGGCTTGCGGCGCCGCACCCTGTCGATCAGGTGGCCGCCCAGCGGCGACAGCAGCGACGGCACGCCGAGCGCCAGGAACACGCAGCCCGCCAACGCGTTGCTGTGTGTCAGGTCCTTGGCCCAGATACCCAGGGCCAGGTAGAGCGCGCTGACGGCGACGCTGGACACCACCTGCCCGACCAGTAATCGGCGGAAGCGGTGGTCCCGCAGGACGCTCATGTCACTGGTCCGGCAGCTGTGAGTTGAGCATCGAGGTGAGGAAGACCCGCAGTTGACGGGCACCTTCCGGGCGCAGTTCCGGCTTCTCCCAGCGCTCCTGGTACTGGTCCAGCAACTCGCCGACCTTGGCGATCACCTCGATGGCCTCGGCCGCGGTGACGTAGAAGGACGTGGACCGCAGGTTGAGGGCGTCACGCCACTCCTCCGGCGCTCTCTCGGCACGGCGGTTCGCCGTCCTGATCGACTCGAACTCCTGCTCCAGGAACGCCTCCATGGCCGCCTCGGCCGCCAGTTGACCCTCCTCGTCCAGGCCCTCGGTGCTGAACGACTGGTCCCTGCTGACCAGCTTCCACGGCTTCTCCCGGCCCTGGCCGCCTTCCGCCTCCTCGACGAAGTCGTACTTGGCGAGCATGTTCAGGTGGTACGAGCAACTGGCCACGCTCTCGCCGAGCACCTCGGCGCACCGGGTCGCGGTGGCCGTCTCCTCGGAGCCGATCAGTTTGATCATCTTCCACCGCAACGGATGCGACAGCGCTCGCAAGCGTTTGGGGTCCCTGATCCTCGGGTGCAGCTCGTCCGCCATCTGGCCACGGTAACCTCAACAAGGACTCTTTCGCAACGTTCGTTGCTAAAGGAGTGCTGGCCTCGCGACCTGCCGGCCGCGGCATGGCTGGCCTGGACCTAGACTGCGCGCCATGCGACCGGACGCGGTGTACCGCGTGCTCGAAACCGAGGTGGCGGCCGCCCGGGGCCGGCGGGGCGGCGGGTCACCCGTCGTGCTGGACGTGGGCGGCGGCAGCGGTGTGTGGGCGGTGCCGCTGGCCCTGGCCGGCTGCGTGGTGACCGTCGTCGAACCGAGCCCCAACGCACTGGCCACGCTGCACCGGCGGGCCGAGGACGCCGGTGTCTCCGACCGGATCACCCCGGTGCAGGGCGACACCGACGCGCTGGCCCGGCTGGTGCCCGCCGGTGCCGCGGACCTGGTGCTCGGTCACGGCGTGCTGGAAGAGGTGGACGACGTCGCCGTGGCCGTCGCGGCGCTCACCTCGGCGTGCGCGCCGGGCGGGGCCGTGTCGGTGCTGGTGGCCAACCGCTACGGGGCCGTGCTGCAGAAGGCGATCGCTGGCCGGCTGGTGGACGCGCTGCGCCTGCTGGACGACGAGTCGGGGCAACTGGACGGGGCAGGCGAGTCGGTCCGCAGGCGGTTCGACGTGGCCGGACTTGCCGACGTGCTGGCCGGCGCCGGGCTCTCCGTCGAGGTGCTGCAGGGCCACGGGCTGGTGTCCGACCTGGTGCCCGGCGCGGTGCTGGAATCCAGTCCCGGCGCGGTGGAAGCGTTGGCACAGCTGGAACTCGCGGCAGCCAGCCGACCGCCGTTGCGGGACGTTGCCGCCCGGCTGCACGCGCTGGGCCGCCGGACCGCCTGACTCGCGTAGCCCGGCTGAGCACCGGAAACCGTCGGTCCGCCTGGTTACACTGCGGCTGTGGGTAGGAGTGGCGGGCTGCCGCGTGACACCGCCGGCAAATACCTGGTGGACGAGTCCGATCCGGCCAGTTGGCCGCAGGACGACGGCTGCGCCATTCTGCACGTCGACATGGACGCCTTCTACGCGTCCGTGGAGATCCGGGACCGGCCCGAGTTGCACAACCGGCCCGTGGTGGTCGGCGGCATCGGCCCACGCGGCGTGGTCTCCTCGGCCAACTATCCGGCCCGCCGGTTCGGTGTGCGTTCCGCGATGCCGACGTCCTCGGCTCGCCGGCTGTGCCCGCAGGCCGTGTACCTGCCGCCGAACTTCACGGCCTACCACGAGGTGTCCCAGGGCGTCATGGGCATCTTCCGGGAGCTGACCCCACTCGTCGAGCCGCTGAGCCTGGACGAGGCGTTCCTGGACGTGTCAGGGGCACTGCGCCGCACCAGGATGTCGCCGACCCAACTCGGCAGGCTGATTCGCGAGCAGGTGGTCGCCGAACACCGGATCTCCTGTTCGGTCGGTGTCGCGTCGACCAAGTTCCTGGCCAAGCTGGCGTCCGGCATGGCCAAACCGGACGGCATGCTGGTGGTGCCGAAGGCCGATTCACTGGAATTCCTGCACCCGCTGCCGGTGTCCGCGCTGTGGGGCGTCGGCGCGCGCACGGCGGAGCAGTTGGCCAGGGTCGGCCTGACCACCGTCGCCGACATCGCGGCCAGCCAGTTGCCGCGGCTGCGCAAGGCGATCGGCGTGGCGGCCGCCGAGCACCTGCACGCACTGGCCAACGGGCACGACAGCAGGGCAGTCGTCGCGGAGTCGGTGGACAAGTCGATCGGCGCCGAGGAGACGTTCGACGTCGACCACCACGACCGGGACCTGCTGCGTCGCGAGTTGTTGCGGCTGGCCGAGCGGACGGCGGCCACGCTGCGGTCGCGCGGGGTGGCCGGGCGGACCGTGTCGATCAAGGTCAGGTTCGCCGACTTCACCACGATCACCCGCTCTCGCACGTTGTCCGTGGCCACCGACGTGACGCAGGAGATCTACCGCACCGCGTGCCGGCTGCTGCTCGAACAGGTCCCGTCCGGTGCCGTCCGGCTGATCGGGGTCAGGATGGAACAGCTGACCGCGGTGGCGGGCGGCGGCGAGCAGTTGGCATTGGACGCTCCCGAGCACGGCTGGCGGGACGCGGACCTGGCTGCCGACCAGGCTCGTTCCCGGTTCGGCACGGCGGCGATCCGGCCGGCCAGCCTGATCGACGGGGCTCCCGACCGGAAATAACCGGAAAGCCTCCCGGTCGGGGGACAAAGCACCGGACGAGGGCGGTTGGACCCGTCGGCCCGCATTGTCCTTGTTTCCAAGCGAACCAACATGGTTAGTGATGTCCACAGTGGACGGAAGCCATGCGCCGCTTCCGCGTTGCGGTCGTTCATTCCGACAAATCGGCACGGCTCTCCGGTTTGTCAATCACCGACGGACGCGCCCGAACGTTCCGCTCCGTGGACACCGGACGGCACGGGCCGGGGCAATCATCGACACCGATCGGAACGTGAATGCGCGGCCACCCCCATCGGGTCGGAGCAGATCCACGGCAAACCCGGCGGCGGTGTCGGGTCGTTGCCCATTCCTTGTCCGCGCCACGTTTCCTGTCGACCCCAACCTGTGTAGGGGCTGAGAAGTCGATCGGCTGATGTGGACTGGGGGATGATGTCGACGGCGTTGTCGGCGACGTTGTCCTGCGTTCTCGGACCTGATTGCGGAGGATCACCGGGTCGACACCGACGGTTCAGCGAAACCCGATTACCCACTTTTTGCGATTGTGCCGCTATCCTGGTTTCGTATCCACCGGACAGGCCGAGCCAGCTCACCTTTCGGTAGGCCCTCGGACGCGTGTTTGAGAGAGTGAGAAACCATGGCACGCAAGGTGCTTGTGCGACTTGTCGACGACCTGGACGGTTTGCCTGGCGAGGATGTGGCTACGGTCACCTTTTCTCTCGATCGGGTGACGTACCAGATTGATCTGAATGAGGCGAACGCCGCCAAGTTGCGGGACGGCCTGGCCGGTTACGTGGCGGCGGCTCGGCGTACCGGTGGCAGGGCCAAGCGCGGCGCGTCGGTCGGCACGAGTGCCACGGGCGCCGGCAACGACGGTCCCGCGATCCGCGAGTGGGCCAGGGAACAGGGTCACCAGCTGGCTGAGCGCGGCCGAATCCCGTCGCACATAGTCGACGCCTTCCGCGCCGCAGGCCGTGGTGCGCGGGCCATCGTGAGCGCGCCGACCACGCTCGTCGCGAAGCCCGCTCGTACCGCCAGGAAGGCCGCTGCCGCTCCGGCGAAGACCGCGGCGGCCAGCCGGACGGCGCCGAAGGCCACGGCCAAGACGACGGCCAAGCCCGCCGCGACGAGGACCCCGAGGGGTGCGAAGGCCGCTGCCAAGCCCGCCACGAAGGCGACCAGGGCCGCTGCCGCCAAGCCCGCTGCCGCCAAGCCCGCGGCTGCGAAGACGGCGGCCAGGACGACGCGCGCCACGGCAGCGAAGACGAAGACGACGGCGGCGAAGGCCACCACCGCCAAGACCACGACCGCGAAGGCGACGACCGCGAAGGCGACGACCGCGAAGCCTGCTGCGGCGAAGGCGACGACCGCCAAGAAGGCTGGTGCCGCGAAGGCAGCGACCGCCAAGACCCCGAGGACCGCCGCGTCCACAGCGACCCGCGCCCGAAAGGCACCGGCCGGCAAGACCCGCTGACCGGGCCCCGGCCCGGGTCATGAAGCTCAAGCTCGACCTGCACGACATCTACAACCGCGGCGGCGACATCGACAGGGCGCTGCGGGCGATCATCGACGAGGCGGTGGCCAAGAAGGCCACCCTCGTCGAGATCATCCCGGGGAAGGGCTCCGGGCAGCTGAAGAAGCACGTGCTGCGGTTCCTTGAGCAGAAGGACGTCAAGGCGCTCTACCACCGGGTGGAGAAGGACTCGAAGAACTTCGGCAGGCTGTTCGTCCACTTCCGTTGGAAGTGAGTCGACCGGATGGAGCACTGATCAGTTTCGGCCGTCAACCCAGCCGGTCCGATATGCCGGATTGATCCCGTTGTCTATGTACCGCTCATAGCCCAACAGAATGTCGTTCGTCGCATTGCCGGCTCAGGATGCGGCATCGGGTAGTCGAGGGACCTTCCGGATCGTATCCTTGTTGTGACGACCCCAGGGCGGGGCGCCCGCCCGGTGCGACGGATGCACCCGGCGCCTACGACAGCAGTGCCGGAGGAGGAGCCATGCCACTCTCCGAGCACGAGCAGCGGCTGTTCGACCAGATCGAGCGCGCGCTCTACGCCGAGGACCCGAAGTTCGCGTCCACCATTCGAGGTGCGCGACTGCGCCCATCCCGGCGTCGGCGCATTCAGGGGATCACCCTGTTCGTGCTGGGTATCGCGTTGCTCGTGTGTGGAATGCTCGTGCCGTTGAAGGTGTTCGCCATCCCCGTCGTGAGCGTCGTCGGTTTCCTGATGATGTTCGTCGGTGCGGTGCTGACCTGGGCCGCGATGCGGCACGGTGACGTGTCCAGCGGAGCCGACGGACGCGAGGAGACGAAGCCGCATCGCAGCGGGTTCACCCAACGCATGGAGGAGCGCTTCCGCAGGCGCTTCGAAGGCGAATAACGAGGGGCATGGGTCCGCGGCTCGCCGCGGACCGCCCACCATCCGACGTCGCTGAGCAACACGGAGCGGCGTCGAATTGTGTCCAGCGGGTGACGAGGGCTGCCAGTGGCGGCCCTCGTCCGCGTTACGAGACCAAGGTCAGCACGATCGAGTAAGCCGCAGCCCCGAGGTCGACACACCCACGCAGACAGCCGACTCAACGGCCCGAGCGGTCGACACACCGACGCTGGTGGGCGACTCGGCTGCCCCGGCGGTCGGCACACGCACGCCGGCGGCCGACCCGCGCGCGCCGGTGGGCGACTCGGCCACCCTGGCGGTCGACACACCCGCGCCCGTGGTCGACACGCCGTTGCTGGCGGGCGACTCGCCCGCCCTGGCGGTCGACTCACGCACGCTGGTGGGCGACTGGGCCGCCCTGGCGGTCGGCACACGCACGCTGGCGGGCGACTCGGCCACCCTGGCGGTCGACACACCCGCTCCGGCGGTCGACTCGCCCGCGTCGGTGGCCGGCACGCCCTCGCTGGTGGGTGACTCGCCGCCCCGCCAGTCGACACATACGCGCTGGCGGACGACTCGACCACCCCGACAGTCGACACGCCCGCGCCTGCGGGCGACTCGCCGACTCTGGCGGGCGACTCGGCCGCGCTGACAGCCGACACATCGCCGCTGGAGGGCGACACACACGCGCTGGTGGTCGACACGCCGTTGCTGGTGGGCGACTCGGCCGCCGCAACAGTTGACTCGTCCGCTCTGGCGGTCGACTCATCCGCTCTGGTGGGCGACTCGCGCCGGTGGTCGACACACCGGTCCCGATGGTCGACACACCCCGTCCCAGGACACGGCAACGGCCCGGGATGGCTCTCCGATACCGAGAAGCCATCCCGGGCCGCTGCGTCGTCCTGTCGCCTACGTGGCGCCGTTGCCGTTGTCGGTGCTGTCCGTGCTGTCCTTGGACCGGTCCCGCATCGGCCGCAGTACCGACCTGGGCAACAGCTTCGCCCGCCAGGCCAGTGGCGAGCTGCGGTGCAGGCTGCCCCTGACCCGATCGAACGAATCGACCACAGCAGGCGACGTCGGCTGCTGGTCCGGACCTGCCGGCCGAGGGCTCCCGTACCAGGAGCGCTCCACCTCACCGACGAGAGTGCGCAGGCTGTCCTTGCCGTCGTTGTCCAGGCCATGTTCGCGAACCATCCGGTTCGCAGCCACCCGCAACGTGTCACCGCGCTGGATCTCGGTGCCCCGGTCCCAGGACTCGGCCAGCAGTTCCGACCAGGCCGCGTTCGCGGCGCCCGGTCCTCGGCCGACCACGGCCCTGTGGTGCGTTCTCCTGCGCCAACCTCGGATCACCGAAGGCGCTGCCGCCATCCCGAGCACGGCCACCAACACAGCCAGCCACCAGGACAGCAGCGCGACCGCGAAGAACACCATCAGGCTCCACGCCACCGCCGCCAAGCCACGCCAGAAGCGAACAGCCGGGGCGGTCGATCCACGGCGGCGCCCCAGGTATGTGCTCGCACCGGCGACCAACAGCAGGCCGAGCACCGTGCCGAACTGCCAGACCGGCGGCGGGCCGGACTTGGCGTTCACCGCCAGGTCCAGTGGGGCGCCGACCTGCTCCGGCTGCTTCTCCGGCACCTTGGGCGCGATGCTCGGGTTGCCGGGCGACTCGCCAGGGTTCTGCCGACCCAGGTTGCTGCTGCCGTTGTTCTTCGACGGGGTCAGGAAGCCGGGCACCTGGGCGCGGCCGTCGCTCAGCGGCGTCGGGTCGAAGGTGATCCAGCCGTAGCCGGGGAAGTAGACCTCGTCCCACGCGTGTGCGTCCTGCGACGTGATCGTCCGTACGCCGCTGCTGGACGGGAAGCCGTCGGTGAAGCCGATCGCCACCCTGGTCGGCAGGCCCAGCGTGCGCAGCATGGCGCCCATGGCCGACGCGTACTGCTCGCAGAAACCAGTTTTGCCGTAGAACAGGAAGTCCACGAGCGGGTCGCCGGTGGTGGGCGGTGCCGTCTTGATGCTGTAGGTGAAGCCGTTGGCGGGCGACCGGAAGTAGTTGTAGATGTCCTGCGCCATGTCGAACTCGTTGTCGTCGCCCGCGGTGATCTGCCGGGCGAGGTTCTCGACGCGCGGGTCGACGCCGATGATCTTGCTGTACTTCGCGGCGACCTGGTTGTAGTCGGCACCCGCGACGCGCAGTTCGGTGGCTGTCGGCTCGGTCAGGTCGGCTCGCTCGACGTAGTTGTCCGGCTTGCGGGTCTGCTCGCTGTAGACGATCCCGGAGTCCTTGTCGTACCGGTAGTCCGACGAGATGCCCTGGATGTTGCTCGGCATGCCGTAGACCGGCAGCCAGACGTCCGACCAGTTGACCGCGTTGATGGTGACCTTGGTGGTCGGGTCGGTGCTCTGCTGGCCGGGGGCCAACGGCAGGCGGCGCGCGTCCGCGGGGACACCGGCCGGCATCTGCGTACCGCGCACCCAGCCCTTGTCCGCCTCGTAGTCGTCCAGGGTCAGCGCCTGTAGATAAGGAGGAGTCGCCGGCAGGCCGCTCACGTCGAACAGTTCGGTGGTGGCCTTCTGATCAAGCAATCCGGACAGCACCGTGAACGGCTTGATGCCCAGCTGGCCGGGCCCGACGTCGCCGCTGGTGTCACCGGGCAGCCTGCCGACGGTGCCGATCAGGGTGAATGTGCCGCCGATGAACAGGGCGGCGACCAGGCCGACGGCCGTCACGGCGACGGTGGCCGGGGCGACGCCGGTGGTGGCCACCGCGGGTAGCCCGAGTTTGCCGCGCCAGGCCTGGTGCCGCTGCACGCCGTCCACGGCCAGCATCACGGTGAACGCGGCCGCGCCGAACACGAAGCTCCACCACGGCAGCAGGCTGTCGTCCAGGGACGCCGGCACCGCGTAGACACACAGCAGGACGAGACCGGCTGCGGCCGGCACCTTCATGGTCACCGCGAGGGTGTCCACGGCCACCGCGACCAGGCCCATGGACAGCATGACGAGACAGAGGATCGCCTGGTCGGCGGTGACCGGCGGGACGCCGGTCTGGATGTCGGTGCCGGCCTGGCCGAGCACGGTGCCCAGATCGTGCAGCGCGGTCGGACCAGGTAACACGACCAGTACGCCGGTGTTGGTGAACAGCGTGACGGCCAGGCAGAGCAGCACGAACAGCTGGCCGATCCAGATCAGCGGCGGCGGTACCCGCAGCGCACGCAGCGCCGTGCCGGACGCCGCCATCACGACGACCACCACGACGACGTAGGACAGCCAGCCGAGCCCGGAGACCGTGCCGGTGATCGCGGTACCGGCGCAGATGCACGCGAGCGCGGCCATCGCCGGCATGGCCAGCGTCGAACCGGCCGTTGGGCCGTTGGCCCTGGTCGGTGGACGACGGCCGGCCGTCGGAGGCTGGGTCGGGCGTCGGCCGCCCGGCGGTGGACCGGTCGGCGGCCGCTCGGGGGCCTGCTGGGTGGGCTGGCCACCCGTCGGCCGCCAGCTCTCGGCCTGCCAGTTGGCCGGATTGGCCGTGTCGCTGCTCACCAGGTCCCTCCCTGGGCCGTCCTCGCGCGTGCCGCACCGATCCGGCACAGGTCCGTCCACACAGGGGCCATGTCGGCGCCCCGACTGGCCACCACGACGCCCCACCCCGACTCACGCAGCAGTTCGGCGCCCTCGTTCGGGTCGGCGCCCCGGCCCTCGCCGGCACCGGACCAGCTGGACACGTCCAGCAGCACGGCGAGGCTGCGGGCGCGTCGGGAGCGGACCCTGGCCAGCTCGGCGGCCTCCGTGGTGCCGATCGAGCCGAGGATCGCGATCAGTTCGTGCCCTGCGCCGGGGTCCACCCCGCACGCCAGGTCCTTGCGGTGCGTCGGCGCCAGCATGGCCAGCGAGTCCAGTACGACGTCGTCGCTGTAGCCGGTCTCCGCGTTGTCGCCGACCAGGATCTGACCGTCCTCGGCGACCAGCCGGACCTGTTGGCCGCAGCGGTGCAGGTGCAGGCAGATGCTGCCGCACATGCTGACCGCCCACTCCAGGCTGGCGGTCGGGCCGGTACCGCGATGCGCTGGCAGCCTGCGGTCCAGCAGCACCGTCGTGCCGCCGCGCCACGGCCGTTCCTCGACCCGGACCATCAGCTCGTCCCGCCGGGCCGTCGAGCGCCAGTGCACCCTGCGCAGGTCGTCGCCCTGCCGGTACTGCCGGACGACGGCGTCGTCCTCGCCCTGGCCGGAGCGCAGCCGAACCGATCCGTCGTCACCGACGCCGGTCCCCGAGCCGCCGGGCATGCCGCTCAGCGGCACCGTCCTGGGCACCACGACGACCCGGCTCTGGCCTGCCAGTTCGCGTTCGAACTCGGCCAGCCCGAACGGGTCGGTGATCCTGGCCCGCAGCGGGCCGAGTTGGTGTACGCCACGCATCGTCGGGTGCACCCGGTAGCCGAGCCGGGCGGTGCCCCGCCTGCGCAGCCGTTCCACCACGAACCGGGGCCGGCCACCCAGCGTGTAGGGCACACCGTCCTCCAGCAGCAGGCCACCGGCCGGCACCTGGCCGTGCGCGTGCACCTCGAGGACGACGTCCGAGTCGTCACCGGCCGGCACCCTGGCCGGCAGCAGGTGCCGACGGGCGGACAGGCCGACCCTGGCGCTGGCCGCCAACCCGGCGGACAACAGCGGCAGGGCCACGATGAACACGGCAACCCGTAACAGGTCACGCTCGTTCAGCACTGCCGCGCACAACGCGGCCGCGATGCCGGCGGCCAGCAGACAACGACCCCGGGTGGTCAGGCCGGACAGCGCACCACGCATCGCATCACTCCGCAGTTCTGGCGGCTGTCACCGCGGGTTACGCATCCCGGCCGCCCATCGGGCGGACGGGTCGAGCGTGCCTTGCGGCACCGGCACCCGCTGCAGCAGCGCACGCACCAGTTCCGGTGCGGCTCGGCGGGCGGCCTGCGCCTCGGCGGAGAGCACCAGTCGGTGCGCCAGCACGGGGATGGCCACGGCGTGGATGTCGTCCGGCACCACGAAGTCCCGGCCGGCCAGCGCGGCCTGCGCGCGGGCAGCGCGCACCAGGTGCAGGGTGGACCTCGGCGACGCGCCGAGCCGGACGTCGGGCAGCCTGCGGGTCGCCGACACCAGGTCCACCGCGTACTTGCGGATCTCCGGCGCCAGGTGGATCTGCCGGACCGTGGTGATCAGGCTGGCGATCTGCGCGGCGTTGGACACCGGCTGCAACTCGGCCATCGGGTCGGCGCCCGCGTGTTCGTCCACCATGGCCAGTTCGGCCTGTGGGTCCGGGTAGCCGATGGACACACGCGTGGTGAACCGGTCGCGCTGGGCCTCGGGCAGCGGGTAGGTGCCCTCCATCTCGATCGGGTTCTGGGTGGCGATCACCATGAACGGCGCGTCCAGGTGGTACGCGGTGCCGTCCACCGTGACCTGTCGTTCCTCCATGCACTCCAGGAGGGCGGACTGGGTCTTCGGCGACGCCCTGTTGATCTCGTCGCCGACCACGATGTTGGCGAACACCGGTCCGGTCCGGAACTCGAAGCCCATCGTCTGCCGGTTGTAGATCGAGACACCGGTGATGTCGCTGGGCAGTAGGTCCGGGGTGAACTGGATGCGGTTGACCGTGCAGTCGATGGACTTCGCCAGCGCCTTGGCCAGCGATGTCTTGCCGACTCCTGGCACGTCCTCGACCAGCAGGTGACCCTCCGCCAGCAGGGTGACCAGCGAGATGCGTACCACGTCGGGCTTGCCGACCAGAACACGTTCGATATTGGTGCCGATACGCTGCGTGACGGCGTGCAACTCAGCCAGTGCGGCGTCGAGTCGGACCGGAGCTGTGCTCGCGGTTGTCTCGGCCGCGGTCGCGGCAGGCACATGGTTGTTGTTGGTAGCGCCTGGGTCGTGCAGCGCGGCAGGGCGGCTAGTCGATGTCACTCGACCTCCTGGGGCGTTCGTCGACGACCGGTTGATCGTCGGGGCACTTGTGCCGTACCGCCGTGTCGTGGTGAGGCGTCGGGCCGGCGGACGCGTCGTCCGCCACCTGCTCGTCTCGATTGACCGGGGGTTGACCGGGGTTCGATTTACAGCCTGCCACGAACAGCGGCCAACGTGGTCGGCTCCCATGGTTCCTGGCGTCACCACTTGTCCCCACGGTCCACCCCGGACGTCCGGAGCGTCGGCCCGAATCGGGCAGTTCGGCCGGTCTGACCCGGTCCGGCAGCCCCACGATGCGGTTGGATGCGTCAGCGGCCCCCACCGGCGCCCCACCTCACCCCACCGCCGCTACCTGCGGAAACGCCCCCATTGGGGGATGGCCCCCCCGCTTTGAGCCGTTGACTGTGGTGAAAAGTGGGGTACTGTGGCGGCAAGTGGGGCAGACGGGGGCTCCATGGCTGGTCCCTCGGACCAGTGGGGAGGTGGGGGCCGAAATGTTTCTCGGCACGCACACTCCCAAGCTCGACGACAAGGGGCGGCTCACGCTGCCGGCGAAGTTCCGGGACGCACTCGCGGGGGGTCTCATGGTCACCAAGGGCCAGGACCACTGCCTGTACGTGTTTCCCAGGGCCGAGTTCGAGCAGATGGCACGCAAGGTCGCGGATGCACCGTTCACCAACGAGGCGGTCCGGGCCTACCAGCGTTACCTGTTCGCCGGTACCGACGAGCAGCGACCGGACAGCCAGGGACGGATCTCCATCGCCACGGAGTTGCGTCGCTACGCCGGCTTGGCCAAGGAGTGCGTGGTCATCGGCGCGATCACCCGGCTGGAGATCTGGGATTCCGAGGCGTGGCAGCGGTACCTCGACGAACACGAGGACAGCTACTCGCAGGCACAGGAGGAGGTACTGCCCGGCGTGTTCTGACCGGTCGGCGGCCCGAGGAGTGTGCGGGCCGCACCGGATGAGCGGATGCCGTTTGGCCTCTGTCCGCTCGGCTATCGGCCCTGACGCAACTTCCCCGGCGCCAGGTTCGACGGGCGGGCGGGGACCTGACTGCATCCGATCAACCCTGCCGGCCCGTGCGGGTCGAGGTGTCCGGGGGGACACAACGCAGAAGGTCCGGTGTACGGCCGTAGCCGCGGCAGGTGGTGCCCTTCCGGCGGAGGGACGCGGTGGTTGAAGGAGTGAGGGGGGTGTCATCAGTGGCTGACCTGTCAGATCAACACCAGCCCCGGCATGTGCCGGTGTTGCTGGATCGGGTGTTGGCCCTGCTCGCGCCCGCCCTCGAAGCGCCGTCCGCCGTCTGCGTCGACGCCACCCTCGGGCTCGGCGGCCACGCCGACGCCCTGCTGAGCGCCCACCCCCGGTTGACCCTCGTCGGCATCGACAGGGACTCCGCCGCGCTGGAGCGCTCCCGGGACCGGCTGGCCAGACACGGCGATCGCGTGCACCTGGTGCACGCCGTCTACGACGAACTTCCCGAGGTACTGGCCGATCTCGGCCTGCCCGAGGTGCACGGCGTGCTGTTCGACCTCGGCGTCTCCTCCATGCAACTGGACGAGGCCGACCGTGGTTTCGCCTACTCCAAGGACTCCCCGCTGGACATGCGGATGAATCCCGGTGTCGGCAAGACGGCAGCCGACGTGCTGAACACCTACCCGGTGGCCGACCTGGCCAGGATCCTGCGCGAGTACGGCGAGGAACGGTTCGCGGGCCGGATCGCCGGTGCCGTCGCCGCCGCGCGCGCCGACGAGCCGTTCACCACCAGTGCCCGCCTCGTCGAACTGCTGTACGCGGCGGTACCCGCTGCCACCCGCAGGACCGGGGGCCACCCTGCCAAGCGCACCTTCCAGGCGCTGCGCATCGAGGTCAACGGCGAACTGGACGTGCTGGGCAGGGCGATCCCGGCCGCCCTGGAGTCGCTGGCGATCGGCGGCCGGATCGCCGTGGAGAGCTACCAGTCCCTTGAGGACCGGATCGTGAAGCGGGTGTTCGCCGACTGGGCGCGATCCCGCACCCCGGCCGGGTTGCCGGTCGAACTGCCCGGTCACGGGCCTCGCCTGCGCCTGCTGACCAGGGGTGCGGAACAGGCCGACACAGCCGAGATCGAGGACAACCCGAGGGCCGCGTCCGTGCGGCTGCGGGCCGGTGAGCGGATCGGGGTGGCGGCATGACAGCTCCCGCACGGGTGGCCGGACCGGCCAGCCGGACCCGCACCAGGACCCAGCCACCGCCACGGGAACGCGGCACCGGCAAGCCGCCAGCAGCGCAGCCGGACCGCACCACCGGTGGGCGGGGTCGGTCCGCCGCTGCCGAGCGGGCCTACGCCCGGCGCGCGCAGCGGTCGCCGCGCGCGGACGCCGCGACGAAGCCGCAGGTCGAGCGCAAGCAGGGCTCGGCCTCCAGGGCCACGTTCGTGGTGGCCGTGATGGCCCTGTTGGTCGGCGGTGTGGTGGCCACGCTGTGGTTCTCCACCCAGGCCACCGCTGACGCGTACAAGCTGGAGCAGGCCAAGAACACCACGAACCAGTTGGCGGTCCAGGTCGGCCAGTTGCAGCAGCAGGTGGCCCAACAGGACTCGCCGCCGTCGCTGGCCGCGCGGGCCCAACAGCTGGGCATGATCCCGGCCGGTGATCCGGCGCACCTCGTGGTCGGCACCAACGGCAAGGTCACCGTGATCGGCACGCCGAGCGCCGCCGAGCCGCCGCCACCGCCGGTCACGTCCAAGCCCGCGACACCGACGACCACGACGAAGGCGCCGGCCAACTCGACACCGCCGTCCAGTCCGGCCAACCCGACCACCACGACAACCCCGCCGACTGGAGGCTGAGCGCATGGTGCGGCCACCCGCGGGCGGCGGCCCCGCCCGTCGGCCGTCGCCTCCCGTGCGTAGGCCCGCGCCGTCGACCGGGCGCCAGGCGCCCGCGCCGAGACCGAGGCGGCGGCGGCCGGTCTTCGGGTCGAACTCCAAGCCGAGGCTGATCATCGGTCGGCTGGTGATGATCATCGCGTTGGTGGGTACCGGCCTGAAGCTGATCGACATCCAGGGCTTGCAGGCACCCGAACTGGCATCCAAGGCCGAGCAGCAGTCGCTGACCCCGATGACCATCCCGGCGCAGCGCGGCATCATCACCGACCGCGACGGCACCGAACTGGCGTTCAACGTGGACATCCGCGCGTTGACGGCGCAGCCGAAGACGATGCGCAAGAACTGGAACGACCCGTCGGTCGCCGCCGAGCACGCCGGCATCAGCTACGAGCAGCACACCCAGACCATCGCCGACGAGATGCACCGGCTGATCGGCAACTCGCTCAACGAGCAGCAGGTGCTCACCGCGTTGCGGTCCAACGTCTCGTTCGTCTATCTGGACCGCACCGTCGATCCGGCGGTGGCCGCGCAGATCACCAGTGACTTCCCGGAGATCGGCAGCGAGGTCCGGTCCGAGCGGGAGTACCCGGACGGCCCGGTGGCCGCGAACGTGGTCGGCATGGCCAACTGGCGGACCGATCCCGGCATGACGCCCGGCGTGCACGGCGTGCTCGGCCTGGAGTCCGCAATGGACAGTCAACTGGCGGGCCAGGCCGGCCGTGAGGTGGCGAACACCGAGCAGGGCAACGACTCCGTGGTCATCCCGAACTCGCAGCGGGTGCTGCAGGCGGCGGTGCCCGGCGAGGACGTGCAGCTGACCATCGACTCGGACCTGCAGTACGAGGTGCAGCAGAAGCTGGCCCAGTACGTCGCGAAGACGGGCGCCAAGCGCGGCAGTGCCGTGGTGCTCGACGCACACACCGGCGAGGTCTACGCGCTGGCCAACGACGCCACGTTCAACCCGAACAACACGAACTCGATCACCAACGCGAACGTCGGCGACCCCGCCATCACCACGCCGTACGAGCCCGGCTCGGTGAACAAGGTGGTCACCGCCGCGGCCGCCATCGACGAGGGTCTTGTCACGCCCACGACGGTGATCAACGTGCCGACGGTGTTCCAGAACGGCGACAAGACCGTGCGGGACGACTGGATCCACCCGGACTGGAAGATGACCGTGACGGGCATCTTCGCCAAGTCGTCCAACATCGGCACCGACGAGTTGGCCAAGATGGTCGGCCCGCAGCGCTACGACGCGATGCTCGGCAAGATGGGCATCGGCCAGCAGACCGGCATCGAACTGCCGGGCGAGAGCGCGGGTTACGTGCCGCCGATGAACAAGTGGTCCGGCTCGACGTTCGGCAACCTGCCGATCGGCCAGGGCCTGTCGATGACCGTGCTGCAGATGGCCGGGATGTACCAGGCCATCGCCAACAACGGTGTGCGCGTGCCGCCGAGGATCATCAAGACCGTCACCAAGCCGGACGGCACCGTGGTGGCCACCAAGCAGCCCGCGGGCATCCGCGTGGTCAGCGCGAAGTCGGCGGAGACGGTCCGGATGATGATGCGGGCCGTGACCCAGAAGGCGCCGTTCCCGCAGGACGCGACGGCCCCGTCGGCCGCGCTGCCCGGCTACCAGATCTCCGGCAAGACCGGCACAGGCCAGCAGATCGACCCGACGTGCGGCTGCTACAGCCACACGAAGAACACGGTGACTTTCGCCGGAATCCTCTCGGCGGACAACCCGAGGTTCGTCGTAGGCGTCATGTTGGATGCACCCAACGGTGACCTGGAGGGTGGCGAGACCGCGGCACCGCTGTTCCACGACATCGCCTCCTGGCTTGCGCAGCGGTACAACCTGCCGGTCTCCAACGGCTCCACGCCGTACATGACACTGGTG
The DNA here is from genome assembly GCA_036502345.1 of Pseudonocardiaceae bacterium. Classification (GTDB taxonomy): domain Bacteria; phylum Actinomycetota; class Actinomycetes; order Mycobacteriales; family Pseudonocardiaceae; genus DATEPR01. The sequence goes on along the minus strand of DASXYT010000317.1, from coordinate 3,407 downwards.
GCGCAGGCCTGAGAGTCACGCCGCATTAACACGTCCCACGGAGGGAGGTAGCGGCGGTGCCCCATGACAGTGTGCGAGCACGCAGGGTGGCGCCGGTAGCCTTCCGCGACGTGCCTGCCCTTCCGGAGGACGACCTCACCGTGATGCCGCCCCGACCCACCAGCATCGAGCCGGTCGCGTTGATCGACCTGGCCGAGTTGGCTGGCGCGAGACTCCTGCAGCCGGCCGATGTCGTGTCACCGCCCGCCACCGTCACCGGTGCCACGCTGCGTGCCCAGTACGTGCGCGCAGGCGACCTGTTCGCCGCGCTGCCCGGTGCCCGGGCGCACGGCGCCGACTTCGCCGCCGCCGCGGTCGAGGCCGGTGCGGCGGCCGTGCTCACCGACCCGGCCGGCGCCCGCCGCCCGGCACTGCAGGGCACGACCGTGCCGTTGCTGGTGCACGACAATCCCAGGGCCGTGCTCGGCGTGCTGGCGTCCCGGATCTACGGCCACCCGTCCCGCCATCTCGCGGTACTCGGCGTGACCGGCACGTCCGGCAAGACCACGACGACGGCCATGGTGGCCGCCGGCCTGGCCGCCGCCGGCAGGACCGCGGGCCTGATCGGCACCATCGGCACCCGGATCGGCGGCGAACGCGTGCCCAGCGCGCTCACCACGCCCGAAGCACCGGACCTGCAGGCACTGCTCGCCGTGATGGTGGAGCGGGGCGTGACGCACGTGGCGATGGAGGTGTCCAGCCACGCACTGGTGCTCGGCCGGGTGGCCGGCATCCGGTTCGAGGTCGGCGCGTTCACCAACCTGTCGCAGGACCACCTGGACTTCCACCCGGACATGGAGGACTACTTCGCTGCCAAGGCCAGGCTGTTCGACGGCCGGTCACGCACCGAGGTGGTGTGCACGGACAGCGAGTGGGGCAGGCGGCTGGTCAAGCCGGGCACGGTCGCGGTGTCCACGCTGCACACCTCGCCCGGCGAGCGCGGCTGGGCCGCCGTGGACGTCGCCGCCGCTGACGACGGGGGCCAGTCGTTCACCGCGCTGGGCCCCGACCGGCTGCGCATCGACATCTCGCTGCGCCTGCCCGGCACGTTCAACGTGGCGAACGCGCTGCTGGCGGTCGCCATCCTGCACCAGGTCGGCATCGAGCCCGCCGCCATCGCAGCCGGTCTCGCCGAGGTGGACGTGCCCGGCCGGATGGAGCGCGTGGACCTCGGCCAGGACTTCACCGCGGTTGTCGACTACTCGCACAAGCCGGCCGCCGTGGCGCTGGCGCTGGACGCGGTGCGTGCCCAACTGGCCAGGGCGGGTAAGGGTGGCCGGGTGCTGACCGTGCTGGGCTGCGGCGGCGACCGGGATGCCGGCAAGCGTCCGCTGATGGGTGAGGCCGCCGCCCGCCGCTCGGCGCTGCTGGTGGTCACCGACGACAACCCGCGCACCGAGGACCCGGCCGCGATCCGGGCGGCGATGCTGGCGGGTGCGCTCGCGGTACCGGAGGAGCAGCGCGGCGAGGTGGTCGAGATCGGCGACCGCAGGGCCGCGATCCAGCACGCTGTGGCGTCGGCGCACCCTGGTGACGTGGTTGTGGTGGCAGGCAAGGGACACGAGACGGGTCAGGAGGTCGCCGGGGTGGTGCACCCGTTCTCCGACCGGGACGAGTTGGCTTCGGCGATCAGGGCACATACGGCGCAGGGCGTGACCCGATGATTCCGTTGACGCTGGCCGATGTGGCGGCCGTCGTGGGTGGTCGCCTGCACAACGCGACCGGAACCGAGACGGTGACCGGCAACGTCGAGTTCGACTCCCGCAAGCTCGGCCCCGGCGACCTGTTCGTCGCCGTGCCCGGCGAGCGGGTGGACGGCCATGACTTCGCGGCGGCGGCGATCGAGGCCGGCGCTGTCGGCGTGCTGGCCGCCCGTGAGGTGCCGGTGCCCTCGGTGCTGGTGCCACCGGTGGAGTGGCAGCTGTCCAGGGCGCACGCGCTGGCAGGCGACACGGACGGCTCAGGTGCCGCTGTGCTGGCCGCGTTGGCCGCGCTGGCCAGGTCCGTGGTGGACCGGCTGACCCCGGGTGGGCTGGCTGTCGTCGGCGTGACCGGGTCGTCCGGCAAGACGTCGACCAAGGACCTGATCGCCGGCGTGCTGGGCAGGCTGGGGCCCACCGTGGCGCCGCCCGGCTCGTTCAACAACGAACTCGGCCACCCGTACACCGTGCTGCGCGCGGACGAGCAGACCAGGCACCTGGTGCTGGAACTGTCGGCACGCGGGGTCGGCCACATCGCGGCGCTGTGCCGGATCGCGCCACCCAGGATCGGCGCCGTGCTCAACGTGGGCACGTCGCACCTCGGCGAGTTCGGCTCCCGTGAGGCGATCGCGCAGGCCAAGGGCGAATTGGTGGAGGCGCTGCCGTCGGCCGCCGCAGGCGGTCTTGCCGTGCTGAACGCCGACGACCCGCTGGTCGCCGCGATGGCCGCCAGGACGACGGCCAGGGTGGTGTTCGCCGGCGAGTCGCCCGCTGCCAACGTGCGTGCCGTCGACCTGACCACCGACGAGCAGGCGCGGGCCGCCTTCCGGCTGGTCACACCGGCCGGTGAGGCGAAGGTCCGACTCGGCCTGCACGGCGAGCACCACGTCGGCAACGCGCTCACCACGGCCGCGATCGCGCTGGAACTGGGTATGGATCTGGCCGAGGTCGCCGACGCCCTGGGCGCTGCCCGGCCGGTGTCCCGGCGCCGGATGGAGGTCACCACCCGGCCGGACGGGGTGACCGTGATCAACGATGCCTACAACGCAAATCCGGAGTCGATGCGGGCAGCGCTGCGCGCACTCGTCACCATGGCAACAGCGGGCGGTGGCGAACCACGCCGCAGCTGGGCGGTACTCGGCGCCATGGGCGAACTCGGCGACGACGCGGCCGAGGGACACGACGAGATCGGCAAGCTCGCGGTCCGGCTGGACGTCAGCCGTCTCGTGGTGATCGGCGAGGAGGCGAAGGCGATGCACCAGGGCGCGCACCTGGAGGGGCCAACGGGAGAGGGGTCGGTACTGGTGCCGGACGTCGATGCCGCCGTCGCGCTGCTGCGGGACGAACTGCGGCCGGGTGACGTCGTACTGGTCAAGGCGTCCAACGTGCACGGCCTGTGGCACGTCGCCGACGCGCTGCTCGCGGCCGGTGGTGTGGCGTGAAGGGCATCCTGATCGCGGCCGCCGTCGGCCTGTTCGTCTCGATCCTCTTCACCCCGTACCTGATCCAGACGTTCTCCCGGCAGGGTTTCGGCCAGGAGATCCGCGAGGAGGGCCCGAAGGGGCACGCGATCAAGCGGGGCACGCCGACGATGGGTGGCGTGGCGATCGTGGTGGCCATGTGGGCCGGTTACATCGTGGCCCACGTGCTCGGCGGCTCGCTGCCCAC
>DASXYT010000316.1:0-7824 GCA_036502345.1 Pseudonocardiaceae bacterium | reverse complement strand
TTCATGCAGGAGTTGGCGTCGCAGGGTCGTACGGTGTTGGTGTCGTCGCATTTGTTGTCGGAGATGGCGTTGACGGCGCAGGATTTGGTGGTGATCGGTCGGGGTCGGTTGATTTCGCAGTGCACCACCGCCGAGTTCATCGAACAGGCCGGTGCCGCCGGGATCCGCGTTCGGAGCCCTCAGTTGGACCAGTTGTCCACACTGCTGACCCAGTCCGGCGCCGTGGTCCGCCCGGCCACCGCTGACGTCGGCCAGAGCGCGGCGCCAGCGGCTCTCATGGTGTCCGGAATGAATGGCGCGGCAATTGGTGAACTGGCCGCCGCGAATAACGTCGTGCTGCACGAGTTGAGCCCGCAGAGCGGTTCCTTGGAAGAGGCTTTCATGCAACTGACCGGTGATTCAGTGGATTACCGGTCGCCGTCCGCGCCAGCTGAGGCGGAGGCCGCAATCGGCAAGTAGGACTACTGTGAGTAGTCCTACTGCTGCCGTTTGTTGAGCCATCTGCCTTCGTCACCCGTTCGGCTCTGGCGAATTCTCCCAGATGTGGACTACGCTCCGTGTCCAACACGGCGGCGTGGCGGCGGGCCGTGATCTCCCCCGCTCGGCCCGTTTCCACCCTGCCGTCGAGTTGCGGGGTTGCCGATGCTGTCACCTCGACGCGCCAAGGGAAACACGTTGGGAACACGCCGTTAACGGTTCCTCCCGATTGGCGTGAGCTCTCGCACAGAAACGTGACAGCGAGCACAATGGCGCGCTCAACTCGATAGCAGAGTCGTCATTTCGACCCCGGCACCGCGGGGCCTTGCGGAGGTGAACGATGGCGGTACTCGACCCTGACGCCCCGCCCAACGCGCGGTCCGCCGATGTCGCTGCTCCGAGTCGCGACATAGACACGGACCGTTCGATTCGGGTGGAGCCACTCATCGACCTGGAATGGTCGCGAGCGGTCGAGCCGACCGGACCGATCGGTGCGGCACGGCGCCCGTCACAGGTGCGCCGAGCCTGGATCCACCGGGCGCCCGAGAGCCAGGTGGTCAACCTGTACAACTCGGCACGCCTGGTGGTCGCGGACATGTCGGCGCCGTGGTGGCTGCGCGCCCTTGCCGCGGGCGACATTCAGTCGAGGCTGGGCGGCTTCGCGATCGAGGACCAGGTCAGCGACCTGCTGGCACCCAGAACCGGCTGGTTCTACATGCCGTGGACCGGGCCCGGCGAGGACGGCTACTGGGAATACGTGCCCTCCGACGAGACAGCGTCCGGCCGGCCGCTGGTGCCCACCACGCTGATGCTGACCGACCGGCACACCGGCTGGCTGGATGTGTTCCCCGCGCACGCCGACGGCATGCCCAACCCGATCCCCGTCCGCGGTCCGGCCGACCTGCGGGTTCGGTTCGCGGAACTGGAACACGTCACCAGTTGAGTCACGAAGTTGTCCACATCTGTGGATGAAACGGCCCACAGCTTGTGGACAACTCCGCTGGATCGTCCCGAATGGTGGTCTTGGTTACGGTTAGACCATCTCCTTGGTGTCCAACGGCCATCATCTAGTGACTGGCTGTGCGTACCCGGCCTAGCATCGCGCGACGCGCCTCATCCAGAGGTGTGACCGATAGCCCGCCGGAGGACACCGATGCCCTCGACGCCAACGACGCCATCGCCGGACACCCCACCACCTCCCCAGGAAGGTGCCGGCCGAGTATCCGGCTTGATCGTCAACCCGTGGAACCTGCTGTTGCTGCTGCCCATGCTCATGCTGGTCGTGCCCTGGTTCAACCACACCGACCCTGCGCTGGGCGGCCTGCCGTTCTTCTACTGGTACCAGTTCGCCTTCGTGATCGTCGGCGTCGGCTGCGTGTGGATCGTCTACGCGGCAACGAAGAAACAGCGGGTGGACACCACCACGCCGGACCGGCTCAGTGTTGACGACCTGGACGAGGGAGGTCGGGCATGACCGGCTCGCAGGTGACCCAACTGACCATCTTCATCGTGCTGTTTCTCGTGGTGACGGTGCTCGGCTTCCTGGCGGCCCGCTGGAACCGGGGCAGCGGCCTGCACCAACTCGAGGAGTGGGGCCTCGGCGGCCGGCGGTTCGGGTCGTGGGTGACCTGGTTCCTGGTCGGCGGTGACCTCTACACGGCCTACACGTTCGTCGCGGTGCCGGCACTGGTGTTCGGCGCGGGCGCGCTCGGCTTCTACGCGCTGCCCTACACCGTCGTGCTCTATCCCATCGTGTTCCTGCCGGTGGTGCGGCTGTGGTCGGTGTCCCGGACGCACGGCTACGTCACGCCCGCCGACTTCGTGCAGGGCCGGTACGGCTCGTCGCTGCTGGCGTTCCTGATCGCGATCACCGGCATCGTCGCCACCATGCCCTACATCGCGCTGCAACTGGCCGGTATCGAGGCCGTGCTGCGCACCATCGGGCTGAACACCACCGGCGTGCTCGGCCACCTGCCGCTGATCATCGCGTTCGTCATCCTGGCCGTGTACACGTACTCGTCCGGCCTGCGGGCGCCCGCGCTGATCGCGTTCGTCAAGGACATCCTGATCTACATCGTGATCCTGGTCGCGGTCATCTACCTGCCGACGCACTTCGGCGGCTGGGCGCACATCTTCAACCAGGCCCAGACGGCGCTGCAGAAGACGAACCCGGCCACCGGCAAGGCGTTCGGCTCGATCACGCTGACCAACACCAACCAGTTGCAGTACGCGACGCTGGCGCTCGGCTCGGCGCTCGCGCTGTTCCTGTACCCGCACTCGGTCACCGGCGTGCTGGCGTCGCGGAGCCGGACCGTGATCAAGCGGAACATGGTCGCGCTGCCGGCGTACTCGCTGCTGCTCGGCCTGCTCGCGCTGCTCGGCTACGTCGCGCTCGCGGCGGGCATCAAGCCGGTCAGCAAGGGCGACACCAACACGATCATCCCGGAACTGTTCAACCACACGTTCCCGGCGTGGTTCGCCGGCATCGCGTTCGCCGCGATCGGCATCGGCGCGTTGGTGCCCGCCGCGATCATGTCCATCGCGGCGGCCAACCTGTGGACCCGCAACATCTACAAGACCTACCTGCGGCGCAACGCGACTGTCGAGCAGGAGGGCCGCCAGGCAAAGCTGGCGTCCCTGGTGGTCAAGCTCGGTGCGGTGCTCTTCGCGATCGCCATCAACCCGCAGTTCTCCATCGACCTGCAACTGATCGGCGGCGTGCTGATCCTGCAGACCCTGCCCGCTGTGGCCATCGCGCTCTACACGCGGTGGTTGCAGGCCAAGGCTCTGATCGCAGGCTGGGTGGTCGGCATGGGCTGGGGCGTGTACCTGCTGTACACGATCCCGGCAGCCACCGGCAAGGGACACTTCGGCGGTTCAGCGCTGGCGCTTGGCAAGCTGTCGATCTTCGGTTGGCACCCGTTCGGGGCGTCCACCGTGCAGATCTACGTCGGCATCGTGGCGCTGGTCGCCAACCTCGTGGTGGCCGTCGTGGTCACCGTGATCGCACGGGCGATGGGTGCGAAGGGCGGTGTCGACGAGACCGTCGGCACCGACTACAACACCGACGCTCCGCAAGAGGCCGAGCCGCCGTTGGCCGCCACGGCAGTGTGATCTTTCGGTACGGAGTCGCCGGGCACGGATAGGTGTGCTACCCAGGGTGGGTGCGCCTGTCACGGGGTGCCGGCGGCTCCGTACCGAACGCGTGATTTCGGCAACCCTCGGCATGATCTTCCCGGGACCACGTAGGCTTTCAGAGTGCGCCCAGCCGCCGGACACCACATCTTGGCCTTCGCTCATTTGGAGACGGCAGGCCCGCTCATGGTGTGGACGATCGTCCTGACGCTGGTCTTCATCGAGTGCGCGTTCATCATCGGACTGTTCCTGCCAGGCGATTCCCTGCTGTTCACCGCGGGTGTCGTGCTGGCGCAGCGGAACAGCGCCGGCAACGCGTGGGCGCTGGCAGCCGCCGCCGTGGGGGTGGCCGTCGCGGGGAACATGGTCGGCTACTACATCGGCAGGCGCACCGGCACGTCCATGGTCGGCAGACCGGGTGCGCGGGTGCTCACGACGGAACGGCTGGTCAGAGCACAGGACTTCCTGGATCGGCATGGCTGGTGGTCGGTCGTGCTGGCCAGGTGGATCCCATGGATCCGCACACTGGCCCCGCTGATCGCCGGTGCGGCCAGGATGAATCCGCGCAGGTTCATGCTGAGCACGTTCATCGGGGCGATCGCGTGGGTGCCCGCGCTGGTCATCGCCGGTTACTACGGCGCAGGCCTGCTCGGCCATTTCCCGTGGGTGCGGACCACCGTGACGCTGCTGGGCATCGTGTTCTTCGTGGTCGGCACCGGTTACGGCGTCCTGCGCTACCGCCAGGAGATCAGCCGTACCAACGCCCGGCAGTGCAGTAGGCCGGTCGAGGTCACCGTCGACAACTAGTCCTGCCAGCCGGCCAGTATCCGGTCGGCATAGCGGGCGGTGCCCGCGATCAACCCGGCATTCGCCTGGTCAGACCCCAGTGCCCTGGCCTTCGCCTCTTCCTCGGTCCTACCGAACCGCTGGTGCCTGGCCACCAGCCTGGCCATCCGCTCGTCCTCCGGTGGTGCCAGGAACCACACCTCGTCCAGCAGTGGCCGCACCTGCGCCCACGGCCCGTCGGCCAGCAACAGGTAGTTCCCCTCGGTCACCACCAGCGGCACCTCCGGCCGCACCGGCACCGCGCTGCCAACCGGCTCCTCCAGATCACGGCGGAACTCCGGCGCGTAGACCACGTCCGGACCTGCAACCCGTAACCGCTTCAACAGTGCCACGTAGCCGTCCGCGTCGAACGTGTCCGGCGCCCCCTTGCGCTCTGTGCGGCCCAACCGGGCCAGTTCTCGCTGCGCGTAGTGGAAGCCGTCCATGCCCACCTCGACAGCGCGGCCGTCCAGCGCGGCCACCAGGCGGCTCGCCAGGGTCGACTTGCCGGCTGCGGGGGCGCCGGTGATGCCGAGGATGCGACGACCGCCGTCGGCCAGCCTGCCGGCGTCGGCCACCAGGTCGGCGAAGGTCACGGCAGCCATGCCCGCGCCCCCACCGTGGCGACGCGGGTGGCCGCCACCCGGTTGGCCCGCTCGACCAGGCCGGGCAGGTCGGCCGCCGTCGGCACCCGGCCCAGCGTCGCGACGCCGTGCGCCAGGGCGCCGTGCCAGACGTCACCGGCACCCAGGGTGTCCCTGGCCGGCACGGTGGGCGGCCGGACGTCACCGGTGACCTGGCGGCCCGCGGCCATGACCGACCAGCGCACCGGTCCACTGCCCGAGGTGCGCAGCACCACCGGCACGCCGAGATCGTGCACCGCCCGCTCGGTGGCCTTGGCGCCCGCCCTGCCCAGCCGGAACGCGCCGGAGCACGCGCACACGTCCACCAGCGGCAGCAAGGTACTCAGCACCGGCTTGTCGCTGCCGGCGTCCAACACCACGGGGATCCGCCTGCCGCGGGCCGCCCGTGCCGACGCCACCGCCAGTTCCGGGTGGTGGCCGTCGACCAGCAGGGCACCGACGCCGGCCAGCAGTTCCGGCCACGCCGGCAGCGGGCTGGCCGTCTGCCCGGCTGCGTTGTGCGACACCACCACCCGCTCGCCGTCCCGCTCGCGCACGGCGACGGCGGAGACAGTGGGCGGCTCGGCCCGGTCCGGGCGGAGATCGCGGACCGTGACGCCGTGCGACGTGAGGTCGTCCCTGGCCAGCGTGGCCAGCGGATGGGTGCCCAGCACGGTCACCAACTGTGCCCGGCCACCCAGCGCGGCCACGGTCACGGCGGCGTTGGCGGCAGGCCCGCCGGCGACCAGTTCGACGGCCGTGGACTGGATCTTGGCGCCCGCCGCCGGCAGTTCGGCCACCCGCTGCACGACATCCACAGTGCACAGCCCCACCAACAGGACTCCACCTGCGCCCACGTGCTCTCCCGTTTTGCTGATCTCGGAGTGTCCCGGCGGGCCGACCCTACGGTGATCGGGCATGATGCGCACACGATCGAGGACGGACGGCAACCGATCGCGCAAGCGCTTGCGTCCCGCGTTGGAGTGGCATGGTGACGGTGACATGGTAACGATGCGTGACGTAGCCCGGCTGGCTGGCGTCTCCATCACGACGGTCTCGCACGTCGTCAACGAGACCCGTCCGGTAGCGCCGGACACCCGTGACCGGGTGCTGGCGGCCGTCGAGCAGACCGGCTACACCGGCGACGCCATCGCCAGATCGCTGGTCACGGGCGGTACCCGCACGCTCGGCCTCGCGCTGCCGCTGGCCGGTAACCCGCACGCGGCCGAGTTGACCGCCGCCGTCGAGGCCGCCGCCACCGAGGCGGGCCACACGCTGATCCTCGCGGACACGCACGACGACACCGACACCGAGAAGGCCGCGCTGCGGGCGCTGCGTAGCCGCAGGGTGGACGGCATGCTGCTGACCGCCACCACCGGCACGTCCGAGGGTCTGCTGGCCGAACTGCGGCGGATCGGCATCCCGACCGTGCTGCTCGACCGGGTGCCTGAGCACACCGGTGTCGACCAGGTCGGGCCGGAGAACGTGCAGGCCACCTCGGACCTGGTCCGGCACCTCGGCGAACTCGGCCACCGCAGGATCGCCGTGGTCACCGGACCCGCCGCGATCAGCACGTCGGCCGAACGGCTGCTCGGCTACCGGCTCGGGCTGGGCAGGGCGAAGCTGGTGTGGGACCCGGAACTGGTGGCCAGCGGGCGGCCGAGGGTCGCGGACGCCGTGATGACCAGCCTGCTGGCGCTGCCGGCACCGCCGACCGCCGTGGTCGCCGGTGACGGGGTCGTCCTGGTCGGCGTGCTGCGCGCCGCACGGAGACTGGGCATTCGGATCGGTACGGATCTCGCGGTCGTTGCGCACGACGACGTCGACTGGGCCGATCTGGTCGACCCGGCGATCACCACAACCGCCCAGCCGGTCAGGGAGATCGCGGCCACCGCCGTCCGGCTGCTGGTCGAGCGGATCGCTGATCCCGACCGACCCGCGACCACCGTGCGGATTCCGCCGGTGCTGATGCACCGGCGGTCCTGCGGCTGCGCCTGACTCACGTCGGGTCGACGCCCGCACTCTCCAGGGCCGCTGTCGCCTCCAGCAGCATCCACGCGCCCGCCTGCACGGACAGATCCCGCTCCGGCCGGTTGGTCCGGCCGGGCACCACGGCCGGCTTCGTCCACTCAGGACCGAACAGCGGGCCGCCCGGCGCGATCGTCCTGTTCCGCCACGCCGCCTCGGCCGAGCTGTAGACCAGGTTGGCCGCCACCTGTGCGGCGGCGGCGTACTCGACGCCGAGCGCCGGCAGCGCCAGCGCGGCCAGGGTCAGGTAGCGGGCCAGGATGCCGGCGAACAGGCCGCCGTCACCGCCGCCCTGCCCACGCAGCACAGGACCGAGTTCGTCGGGCACGGTGACATGCTGCGCGACCGCGTCGATGGTGCGCACCGCGCGCTTGGCCCAGGTGCCGCCGCCGATGATCGTGTCCCGGGTGGCGAGCTCCACACAGGCGCCGAGAAAAACCCCTTGACAGTAGGTGTAAACGGTTTTCTCCAGCGACTGGATCTCGCCGTTCCGGAGCACGTGCATGCCGTCGTAGACCAGGCCGGTGTCCTCGTCCAGCAGGTACTCCTCGATCCAGTCCACAGTGGAGCGCGCGCGCTGCCGGTCGGTCCGGTCGCCCTGGCCGACGCTGGGCAGGTCCGGCAGCCTGGCCAGCAGGATCGCGGCCGGACCGTTCGCCGGCACGTTCTTGAAGTCGTCGTCGTACCGCTCGATCCGGCGCCACCAGATCCCGCCGCCGCCGTGGTCGGTCCAGCC
>DASXYT010000315.1:0-19698 GCA_036502345.1 Pseudonocardiaceae bacterium | reverse complement strand
CCACGCCAAGCAACTGCTGCGCATCACGGCAGGCCGGGACGAGGGCTGGTCGGACGCGAAGACCGACATCTTCAGCGAGGAGTTCCTTCTCACCCGCCCGCTGCTCACCGCGATCACCGGTGACGAGCCCACCGTCCTGCTGGTGGACGAGACGGACAAGGCGGACCTGGAGTTCGAGGGCCTGCTGCTGGAGGTGCTCGGCGACTTCCAGGTCACCGTGCCCGAACTCGGTACGATCACCGCGACCCGCCAGCCGTTCGTGGTGCTGACGTCGAACGCCACGAGGGAACTGTCCGAGGCACTGCGCCGCCGGTGCCTGTTCCTGCACATCGACTTCCCCGACGCCGAGCTGGAACGGCGCATCGTCCGGCTGAAGGTGCCCGACACCGACGAGCGGCTGGCCGACTCGTTGGTCAGGGTGATCGGCGCGCTGCGGGCCATGGAACTGCGCAAGGCGCCCTCGGTCGCCGAGACGATCGACTGGGCCCGCACGCTGCTGGCGCTGGGTGCCGACACGCTGAGCGAGGACATCGTCCGGGACAGCCTCGGCGTCATCCTCAAGCACCAGGACGACGTGCTGCGCGCCACCGAACAGCTCAAGCTGGACCGGGTACTGGACGGCACGACGCCGTGACGGTGCCCGAGGTCCACGGCGTGCCGGAGCGGCTGGTCGAGTTCGTCGGCGCGCTGCGCGAGCGGGGCATCCCGGCCGGCCCGAGCGAAACGGTCGACGCGGCCGCGGTGCTGAACGTGCTCGGCCTCACCGACCGGGAGCGGATGCGGGAGGGCCTTGCCTCCGCGCTGGTTCGCCGGGGCGGCCAGCGGGCCGTGTTCGACGCGGCCTTCGACATCTACTTCCCGCTCGGCATCGGTGCCCCCGAGGTGAGCCGCAGGGCCACCGAGCCGCCGGATCCCGAACAGTTGCGCGACGAACTGGCCGCTGCGCTGGCCGCGAACGACGATCGGGCACTCGGCCTGTTGGCCGGCCAGGCCGTCGACCAGTTCGGCCAGTACGGCTCGGGCCCGGGCGGCGGGTTCTCGGCGTTCCAGGCGCTGGACCGATTGTCCCCGCAGACCCTGCTGGTGCGGGTGCTGGCCGCGATCCGAGCGGGCGCGCCTGCCGATGTCGAGTTCACCGACCGCATCGAGGCCGACGAGATCCGCCGCCGGATCGAGCGGTTCCGTGGCCTGGTCAGGGGAGAGGCGCTGCGCCGCGCGGCCGAACTGCGCGGCAGGGAACGGATCTCGCGGCACGGCATCCCGCCGTCGACCGACCGGGTCGACTTCCTGGTGGCCAGCCGGGCCCAGTTGGCCGAGTTGCGGCGGGCCGTGTACCCGTTGTCCCGCAAGCTCGCGACCCGGTTGGCCGCGAAGCGGCGCAGGCGCAACAGGGGCCAGATCGACATCCGGCGCACGCTGCGCCGATCACTGGGCACCGGTGGCGTGCCACTGCGGCCCGCCTTCCGCAACCGCAGGCCGGTCCGGCCGGAGATCGTGCTGATCTGCGACATGTCCGGTTCGGTGGCCGGGTTCGCCAACTTCACCATGCTGCTCGTGCAGGCGTTGCGCGACCAGTTCAGCAAGGTCAGGGTGTTCGCGTTCATCGAGTCGACCGACGAGATCACCCACCTCGTCACGGCAGGCGCCGCCGATCCCGAGCACCTCGGCAGCCGGATCATCAACGAGGCCCGGCTCACCGTGTTCGACGGGCACAGCAACTACGGCCGTGCGCTTGCCGACTTCGTCACCCACTACGCCGACGCCGTCGGCCCGCGCACCTCGGTACTGATCCTCGGTGACGCGCGGACCAACGGCGCCGACCCGAACCTGGCCGCGCTGCGCCGGATCGTCGGCCCGGCGCGGCACGCCTACTGGCTCAACCCGGAGCGCACCGCGATGTGGTCGGGCGGGGACTCGGTGGCCAAGGCCTACGCCGAGATCCTGCCGATGTTCGAGTGTCGCAACGTGCACCAGCTGTCCACTCTGGTGACCCGACTGCTACCGACCTGATCGGACCAGGTCGACCAGCCGCGCGTGCAGGTAGTCCACCCACTCCTCGCTCTCCGGTTTCATCAGGACGCTGCGTAGCACCTTCGCCTTCGGCGCGTCGGGTTCGATCAGGTGGCCGCGTGCCGTCATCGCGGCCGCTGTCACATCGAAGGCGGCCACGAAGACCGCCTCCTCGGGTACCGACGTCATACCGTCGCGTAAGGCCGCCGAGCTCATTCTGTCCACATCGGACATCTTGCCGGCCGCCGGCAGGAACGTGAGGATGTCCAGATCCGGTTGCTGGTACAGGGCAAGCTGATCCGACTCCGAGATCAGCTTCGCCCAGCGCAGCGCCGCTCTTCTGCCCGGCCGGATCACCTCGCCCAGCGCTGACGGTGTCGGTGGCAGCACCTGGAACGTCAGCCACAACGCGGCCGCCGCCGCACCGGCCCGGGAGCACTCGATCGAGATCTCGCCGAGGTGCAGTTCGTTGGACGTGAAGTAGGTATAGGGCGAGTCGTGCTTGTAGTACCGCCCGATCGTCGGATCCGCGAACAGCACAGCACCACAGCCGTAGGGCTGGAGGCCGTGTTTGTGCGGGTCCACGGTGACCGAGTCACACGACGCGATCGCGCGGAACGGAGCGGATGCCACGCCGTCCGGCGCGTCGTCCGCGATCAGGCTGAGGAAACCGCCGTATGCCGCGTCCACATGGATACGTACGCCGTAACGTTCGCGCAGCGTCAGTACTTCGTGGATCGGGTCGACAGCACCGAGTCCCGTGGTGCCCGCCGTGACCACGACAGTACCGATGCGACCTGTCCGCAGCAGATCCTCCAGCGCGTCCATGTCCATTCTGCCCGCAGCGTCGACCGGCACGGAGTGTGCCTCCATGCCCAGCAGGTGGCACATTCTGACGTGCGTGTAGTGGGCGTCCGCGCTGTGCGCGATGCCCAGACCGGGATGTATCTCCCTGGCGATGAACAGGGCCTCCAGGTTGGCGAGCGTGCCGCTCGTGGTCAGATGACCAAGCTGTTGGGGGAAGTTGAACATCGCGGCCAGCTGCGCGACCGCCTCGCGCTCCATCCGGGCGGTCGCGGGCCCGCCCTCCAGCGCGTGGTTGTTCGGATTAATCAGCATCGCACTCAGATAACCGACGACCGAGGCGGGATGTGGTGGCTTGACCATCTGTCCCGCATAGCGGGGATGAAAGAATGGATAATTGTCTCTCAACCGCTTGACAAGTTCGTTGAACGCGATCCCGAACTCGTCATCGGTGACGGTCGTGGATCTGTGTTGGTCGAACGGCCCGTATTCGCCCTGCCAACGGCCGATCTCTTCGACGGCTGCCCCCAGCCAATTGCGAAGGTCCATTGGTTACCTCCTTGCGCATACATGAGTATGCGGGCGGTTAGCGGGAAGATGCGCTCCGCCGAAGAGGTGAGATGTCAGAGTTGAGTCACGTCCATGGCAATGCGGCCCGATTGGCCCAGTACTGTTCCGGCGACTGGCGCACCGCTAGCAACGTTTCGAGCTCACCTGTACCGAGATCTACATTTATTGAGGTAAGGTTTTCCGTCAGCTGAGCCACACTCGCCGGCCCGAGCAACACGACATCCGCCCATGGCTGCGCCAGCGCGGCCGCGAGTACGACCGCGTCGGCCCCGATGTCGTGCCGCTCGGCGAGATCGACAACCGGCCGGGGCGGCGACACCACCAGGGTCCCGTTGGCCACCGGCTCCTTGACCATGACCAGCGCTCCTGCGTCGTGCGCCTCCGCGAGCGCGGGCGCCACCGACTGTTCGAGCGGGTTCCAGGTCGACTGCACGGACGTGAAAACGGGCCGCCCCGCCACCTCCAGCGCGAGACCCTTGCGCACCGCGTCGGCCTGGGCGGGCCCCGACGTGGAGAACCCGACCCTGACCCCGTCGGCGGCCAGTTCGGCCAGCGCGTCGATCAGGTCCGGCTGATCGAACAGTGGGCTGTCCGCTGTCAGCGAGTGCACCTGGTACAGAGCGATTCGTTCACCCAATAGGGCGCGGCTCTCCGCCAACTGGGTGTGGAACCGCGACAGCGAGTGTTCCTTGACCTCGTGTACGGATGCGTCCACTCGCCACTCGCCGACGTACGCGTAGCCCCACTTGCTGGACACGGTGATGTCACTGTGGCCCCTGTCGTCCAGCCAGCCGGCCAGGAACTCCTCGGCCCGGCCGTACGACCGGGCCACGTCCACCCGGCGCACCCCGGCCGCGTAGGCGGCGTCCAGCACGGCCCAACTCGCGGCCCGCAGTTCGGCCACCGAGCGCTCGGCGGGCAGTTCGCCGACCCGGCCGACGTTGATGTAGGCGGGCCTGCCCAGCGCGGCTAGGCCGACCGCGAGCCGATCGATCACCATGTGGGTGACCCTAGGCCGACTGGTGCACCGGCGCCGAGAGCGTGAGCGTCGTCGACGTGCGGCGGGCCCACCCGCTGGTGGTGATGAACGCCAGGCACAGCACCGCGACACCGCCGCCGGCCATGATGTACCAGCCGAGGTGGCTGGCCGCCGCGAACCCGCTGGCGAACGAGCCGACGATCCGGCCGGTCACCACCGAACCCAGCACCGCGACGCCGAGCGAGGCACCGACCTGCCGGCTGGTGGACGCGATCGCGGCGGCCACCCCGGCCTGGGCACGCGGCATGCCGGACACGGCGGCGTTGGTGATCGGCGGGTTGAGCATGCCGAAACCGATGCCGAAGATCACGTAGGTCACCAGCAGGAACCAGATCGGCGTGTCCGTGGTCAGCGTGCTGAGCAGCAGCCCGCACGCCGCGATCCCGATCCCGGCGATGACCAGTGGCACCCGTGGCCCGCTCCGCCCGACGATCCGCCCCGCGATGGGGGAGCACAGCGCCGTCATCGCGGCCATCGGCAGCGTCAGCAGACCGGCGTGCAGTGGCGAGAACCCTCGGGCGTTCTGCAGGTACAGCGAGTTCAGGAACAGGAACCCGGCCAGCGCCGAGAAGCCGCACACCGCCGTCAGGGTGGCCCCGGTGAACGGCACGCTGCGGAAGAACCTGATGTCCAGCAGCGGTTCCGGCCGCCGCCGTTCGTACCAGACCAGGAGGACGGCGGAGAGCGCCGCGACCACGAAGCAGCCCGTGATGACCAGGGAGCCCCAGCCGTCGTCCGGCCCCTCGATGATCCCGTAGGTGACCGTGGCGAGCACCACCATCACCAGCAACTGCCCGACCGGATCGAGTGCCCGCGGGTGCGGCGCCTTCGACTCCGGCACGTACAGCGCCGTGAGCACCACGGCCGCCAGGCCGACCGGCACGTTGAGCCAGAAGATGGACCGCCAGCCGATCGAGTCGACCAGCGCGCCGCCGACCACCGGCCCGAGCGCCATGGAGAGCCCGATCACGGCACCCCACACGCCGATCGCCTGGGCGCGTTCCCGTGGCTCGGTGAAGATGTTGGTGATGATCGACATCG
Source organism: Pseudonocardiaceae bacterium (assembly GCA_036502345.1). GTDB lineage: Bacteria > Actinomycetota > Actinomycetes > Mycobacteriales > Pseudonocardiaceae > DATEPR01. Next base: position 14,234 of record DASXYT010000315.1, on the reverse strand, counting down.
CGACCGGGTTCAGCATCGAGCCGCCGACGGCCTGGATCATCCGGAACGCGATCAGCGTGCCGGTGGTGGGCGCCACGCTGCACAGCAGCGAGCCCATGCTGAACAGCACGAGGCCGAGCTGGAACGTGCGCTTGCGGCCGACGCGGTCGGCTGTCGAGCCGGACAGCATCAGCAGGCTGGCCAGCACCAGCGTGTAGGCGTCGATGGTCCACTGCAGGCCGGACACCGCCGAGTGCAGTTCGCGCTGGATGGAGGGCAGCGCCAGGTTCACGATGGTGTTGTCGAGGCCGACGATGAACAGGCTCATGCAGCAGATCGTGAGGATCAGCTTCTTGCGCTGAGGGCTCAAGACCGCGTCCTGCGCTGTGATTCTGGCCAGCACCTGGGGTTACTCCGGTTCGTAGCTGTCGATGGTGTCGAGCAGGGTGCCCAGTTCGCTCAGCTGCGCGGCGGAGAGCGCGGCGACCGCGGCAGGCGGGTTGTCCACCACTCTCCGCGCCACACGCACTGTGCGTAGGCCCTCGTCGGTGAGTTGCACCAGCTTCGCTCGACGGTTGGTCGGATGTGGCGTGCGTCGCACCAGGGCACGTCGCTCGAGGTCGTTGACGGCGACCGTCGCGGCCGGTGCGTCGACCGCCATCGCCTCGGCCAGTTCGGCCAGGGTCAGCGGTCGGTCGGTGAGTCGCCACAGTGCGCGCACCCTGCTGAACGGCAGTCCTGTCGCGTCGGCCACCGATCGGCGCCAGTCGCCCCTGCTGTCCATGACCAGGGAGACGAGCTGGCGCCACACCTCCGCGGCTGTCGTCTGCATACCACCATTGTGTAAAAACAACTGTTGTATGTCAACAACTGTAGATGTGATCTGTTTTACGCTCCGTGGTAACGGTAAGTCGGAGCAGTCCGACTGAACAGGACATGACGGTGCCACGCGACTGGTTCGCAGAACTGATGGAGCGTTGGCGCCGCGAGATCGCTTCGGAGCCGTTCCGTCACAGTATGGAACTGCGCGACGCCATCCGGAGATGGGTGGACCGGCAGCAGGAGGCAGCGGCGGGGTTGGAACCACTCGACCCGCCGGTGCCGCCGGACGAGTGATGTCCGGCGTCGACGTGGCCCACCTGCCCACGGTGTTCGGCCGATCGGTGGAGAGGCCGTCCCGGGGTCGGTCGGACCGGATACGGGCTGATCGCACCCGGTGCGGCTGACCGCGCGGTCAGCCCTCGTCGGGGGCGTCCTGGGCGCGGTGCATGGCGACGAACTCGGTGAGCGCGGACAGTTCGACGGCGTTCGCGATCATGGTGGTGGACTCCGCCGCGTCCCACGGCAGGGGGCTGGTGGCCCGCCACCGGAGCAGCCAGCGCCGAGCGCGCAGAGTGACCCGCACGCTGCCGCGCAACCGCTCCAGCGCCTCCAGTTGCCGCTCCCGTGCCCCCGCCACGATCGCCATCATGCCGCGCATTACCCGCCGTATTCGTCGTTTCCTGGCACATTCACTCGGCCGAGTGATGGCATTCTGGTAAGCACTGTTATCGAACAGAACCACTCACAGTGGGACCTGGGTCGCGACCTGGACCAGGGCGCGGTCGCTCGGATCCGCCCAGACGGCCTCTCGTCGGCACAAGTTCCGCTAGCGGGAACACGGCCGGAGCCCTCGGCGACCGACCGCTCCGCCCGCGCCATCGGTGCTCTGACCTGTTGCGTCGACAGGTCTCGTTCCGTCCTTCGTGGACCCGTTCGCCGAGGAAGGCTGACGTGCCACGGGGACGTCGTCCGGTCCGATTCGGCAGCCGCGCGGATTGTTGCCCTCCAACGACATGTAGAGGTCGCACCACCCGCGCCTACCGCCTCCGCCGACGAGATGTCATGCGCTCAGCCAGTTTTCCACCGTTGTCGTGGCGGACGATTGTTGGTCGAACAGCGCGCCTGCGTACTTTTCGAGCGGCGCTGTTCGGCCAGCGTCCCAGCGCTTTGTATCATCTATCAGCAGCCGGCTGCCAGATCCTTGGCCGAACCCCGAGCCCGGCTTTCTCGGCGCCGGACAGACACTTCTTCCGCCGCAGTGGGAAGCCGCGGCCATCGGGTCGGGAAAGTGCGCGGGACTGAAGGCGTAATCCGGTGGCACTGATCCGGCCCACGGCCGAGACTGGGCCGATGACCGATCCTGAAGCCTTACTGCCGGTGCCGCTGCCACTACGTGGTCGGGTGGCGCTGATAACCGGTGTCAGTCGCCGGGCAGGTATCGGCTACGCCATTGCTCGCCGGCTTGCAGCAGCGGGTGCCGGTCTGTTTCTGCACCAGCACACGGCGCACGACAGCCGGCAGCCGTGGGGTGCCGATCCCGGTGGCCGGCGGGCCGTGCTGGACGGCGTCAGGGCCGTTATGGCCGACAAGGACTCACGCCTGCACCACGCCGATCTCGACCTGGCCGCGCCGGACGCGCCCGAGCAGTTGGTGGACGCCGCGGTGCGCACCTTCGGGCACGTGGACATCCTCGTGTGCAACCACGCCCGCAGCGGCGACGACGGACCGTTCGGCACCCTGGACGCCGCGATGCTGGACACCTACTTCGCGGTCAACACCCGGGCCACAATCCTGCTGGCGCAAGCATTCGCGGCCCAGCACGACGGCAGGCCGGGTGGTCGGGTCATCTTCATGACGTCCGGCCAGGACCTCGGTCCGATGCCCGGTGAGGTCGCCTACGCGACCAGCAAGGGCGCCCTCGCGTCCATCACCAGGACACTGGCCGACCATCTCGCCGACCGGGCGATCACGCTGAACACGGTCAACCCGGGTCCTGTCGACACCGGCTACGCCCCACCGGACGTGCACGCGGCCGTCAGCCGGCACTTCCCGCAGGGCCGTTGGGGCGTGCCGGACGATCCGGCCCGGCTCATCGCATGGCTGGTGACCGACGACGGCGCGTGGGTCACCGGCCAGACGATCAACTCGGAGGGCGGCTTCCGCCGCTGGGGGTGAGATCAGGGACCGGTGTTGAGGTCCCTGACCGCGGTGGCCAGGAAGCCCGCGGCGGTCCGGCCGTCGGCCAGGCCGGCTGCCGCGTTGCCGGCGTTGTTGTCGGAGAGCGCCGCGTTGACGTAGGTGAATCCGCCGACCGCGTTGGTGTAGGCGAGGTAGGTCACAGCGGGGTTGAAGTAGCAGTCGGACTCGGCCTGGGCGAAGTAGGCGGCCGCTCCGGCGTCCTCGCTGGCGGCGGCCGCGGTGTTGCCGGCCGCGTCGTCCGAGATCGCCGTGTTGTTGATGTTCTGGACGGCGGTGACCTTGGCCAGGCAGACCAGGGTGTCCGCGTTGGCGGCCGGGGCGGCGATCGCGAGCCCGCCACCGACGAAGCAGAGCGTCGTCACGGCGGTGACTATTCGTCTTGCTGACATACGGATCATCGGGGTTCTCCAGTCAGTCCGTGATTGGTACAGACCATTTTGTGAGCGTATGGCACCACCACCAGCCGACGAAGTCACGGTTCTGTGCAAGGATTCGGCACTGTGAAGTGGAGCCGCGCCGTACATCACCTGGACACACTCGCGCAGACCTGTGCCGAGATGGCCACCCGACCTGACTCGATCTTCCCGCTGAAGGTCGCACAGTTGTGGGCCGTCGGCGACATCCTCGGCGGCGAGCAGGATCTCGACGCCATCAGCGTCGCGCTGGCCGTCGACCTGCCCGTGGACGATGTGCCCTGGCTTGGTCAGCCGTCCGGCGCCCAGCACTGGGCCAGCGCCACCCGGCTGGCCAAGAACCCGATCATGCCGTTCTGGCGGTCGACCCGCGCGCCGATCTGGAACCACCACATCGTGCGACCGGCCCTGATCTGGGACTCGGTGACCGGCACTGCCGAGGAGACCCTGGCGGCCGTGCGAACGGGAGACGCCGAACCGTTCCGGCTGCCGGCCCCGGCAGCCGACGAACTGACCGCCCGACTGGCCGACGAACTGCGGGTGAGCCTGGCCGCGCTGCGTGCCAGCAGTCAGACCTACGACGACCGACGGTGGCGGCCAGGCAAAATGGAACCGGTGGCGGATGCGTTGTGGCTAGCCAGTGCCGGCTATCTCGAAGTGCTGGACGCTGTCCACAATGGCCAGACCACATCGCCATGATCGGGATGTCCGAACAGGACGCGGCATCCGTCGCCCGCCAGCAGGGGTATCGCGGGCGGTAAACAGCGTATAGTCCCGCTATGGCGAATTCCGGTGGCCGACACACCGTCGACTCTGTCGAGAACGCCCTCAAACTGCTGCTGCTGTTCCGCGACAACGCCACGGTCAGGGTGTCCGCCGCGGCCGACCACCTCGACGTCGCCCGGTCCACGGCGCACCGGCTGCTGACCACGTTCGTCAAGCAGGGTTTCGCGGTGCAGGACTCGCCGTCCAGGGTCTACCGGCCGGGTCCCCGGCTGATGGAGGTCGGTCAGGCGGCCATGCGCAACCTGGACGTGCGCGGCAGGGCGCGGCCGCACCTGGAGCAACTCGCCGTAGCCACCGGCGAGACGGTCAGCCTGCTCGTTCCGGAGCGCGGAAATGTCCGATTCGTTGAGTCCATCGAGTCACGGAGCGCGGTGCGGGTCGCTTCCCGGTACGGACTCGACCTGCCGACCCACGCCACCTCGGGCGGGAAGGCGATCCTGGCCAGGATGTCGCCCGAGGCGTTGGCCGAGCTGTATCCCGACGAGGAACTGCGCACGGTCACGGCAGCCACCATCGGCACCCGCACGCGGTTGCTGGCCGAACTCGACGAGATCCGCGACCGTGGCTACGCCACCAACAACGAGGAGAGCGAGATCGGCCTCGGTGCGGCAGGCGTCGCCGTGTGCGATCTGTCCGGTTCCCCGACGGCAGCGATCACGGTGGCCGGTCCCGTGCAGCGGATACAGGGCGACCACCTGGCCGACATCGTCGCCGCCATGCGGCGGTGTGCGACCCGGATCGCCACCAGCCTGTACGGCTGACCTACTTGGCCGCCCGGTAGGCCAGCCCGACCTGGGTGGCCGCCGTGCCGTTGGTGTACAGGCCGGTGTCGTTTCCCTTGGAGGGCAACGCGAACCATGCGTAACGCTCGACATAGGACAGTGAGTCGAGCATCGCCGTCGAGCCGGTGACGAACGCGGACTGCTGCGCCTGCGTCGGGTACTTCGCGCCACCACCGAAATTGATCAGCGCGTACTCCGTGAGCCAGATCGGCTTGTGGTAGCGGGCGTAGACGGCCTGGATGTAGCTCTTGAGCTGACCGACGGCGGCCGAACTGAAGTCCGAGCCGTACCAGTGCAGCGTGATGAAATCGACCCGGTAGCCACGGCTGGCCGCGCCGCTCATGAACTGGTCCAGCCAGCCGCCTGCCTTGTCGCCGCCGGTCGCGACGGCAGGGCTGCCCAGTCGCATCCCGGTCGCCTGTAGTTGTGGCCAGAGGTCCAGCGCCTGCGACACGGTCATGTTGGCCTGGCCGCTCATGTCCGGCTCGTTGAAACCGAGCAGTTCGGTGCCCTGCTGTTTGGCCTGCGCGAGGGTGGCCGACGTGACCGAACCGGCGCCCCAGATCATCGGCACGAACTCGACACCGGCCGGCGCGGTCATGTTCGACCTGCTGGCCGCCCAGTCGTAGTACCAACTCGCGCCGACGTTGGACAGCGCCGACGTGACGCCGTCGAAGTACCACGTGCTGACTCCCTTGCGGGACGACTTGGAGATCGGTGTGGCCGGGGGAGCGGCCGGCACCGAGCGGGTGGCGGTCCGCGTCGTGGTCGTCGGCTTCGGTGTCGTCGTGGTGACCAGCGGTGGGGTGGTCGTGGGCAACAGGGCCTGGGTGGTCGTCGTCGCGGCGGCGATGGGCAGTGCTGCCGACGCGACCCGCTGCGGATGGTGCGCCGGCAACACCACGACAGCGCCGGTCGCCGCCAGCGCAGCGACGGCCGCGACCACCGGCTTCGTGGCCGCGTGCGCCCACAGATGACCGAACCGGCGGGCCGTCCTCGAACTCTTGACCATGTGCCGCCCGGCGCCGACGTGCTTGACGCCGGGCAGTTGCGTCGCGGTTCCGCCGAAGTGGAACGGCACCGGCACCAGAGGCAACCCGGCCAACAACCGTTCTGCCGGCACCAGGTCCGACCAGCACCGCTGGCAGCGCCGGCACTCCCTGGTGTGCCGGACCATCCGCTTGCGCCACAACGGACTCGGCTCGCCGTCCCAACTCGCGGCGATCTCCGCGAAGTCCGGACAGCGGGGCGTCATCCGCAGCGCCCGCACGACCGACCGTGCCGCGTCGAGTTTCGCCTTCATCCGCTGCACCTTGACCGCGGTGTGCTGTGGCGACAGCCCGACACCGCCTGCCACCTCGGTCCTGGTCAGCTGGCCTGCCGCCTCCAACCACCACAGCGCCAGCAGTTCGCGGTCGTCCTCGCCGAGCCAGCGGGTCGCGGCGGCCAGGTCCTTGCGCTGGTCGGCCAGGTGCAGGCGGGCGATGGTCAGGTCCACGAAGTCGGCACCCGGGTCGGCCACGTCGTCCGGTTCGTGCTCCGAGCCGGGAAACCGCTGCTCACTCCGGTGCCGGTTGCGTACCTGGCGCATCGCGATGACCACCAGCCAGGAACGGAAACTGTTCGGGTCGCGCAGTCCGGACAAACCGTCGATTGCGCGCACCATGGTGTCCTGCACGACGTCGTCGACATCCGAGTGGCCACCGATCGCCCGCCCGACGATGTTGTAGACCAACGGCAGGTACCCACCCACCAGCCGGTCCAACGCGTCGGGCCGTCCGTCCCGTGCTGCGATCACCGTGGCGACGTCGGGCTCGCCCGCTGTACGCATACCCACATCTCCTCGTCGACTGGTCGTGCCGGCCGGAAACCGGTGCTGACCAGGAGACACACGGTGGCGGCAGGGATAACGGAAACTCGCAGCCGGTTTGTCTCAGGTGTCGGTTGTCACGGTGTCGTGCCGAACGTGATCCGGTAGTCGCACTCACCCGTGCAGGTGAACGTACTCGTGGCGTCGTCGTCGACGTAGGAGCAGGCGCAGGGCTCGGCCTTCTTGAACACGGCCGCGTAGTCCTCCGGCTGCCACTTCGTCGGATCGCACGCCGACCGGGCCGCCCACTGGCCCCGGCAACACAGTTGGTCGCCGCCCAGCTTCGCGCACGCCGACTCGCAGCCCGCGCCGCCGGCCACGACGAGTTCGGCCGGGCACGCCACCGGTTTCGTGCAGCCGGCTGCGATACAGCCCGTCGAGCTGATCTTGTCCTTCGTGCCGCCCTTGGTGATGTTGATGTACATCGGCAGGTTCGAGCCGTCGACCATGCTGACGTCGTAGAAGTCGAGGTTGTCGAACGAGTTCAGGTTGTACTCGGCCAGCGTGGCCGGGATGCCGCCGTAGCCCTTGCACTGGAAGACGCCGCCGCAGTCACCGGTCGCGCAGTGGCCCTTGCCGGCACTGTTGAACGTGCAGCCCGTGCGGCCCCAGAACCGGCCGTTCCACTTGTCCGGCACGACAACCGTGACCTGGCCGCCTGCCGGCAACACCCAGCCGCTGGTGGTCAGCGCCGGGTTCGCGGTCTGCTGCCAGCCGGCCAGCCAGATCGTCTGGTGCACGTCGTTGACGAACGTGAACGTCCGACTGCCGGCCGGCGCGCTGACCACCTTGGGGTGGGCCACCGGCTTCGGCGTGGCCTTCGTGGTGGTCGGTCTCACGGTCGTCGTGGTGGTCGGCGGCACGGTGGTCGTGGTCGGCGGCAGACTCACCACCGGATCCAGGATCGGCGCACCGGACATGGTGGTGGTCACGGGGGCGTCGAGGTTCGCGATCGGGCGGGAGCCGCTGCCGGAGGTGGCCCAGATCGCGAAGCCGCCGCCGAGCAGCACGACGGCGATCACGATCGGCAGGATCCGACGCATGTGGATAGGAGCCTCTCTGCTGCGGGAGCCGGAAAAGTGATCCGCATCCTCGCACCGGAGCCGGGCCAATGTCACGACGAGATAACAGAAACGCGAGAAAATAACGGAAACCGCAGGTGACCGGGCTGGCTGTCCTCTCGCTCAGGTGAAGGTGGCAGTGGTGCGGATACCTTGGGACGGTGATCATCTGGCTCAACGGTGCCTTCGCAGCGGGAAAGACGACTCTGGCGGAGGAGCTGCACCGGCGGCTTCCGGACGCGGTCGTGTACAACCCCGAGGACGTCGGCCTGATGCTGTGGAAGTGGATGCGGCCCAACAGCGACTTCCAGGACCTGCCGAGCTGGCGTGAGCTGGTCGTGGCGACGGCACTGTCGCTGCGCAAGCACCACGCGGACACCCTCATCGTTCGGATGTCGCTGGTCCGCGACGCCTACCGGGCCGAGATCCTCGGTGGCCTGGCCGATGCCGGCGAGGAGGTCCTGCACGTCTTCCTGGAAGCCGACGCCTGCGTGCTGACGGAGCGACTCACCGCCCGTGCGCGGATCGCGGGCGACCCGGAAACCGGACAGTCGGGCCTTGAGTGGGCCCTGAGCCGGATGGACCCGGCCGCCGCGGGCCGCCAGCCGGGCGGGACGCTCATCCTGCGCTCGGACCGGCTCACCCCGGCAGAACTGGCCGATGAGGTGCTGGCCGCGGCCGGCCTACGCCAGGTCGGGTAGGTCGGCCAGGTAGGGAGCCGCTTCGTTGCGCTCACCGAAATAGCGCAGCTTTGCCATGTCGGGAGCCAAGCTGTGCGCGCGCCAGCGGTCGGAGATGCCGTGCAGGTCGACCGCGACCACTCTCCGGTCGGCGGTGGGCGAGGCGCCCGTTGGGGGTTGGCCAGCCCGCTCCCTCGCGTTCAGTGTTCAACGCCGGATGCCTGGCCTCAAGGGCGCTGCGCGTCGCCTTCGGCGATCAACGCCTGACGGCATTCCCCCTTGACCCCAGTCCTCCAGCGTCAAGTGCCCGCTTCGTGCGAGGCAGCGGGCAGGACTGCATCGTGCCGATGCCCGAGGCATCAGTTTGCCCAACGCCAGCGCGAGGGAGCGGAGGCACCAAGCCAAACTCGTCGGTGTGCACCCAGATCAGGCAGTCGTGCCAGGTGTCCTGGGCAGGGTCCTCGGTCGCCCAATCCCGGCAGTGCTGGGCGATGCGCTCCTCGAAGCGGTAGCCGACCCGCCGCGCCAGCCGGAGGGACGGCTCGTTGTCCGGTCGGATCTCCAGCCAGGCCCTCGGCACGCCAAGACCATCGTGCGCCCACTCGGTCGCGGCCCGCACGGCGCGTGTCGCGATGCCCTGGCCGCGCTGCTCTGGTCGCACCCAGTACGCGACCTCCACGCTGCCCGGCTGGTCCGGCATCAGCCCGACCGCGCCGAGCAGCCTGTCGTCCCGCAGTACGCCGACGCAGATCTGTTGCTCCCACGCCGACAGTGCCGCCCGCGCGTCGGCCAGCGAGTAGGGGCCGACCGGGTACGGGCCCCACAGCGCCGTGCCCGGCTCCCCGCTGGTGGCCTCGACCAGCAGCGGGGCATCGGCGGCGACCACCGTTCGCAGCAGAAGGCCGCCGCCGAGATCCAACTCCATGACCGTCATGGTCCGGCGCCGGCCCCTGCCGCGGAACTCATTTTCGGTCCGGGCCGTACTCCTCCTGCTCCCGCTCGACCAACGCCTCGTCGTACTCCAGGAACGTGGTGCCGAGTTTCGCCGTCCAGCCGACCGTCAGCACCACACCGTTCTGCCCGTTCGGCACCGCCGGCAGGAAGCCGATGTCGATCGGCGTGCCGAACGCGACGGTGAGGAACGGTTCCGGTTCTGCCAGACTCATCGGCCCAACGCCTCCCTGATCGCCTGCTCGCCGACCAGCGGGTCGTTGCTCGGCCCGTCGTCCTGCGGCGTCACCAACTCGGCGCGAGGCAGGGCGCCGGCACTCGGCGCCGGGTCGGTCGGCACCGCGTTGTGGTACGCCGGGAAGTGCGCCTGGAAGTCCACGGCTGCCTGCACGATGTCCGGCTCGGCGAACCGTGGTCCCCAGAACTGCGCCGACACGGCCAACCCCTGCACGTAGCCGACCGGGAAGCTGGTCATCGGCCAGCCGATCGCGTTGGGCACCTGGTAGTACGCGCGGAACACCGGGAAACCCGTGCCGCCCGACCGCAGGCCGACCACGTCACCGAGGCTGAACACCAACATGAAGTCGACACCGTGGTCGGACAGCGCCTTCGTGTAGTTGGCCACCAGTTGCCGCCGCCGCTGCTCGCCCTCGTACCGCACGGACGCCGGAATGCCACCGTTGAACGCGTCAGCACTGGCGAACGTGGCAGCCGTCGCACCCGGTGCCCGTCTGCCGTACTGGCTGGTCAGGGTCGCGATCGACGCGGCACTCGGGATGCCGCTGGCGCAGAAGTCGGCCACCGCGTCGGCGTAGCGCACCTCGTACCGGTTCGCGTTGACCACCGCCGTCGACGGTGACACCGGCGAACCGTCCACTGTGGCCAGTACATCGGAGGACGCGAAGTACGGGTTGGCCACCGGATCGGTCATGTCCAGCCCAGGGAACTCGATCACCCTGGCACCCAGGCTGGCCAGCTGGCCGACCAGCCGGTTGAACACCGCGAGATGCCCGGCGCCGTAGGTGGCCTGCGGGCTGACGCCGACCTTCATCACGTTGTCGACGTTCATCCAGTCCGTCTGCGGCACGCCGATCGTCACGCCGCGCAGCGGAGCGCGCCCGAGCCGAGGCGTCATCGGGATGACGGGGAACGGATCCGGCGCGGACAGGGTCTGCGGGTCGTTCACCGGGTCCGGCCCGAGGATGGTGTTCAGGATCAGCGCCGAGTCACGGGCACTGCGGCTGATCGGGCCGAGCACGTCGTAGCCGGGGGACAGCGGCATCAGGCCCGCGATCGACACCGTGCCAAGCGACGGTTTGATGCCGGATGCTCCGTTGGCGGCGGAGGGCATCATGATGCTGCCACCGGTCTCCTCACCGATGCAGGCCGCCGCCAGCCGCGCGATCGGTGCCACACCCGAACCCTGGCTGGACCCGCCGGGCACGTGCGCGATGTCCCACGCGTTGCCGGCGAACGTGCCGGTGATCGAACCGGAGAACGCCGAACAGATGGTGTTGCCCAACAGGACGACACCGGCCGCGCGCAGCCTGCCCACCACGGTCGCGTCCTTGAGCGCGATGTTGCCGATGAACGCGGCACTGCCGTCCTGGGTGCTCAGGCCCTTGATGCCGACGGAGTCCTTGATACCCATGGGAATCCCGCACAACAGCGGGACCAGGTCGTGCCCCCGACGGGCACCGGCCAGTTGCCTGTCCGCGGCTTTCGCGGCGGCCAGCGCGCCTGCTTCGTCGATCCGGACGAATGCGTTGTACAAACCGTTGTTCGCGTAGGTTTCGAAGGGTCCGTTGAGTTTGTTGATCCGGTCCAGGTACGCCGTGGTCAGCTCGACGCTGGACACAGCACCGGTGCGCAGCAGCGCGGCGAGTTCGAGCACCTCGTAGTCCACGATGCGGGACCGGTGCGGAATGTCGTGCACCGACGGCAACACGGATGTGTTGCCGGCGGTGGTAGTCGGAGTCGTGGTCGCGTCGGCCGTCCCGGTGCCCACGGCCATGGTCAGCGCCGTGCCCGCCATCACTGTGCCTGCGCCGCCCAGTAGCGAGCGCCTGCTGAGTCTGGTTGGTTCCACGATGCCGAACGCTAGAAACGTACGATTGCGCCTGGCGCGTGCTGAAGTGACGGTGATGTTTCGCTTGACCGGTTCGACCCGGCGGGCCGTCGACCAGCCTGCCGGGTGACCGGGTTCAGTTGGCGCGCTTGGCCGTCCGCACGATGGCGTCGACGATCTGTGGCCACGCGCCGGCCGGCAGGTCGTGGCCCATGCCCGGCACCAGCAGCAGTTCCGCGCCCGGTATCGCGGCCGCCGTGGCCTTGCCGCCGCTCACGTTGACCAGCGGGTCGATCTCGCCGTGGATCACCGTGGTCGGCACCGTCACCGCGGCAAGACCTTCGGTGCGGTCCGGCGTCGTGAGGATCGCGGCCAGTTGCCTGGCGCTGCCGGCGGGGTGGTAGCCACGGTCGTAGCCGGCCTCGGCCCGCTCCCGCAACGACTCGTCGGTGACCTCGAAACCGGTCGACGCCGTCACCCGGAACGCCACGACCGACCCGGCGATCGCGCTCTCCCGGTCCGTTGCCGGTGGGCGCAGCAGGATGGCCTGGGCCTCCGGGCTGGGCATGCCGACCTCCGGCGCACCCGTGGTGGACATGATCGACGTGAGGCTGCGCACCCGGTCCGGGTGGTCCAGCACCAGCCGCTGGGCGATCATGCCGCCCATCGACGCGCCGACGATGTGTGCGGTGTCGATGCCCAGCGCGTCCAGCAGCCCGACCGTGTCGTCGGCGAAGTCGGCCAGCGAGTAGGGCGCGGTGCCCTGGCCGCCGAGCAGCGCCATCATGTCCGGCACCCCGAGCTCGTCCAGCCATGTCGACAGGCCGGAGTCCCGGTTGTCGAACCGGATCACGTGGAAACCATGGCCCGCGATCTGGCTGGCGAACTCCGGTGGCCAGTCGATCAGCTGGGCACCGAGGCCCATGATCAGCACGAGCGAGGGATCCGTCGGATCGCCGAAGGTGTCGTACTCCAGCTCGATGCCAATGGCTTTGGCGCGGGGCATGGTGCTCCTCTCCGGCCGCCGGTCGCGCCGGTGACCCATCCGCTGACGTGCCGTGTCCTCATCATCCTGGCACGCCGCGGCATGTGCTCCCGGTGTTACGCCGACGCTGGCTGGCAGGTGATTTCGCCGATCAGCGACTGGAATCCGCCGCCCGTGTCATTCAGATGGGTGATCCACACCAGCAGGTACGGCGTTGCCGCGTGAGCCGGCAGCGGGATCGTCGTGGCGCCGGCGGTCAGGGTGGCGGTGGCCAGCACCGGGGTGGCCAGTGACACGTCGGCCGAGGGCGCCGCCCTGATCTGGACCACGGTGCCCGCGCTCGGCGACTCGATCGTCACCGACGCCAGCGGGACCGGCTTGGCGAAGCCGGCCACGATGCCGATACCGGGCGTGTAGACGGGGAACTGCTGGCGGTAGGTGTCGGTGTGCCACATGGTGCCCGGGTCGCCGTCGATCACCCTGCTCAGCGTGTGCGGGTTGTCCTGGCTGCCGGCCACCACGTACTCCCGGACGGTGGCCGGCGTGACGGGCGGCGGGGGAGGCGGTGGCGGTTTCGTCGTCGTGGTGGTCACCGACGGCTTGGTTGTCGTCGTGACCGGCGAGGTCGGCTTGGGCTGGGCGACGGTCGTGTCCGCGGCGCCGAAGGCACCGGCCACCTGGGTGCCGATCAGGACGGCGACCGCGACGGCCAGGGTGCCCAGGGCTGCGGCGAGCCTGCGGCCACGGAACGCCGACCTGGTGAACGTCCGTAATCGACGACGCGGCACCGTTGCGGGCTCTGGCGCGGGCTCCTCGTACACCTCCGGCTGCGGCTCGTACGCGATCACCTCGTCCAGCGCGCGCAACAGCGGGCCGCACGTCCGGATGCCTGGTCCCTGAGTGGTGTCCAGGCTCAGCACCGCGACCAGCGCCAGATCCATCGGCACCTCGGGCCGCAGTGCGGTCGGGTCGACGAGTTGGCCATCGCTGTCGGCCATCGGCCACACGCCGGTGAGCAGCAGGTACAGCACGGCGCCGAGCGCGCTCACGTCGTCCCTGGTGGTGCTGACCGGTGGCGTACCCCGGAACGCGAGCACCGCGGCACCGTGCTCAGCGATCCGGATCCGGCCCGGCGAGTCGACGCCCGCGACCACACCGGCGTGGTGGCCGGCGTCCACGGCGTCGACCAGCGGCCGCAGCAGCCGGCACGCGGTGGCGATCGGCAGGTGGGCGCCGAACACGCCGTCCACCAGGTCGACACCCTCGAACCACTCGGCGATCACGAAGCCGAGCACACCGTCCCGCGCGGCAGCCACCCGGCCAGGCGGCGGCACCTCCAGCACCATGGCCAGCGCCGCGTGCTCCATCGACTCGGCGTAGCGGACGCCCTCCAGGACATGCCGCGCAGAACGCACCGCCACCTGGTCGGACGGGTCGCCGAGCAACACGGTGAGCGCGACGTCGTAACCCCGGCCGAGATCGCGGGCGTGCCAGAACTCCATGCCGGCGCGCTCGTCCGCACCGCAGGGCTCCAGCAGCAGATACCGGCCGTCGCCGAGCACCTCGTCCGGTGCCAACCTCATGTCGAATGCCGTCCCTGGATCCAGTCCTGGCGGGGTAGTCGATCAGCCCGCCCAG
>DASXYT010000314.1:0-5009 GCA_036502345.1 Pseudonocardiaceae bacterium | reverse complement strand
GGACCATGCACCGGGCCTTTCGGGTTGACATGCCGGTAATGGGTGGCTCGGGATGTCCCGGTCAGCGCACACGATTTCTGTACGGACACCTGGGCGTCACGCAGTTCGGTGAACGCGGTCGTCATGATGTCGTCGGTGGCTGTTCGTTGTCCGCACTCTCGGAGAGTTCTTCCAAGAGTGCGTGCGCTTTTCCCATGATGCCCAGCGCCAGTCGAGTCTTGGTGAGATCCGCCTCCAGTTGCGCGTTGCGGCGGCGGAGTTTCTCCAGCTCGATCTGTTCGGCTGTTTTCTTGGGGCGTTTCGGCGCAGCGGCTGGATCTGCCTGTTGGCTGGTGGTCAGGGTGCCGGCGTTTCGGGCTCGTGTCCATTCGATGACGTGTGAGGAGTACAGTCCCTCGCGGCGCAGGATCGCGCCTTTCTCGCCGTTGCGGGCGTTCTCGTATTCGGTGACGATGGCCAGTTTGTACTCCGGGCTGAACACCCGGCGAGTCGGGCGGGGTGCGGGATCGGCCGGCGGGGTTGAGGGTCTGGGCTGGTCGTTGGAGGGGGTGGACACGTGCACAAGGATCTCCGATCCCGCTCTTGCCAGGAAACCCCCGGTACTCACTTGGGGTGTCTCACCTCAGTCTGGCAAAGAGGGCAGGATGGTCTTCGCCGAGGCATGGCTGTGGGTGGACGGTCGCCGCATCTACCACCTGCCCCGATTCGCCATGCGAGTCGTCAGTGCGTGAATGGCTCCAGGCGGTCGTGCAGCGCGTCGGGGACCGCGTCGGTCGAGTCCAGGTGCAGCGTGTGCAGCAGTTCGGCCAGGCCGCCGGGTGCCCTGCCGTGCCGACGGGCGCTGGTCAGGACCGTGGACTCGGCCGCGTAGCGGCGCCGGTAGCCTGCGCTGCCCAGGCGGTGCCACAGCCGGTGGTCCTCACCGCTGGCGACGGCCTCGAAGCCGCCCACGGCCAGGTAGGCGCCCGCCCGCACCCCGAGATTTGCCGCGTACACGTTGCCGTGTCCGTCCGGCGTGCGTGCCTTCGCCAGCACCGAGGCGTACCGGGCGGCCACCAGGGTCGGTAGCCGGTGGCGGCTGCTCAGTTCGACCATGCCGGCCACCGCATCCGCGCCCTGCTCGATCAACCGGACGTGCCGTTGCACCCAGTCCGCCGGCACGAGGCTGTCAGCGTCGGTCGACAGCAACAGCACCTCCGACGGCGGATGCGCGGCCAGCGCGGTGTACGCCCGGCGCAGGCCAAGGTCCCGGATCTCGCCGATGGTCAGGTCGGCCTGGTTCGTGACAAGCCGGGCGGGCCAGCCGCGCAGCGTCTCGGCGGCCAGTTCGGCTGTCCGGTCGGCACATCGGTCGGCGACGACGCACAGCGCCGGCTCGACACCGGACGGCAGCGCCCGCAGCGCCGTTGTCAGGGCATGCAGGCACCGTCGGATCAGCCGTTGTTCGTCGCGGGCGGGCACCACGATTCCGACAGCTGTGATCATCGCCGGACCAGCACGTGCAACACGAAAGCCTGGTCGGTGTGCTCGACGATCGGGTCGAGATCGGGGTGGCCCGACAGGAACCGGTGTGCCGCCATGCCGTCCCGTGGCGCCTCGGCCGCCCACGGCAACCAGTGCACGGCCAGGACTTGCCCACCGGGCCGCAACGCGGCGACCGTTCGGTCCACCGTGGCCTCGAGATCCTGGTCGGACAGGTAGTACAGGATCTCGCTGAACACGGCCAGATCAATGGGCTCCGTAGGCAGGTCGTCCGGCAGGCTGCCCAGCGTGACGTCCACATTGGCCAATTGACCGGCCCGGGCTTGTTCAACGGCGGCAGGAACCGGGTCGAACGCCAGCACCCGATCGCACCGTGCCGCCAGTTCGGTGGTGAACGCGCCGATACCGCAGGCCGGTTCGACAGCCAGGCCGTAGTGCTCGTCCGGCAGGCTGGCCAGGGCGATGGCCCGCTTGCGCCGCTCGTACCACTTCGTGTGCACGTGCCACGGGTCGGCGCCTGCGGCATACAGGTCGGCGAACCGGTCGATCGGCGCGGACCGCACCGGTGGCTCGCGGAACACCACCTCCACCGCCCGCTCGAAATGCTCGACCATGTCGGCACTCAGGATCGGCTCCACGCCGTCCGGCCCTGGCTTCAACTGGGACTCGAACGCCCCGATGCCGGCCGCCTTGCGCTGCCGCTCCTGATCGCTCAGCACGTGCGCGAACGCCCGGCCGTGCGGAATGGCTGCGTCGTCGGGTCGTAGCCAGTGCCACATCCAGATCGGGTAGGACCAGCAGTGCGTGGTGACAGGTGCCGCCCGCAGTGCCGTGTCGCCTGCTGCCTGGTGGTCCGGGTGCGGGTCACCAGGCCACGGCGCCAGACACAGGTTCGCCCCGCTGAGCAGGTCGGCCAGCCGTTCCGCCAGTTCCGCCCGGTGCTCGGCGAGCTTGCCGTCCGGCAGGCCGAGCCAGTGCACTGTGACGCCCGCCATGTCCTGCGCACGCAGTGCGGCGTGCAGTTCCTGCCGTCGGGAACGGCCCAACTCGGCTCGCTCGTCCGGTGACAGTGCCGGGAACGCCGCTTCGCCGTCGGTGGCGACCACCAGTTCGACGGTGGTGCCCCGCTCGTGCAGCCGCTGGATCAGGCCGCCGACGCCGAGGGTCTCGTCGTCCGGGTGCGCCGCGACCACCACAGCACGTCCGTGGTCGTCGTCCGGAAAGCGCCGAACCTCGGCCAGCCAGTCCTGCCACGCCTGCTCTGGTGTGACCGCCCTCATCTGCGCCGCTCCGCGTCCAGCACGACGTGGCCCAGCACGGCGAGGTCCTTCTCCGCGTGGTGCTGGCGGACGTAGACCTGCAGGTCAGCGAGCTGTTGGGCAAACCGCCGGTCTCGGCACAGCGGTGTCGGCCCGGTGATCCTCGGTACTCGGTCCAGCGTCTCCCACGCGGCCCGTTCGGCTGCGGACTTGCACGTCTTCGTCAGCCGGGTCGGGTCGGCCGACGGGGTGAGGTCGATGGTCCGGGCAGCGGAGTCGAGCAGCGCCTCGGTGGACCGCAGCGCGGCGGTCAGCGCGCCGAGATGCGCGTACTGGTGCTCGTCCACGGTGGGCGCGTCCAGCAGCATGCCGATGACCGAGTCGAGCACCGCCGCCACCCCGCCCAGCCACACGGCGGCCACACCGGCCCCGCCCAGCGCGAACCCCCGCCTGCCGACGTACCAGCCGGGACCGCCGACCAGTTGGTCCTGCGTGACCGGCAGGTCGAACCGGACGTCGATGCTGTCCGAGGCGTCCATGCCGATGGCCTGCCAGGTGTCCTGGTCACGCTGGATACCGAGCCCGTGCAGGTCCACCTCGACCAGCCAACCGGTGTCGCCGTCCTGCGCAGCGACCAGTGCCCGGTCCAGCATGTTGGCACCGGTGCAGAACCGCACGGTCCCGGTCAACCTGCCGTCCACCAGGCGGGCGCCGGTGCCGCCGGAGCGGGCCGCCCACACGCCGTAGAGCGCGTCGGAGGCCGGCAGCTGGCCTGCCTCGGCCAGGATGGCCAGGGCGTCGACGTGGCCCTCGGCCAGCCTGGCCAGCGTGAGGTCCGTCCGACCGAGCGCGGCGAGCGCGGCCCACCGCGCCGGCGTGTGTCCCTGGCCGGGCATCGGCAGGTCCAACTCGCCGGACCGGGCGAGCCGTTGCAGTTCCGAGCCGAGCAGTTCGCTGGTCCGGGGGACGGGTAGTGGTTTCGGGGCGATCGAGTCCAACAGCACGCCCATCGGATACCCAGAGCCGGTCAGTTCGATGCACTGTGGACAGCGCGGTTCAACCGGTCGTGACCGGGTGTTTCCCCCACTCTCAACCTGGGTATACCTGCAGCGGCTGACGCGGTCGGCCGCGAGAGAGGATGTCGACATGCTCGGGTTGCTGGCGCTGTTCCTCATTGTCTGGCTCGTAGTTGTCGTCCTGGGCATCGCGATCAAGGGCCTCTTCTGGCTGGTGATCGTCGGCGTGATCCTCTTCGTCGCCACCGGCGTCATCGGCTTCGTCAAGCGGGAGGCACTCGGCCGCAAGCGCTGAGTCGACCGGTTGACCAGTTTGGCTCTGTCGGCACTCGAGTGGAGTGACCTACTCTGCGTGCCATGGCGTGGCTGGCAACCATCCCGCACCGGGACGCGGTCGGGGACCTCGCGGAGACGTACGCGGCGATGGCCGTGCGTCCCGTTCCGGACGTGTACCGCCCATCGCACGGCGACGCTCCTGGCATCATCCGGGCGCACAGCCTGGACCCGGAGTTGATGCGCCGCACGTTCGCGATCTCAGGAGCACTGCACGCGACCACGCTGGACTGGGCGGACCGTGAGCTGATCAGCAGCGTCACGTCACGCACCAATCAATGCATGTATTGAACGTCGGCTCACGCAGAGTTTCTGCGTGTCGCCAGCGGTGACGTGACGCTGTCGGAGACCGTACTCAAGGGCGAGGACGACCTGCTGCCCGCACGCAGCGGCGCGTTGGCCCGGTACGCCGCCCTGCTGACCGCGCAGCCGTGGTCTATCACCCCGGAACTCGGCGCCCAGCTTGCCGCGCAGGGTCTCGGGGCCGAGGCGATCGAGGCCGCGACCACCATCGTGGCGATGTTCAACTACCTGACCAGGGTGGCCGACGCCTCGGGCATCGACTTCGACTACGAGTCCCCGCTGCCGGCGTTCCAGCCCGAACACAGCCAGGAATCGGTGCCGCGACCGGACCGCGAGTCGTGGCCGGTCGTCACCGCCGAGTTCCGCACGCTGCCCAACTTCCCAACCCTGAACCAGGCCTGGCAGCGCTGGCACGACTACGTCTTGGTCTCCGAGCAGCCGCTGACCCACCGGGAGCGCAGACTACTGGCCTGCGCGGCCGCGCAGGAGTGCTGCGACCGCACGCGGGCCGACGAACTCGCCGACTACTCACCGCAGGACGACCGAGAGTCCACATTGGACGAATTCGCCCGCAAGCTGAGCCGCGAGCCGTGGCAGATGGAACCAGCTAACTTGC
>DASXYT010000313.1:0-27443 GCA_036502345.1 Pseudonocardiaceae bacterium | reverse complement strand
CCTCGACGCGGCTGGAGAACTTGAACGGTCCGACGCAGACCGGGTTGGTGGCGAACTTGGCGCCTTCCTTCTGCAGCGCCGTCGGTGACATGACCAGGCCTGCCCGGTCGGCGAGTTGGGCGACGAGCGGGCTGAACGGGTGCTTGAGCTTGATCTGCACGGTCGTCGCGTCGGGCGCGGAGACCGACTGGATGGCCGCGATCTCCTTCGCCCGACCGGAACCCGCCAGCGTCAGGTCGCGCTGCAGCGAGGTCACCACAGCCTGTGCGTTGAACGGTGTGCCGTCGTTGAACTTGGCCCCTGACCGGACCGGGATGGTGACCGTCAGGCCGTCACTGGACGTCTTCGGCAGCGCTGTCGCGAGCTGCGGGATCGGCTGCAACGCGTTGTTGACGTCGTAGAGCTTCTCGCAGAAGGACGTGAACACGACCCTGGACGCGAGCGTGTTGGCCAGGGTGGGATCGATCGTGCCGGGGTCGTCGGCGAGTGCGACGGTGATCGTGCCGCCGCTGCCGCTGCTGGTGTCGGCAGCTCCGGGAGTCGAGGGCGTGGAGCACGCAGCGGCCAGACCGGCTGCGGCTACCACGACGAGACCGAACGTGAAGCGGGTACGCATCGCCGCTCCTCACAAGGGGTTTGGGCGAATTGAGGTGGACCGTGCCGGATGTGGAATCCTGGACGTTCCGACGACTATAGGCAGGCAGGTCGCCGCCCCAGGACGTGCGAATGCCCAAGGCTGCGCGGCCACCTTTGAACAATTGTCGAAAAGGCGTGGTCCCGGCCGCGACCTGGCGAAGATCAGCGGACGTCGGGGCGGGGCGCCTTGTGTCGCAAGCGGACCGGCTCGCGTGCGGCCGGACGCGACTACTGGTGCGGCGTCGTCGCGGCGAGGTCGCGGACCTGCCGGGCGTGCACATCGGGTAGCCAGTCCCGGCCGTAGGTCGCGTCCGGGCCGACGCGTGCGTCGACGGGATCGCGGCCCTCCCGCAGGGCGAGCACGTAGGTCCGGTCCTGGTCGATGCGGCGGCGAAGCTAACCGCCCGAGCCGACGGAGCCGTGTCCAGGAATCACGAGGTCGACGTCGGAGACGATGTCCTCGAAGCGGCGCAACGTGTCGAGGTAGTCCTGCACCGGATTCTGTCCGCCGCGTAGATCGAGCATCGGGATCAGGACATCGGAGAGCATGTCGCCGGCCACCAGCACCCGGTCGTTCTCGATCAGCAGCGCCGCGTGGCCGGCGGCATGAGCCTGGTGCTCGATGACGCGGATCCGCGGGCCGTCCCACGGGATGCACTCCGTCTCCGGCGGCAGGGCGACGATCGCGCCGAACAGCTCCAGCGACACGTCCTGAGCGGTCTGGGTGGCCATCTCACGGCCGAGTTCCAGTCGGGCCGCAACGGTGGCCGCGCACCGAGCGGTGCCGTAGCGGGGTGCCGGACCGAGCCGGGCGTGCCACAGCAGGTGGTCCCAGTGCGGATGGGTGGAGAACCCGACCGTCACCACGTCGCCGTGGTCGGTCAGCTCATCCGCGAGCGCGGCCAGCTCGTCGCCGTGTATTCCCGGGTCGACCAGCAGCACACCGGAAGGTCCCCGCACGATCACCGCATTGCTCTGACACCAGTCGCTCTGGTGGACCCGTACGTTCTCGGCGATCCGCGTCAGCCGCTGTGCCGTCATCGCGCGGTTCTCCCCACCACTGCTGCGACCGTTCATGATCAGAGTCCCCGACCTGATGAACCGTATCAAGCTCGTCGACCCCGTCCGAGAGCCGAGCGCACGAGCGTTGGTGCTGTTCAGCCAAAGCGGTCGAACAACTACTGGAATATCGCCTGACCATGGTGCGACCCACGCGACCCCTTCCCGCCACGATCGGTGCCACGCAATGGGGTCACTCGACTGGTCGCTTGTCGGCACAGCACACCAGGGTCAAGGCCGACGTGCTGACCGCACAACCGTTCGCCCGCATGGCAAAACCGTACTTGGCCAACTGGTGGATGGCGTGCTGCTCACCGATGTTCTCGGCGATCGCGAACTGATCTCGCCGCATCGAGTTGCACCTCACGTCACGTCAGGTGGGATGGTGGGCCGGTGAGCGAACCGCAGCGCGAGTGGAAGATCGGTGAGCTGGCCTCGGCGACCGGGCTGACCGTGCGCACCCTGCACCACTACGACCAGATCGGCCTGTTGTCATCGACCCGGCGCACCAGCAGGGGGCACCGGGTCTACACCGCAGCCGACGCGACCCGGCTCTATCAGATCGTCGCGCTGCGGGGACTGGGTCTTCGCCTCGACCAGATCAAGGACTGCCTGGTCGACCAGGTGGAACCGGCAGCGGTCCTGGCCGAGCAACTGCGTGCGCTGACCGTCCAGCTCAGGGCCGGGGAGCGACTACGCATCCAGTTGACCGCGCTCCTGGACGCACTGGCCGAGCACCAGCGGCCGACCGCCGCCGACCTGCTCGCCGTCGTCGCGCGGACCACCGAGACGGATCGGCTGCTCGCCGACCACCTCGACCCCGAACAACTCCAGCGGCTCGGCGTGTCCTACGCCGAACTGGGGCCGGCCGCGGACCGGGTGGTCACCGTCGAACTGCCCGAGCTCTACCGACAGGCCCTTGCCGAGTACGACGCCGAAACAGCGCCGACCGACCCTGTGGTGCTGGGCATCGTCGAGGCGATCGACCGGGCCACCGCCCGGTTCTCCGGCGGCGATTCGACGGCCGGCGGCCGGGTACGGCAGATGTGGGCCGACCACGGCGAAGAGATCCACCCGAACTGGGGCATCCCCTGGGCCGCCCTCGTCGACTACCTCCAACAGGCCCGCGACCACCTGCGGTCGGGCGAAGGGGCGTCCTGATGGATCGCTCCCCCATTGCCCGGCCCGTCGGACTGATGCTGCTGGCCGACATCGTGGTGCCGATCGCCGGCTACTCTGTGCTGCGCGCGTTCGGCGCAGGCGAGTTGCTCGCGCTGGCGGTCGGCGGTGCCCTGTCCGGACTTCGAGTACTGATCGAAGTGTTGCGCCGCAGGCGAGTCGACGCGGTCGCCGGGGTGGTGCTCGCCCTGTTCGCGCTGGAACTGGTGGCGCTGGCGGTGTCGGGCAGCGTACGGATGGTGCTCGCCGCCGACTCGATTCCGACCGGCGTGCTCGGCATCCTGTTCCTCGCTTCCCTCGCGCTGGGCCGCCCGTTGGCCTACCGGCTGCTGCTCGGCCTGCTGACCGGCGGCCGAAAGGAGGCCGAGGAGTTCTGGCGACGCGCCTGGACCGACGGGCCGACGTTCCGACACGCGCTGCGCGTGCTCACCCTCGGCTGGGGTTGCCTGCTGCTGGCCGAGGCCGCGCTGCGCATCGTGCTCGTCATCGTGCTGCCGGTCGACCCCCTGGTGACCGTGTCCAAGGCGCTGCCCGCTGTGCTGATCGTCGCCATGGTCGGTTTCGCAGGCTGGTACGGCAAACGCACCGGGCTGGGCGTGCGGCCCTATCTCGAGTCGATCGGCGTCGACGCCGACCAGCCGAGGACCGAGGTGGCGACCCATGAGTGAGCCACCTCGGGTGGTCGTCATCGGTGGCGGGCTGGGCGGCCTGTGCCTCGCCGAAGGTCTGCACCGCGCCGGCATCCCGGTCACCGTCCACGAGCGCGACGCGGAGCCGACCGCACGCCGGCAGGGCTACCGGATCCATCTCGGCGGCGGCGGTGCGACCGCCCTCGCCGACTGTCTGCCGCCAGCGTCCTACCAGTTGCTGCTGGCCACCGCCGGTCGCCCTGGCGGGCAGGTCACCGTGGCGACCAAGCGGCTGCGCAGGTTGCGGGTCCTGCCCGGCGGCCCCGGCAGGCCTGCCACGTCGCCGGCCGCGGTGAGTGTCGCGGTCAATCGGCTGACGGTGCGGGAGATCATGCTCGCCGATCTCGGCGACCTGGTCCGGTTCGGCGCCGAGTTCACCCACTACGAAACCGAGGGTGCCGGTGTCCGCGCGCACTTCGCCAACGGCGATTCGGTGGTCGCCGACGTGCTGGTCGGTGCCGATGGGGTCGGATCGCGGGTACGGGGCCAACTGCTGCCGCACGCCGAGGTCGTCGACACCGGCAACCGCGTCATCTACGGCAAGGTATTGCTCGACGCCACGACCCGGACGTTGCTGCCCGCCGACGTCAAGCGCGGTTTCCTCGCGGTCCGCGCGATTCCTCGTCCGATCGGGATGGCGCTGGGTCTGGTCGAGTTCGCCGAACCCGTGACCGAGGCCGCATCGCGGTTCGGGGTCCGGCTCACTCCGACCGAGGACTACCTGATGTTCGCCCTCACCGCGCCCCTTCGCTGCTTCCCGCATCCGGATGCCGTGATGTCCACGCTGGACGGTGAACGGCTTCGGGAGACCGTGATCGGGATGACCCGCAGCTGGCATCCGAACCTGCGCGAACTGCTGGCCCACTGTGTTGTCGGGGAGAACTTCCATCTGCCGATCCGGGTCAGCAGGCCGGTGCCCGCCTGGACCACCGGGCCGGTCACCCTGCTCGGCGACGCCGTGCACGCGATGAGCCCGGCAGGCGGCTCCGGCGCGAACACCGCACTGCGCGACGCAGCGCTACTGGTCCGCCGACTGAGCGCCACCGACCGCGACACGCGGCTCGGCGCCTACGAGCGGGAGATGCTCGACCACGGATTCGCGGCGGTCCGCGTGGCCGGCGGCCGCTAGCGAGGTCCGGCGCGATTTCACGTTCGACGGAATCAACCCCGCCTTCGACGAGTTCACTGAGTTGGACCGGATTCGGCAACGTGAAGTCAGAGGAGACATCTCGATGCACATCGGTATCGGCTTACCCAACCAGGTCCGCGACGTCCGGGCCTCCGTCATCCCGCAGTGGGCGGCACAGGCGGAAAGCGCAGGCTTCTCGACGTTGGGCACCGTCGGCAGGATGGCCTACCCGGGTGTGATCGACACCGTCGCGCTCGCCGCGGCCGCCGGTGCGACCAGCACGATCGGCCTGCTGACCACCGTCCTGCTCGGCCCGACCTGGCCAGGGGCACTGCTGGCGAAGGAGGCCGCCGGGATCGACGGGGTGTCCGGCGGCCGGTTGCGACTGGGCCTGGGTATCGGCAACGCGGGCCCGCGCGGCGACGACTTCGTCGTGGCCGGACTGCCCGCTCGTGGCCTCGGCAAACGGATCGACGCGGACCTGGAGACCTACCGGAGCGTCTGGCGTGGTGAGCCGTTCGGCGGCGGACCGAACCCGGGCGTACCGGCGGGCACGCGTGAGGTGCCGTTGCTGTTCGGTGGTTCCGCTGCCGCGTCGTTCGAACGGATGGCCCGCTGGGGCCAGGGCTACGTCGCGGGCGGCATGCCGGCGCCGATGGTCGCGGAACCCTTCGAGCAGGCCAGGAACGCGTGGCAGGCGGCAGGGCGGGATGGTTCGCCGCAACTGGTCGCGGTCGCCTACTTCGTCTTCGGCGACGTCGACAAGGGCAGGGCCAACGTCCGGAACTACTACATCGCCGGCGGCGAGGAATTCGGCGACATGGTGGCCAACGGTGTGCACGCCGGAGCGGACGCGGTGCGGGCCGCCGTCCGGGCGTTCGAGGAGATCGGTACCGACGAACTGATCCTGCACCCGGCACTGGACGACGTGGACGAGGTGGCCAAGCTGGCCGACGCCGTGCTCTGACCGACCGAGGCGGCGGGCGGTTCGATCCGGTCGGGAACCCGCGGGAGTTGCTGGGCCGGGTGACGCCTCGCGAGTCGCTGGACACAGTAACGATATAACGTTACCGTTCCCGATGCATCGATAGCTTCGCGGCAGGGGGACGATGAGGCATCACGTACGGCGCGGCGACGTGCGCGGGGCTGTGCTGCTGTTGCTGGCCGAGGAGCCGATGCACGGCTACCAGATCATGCAGACCGTCGCCGACCGCACAGGTGGTTCGTGGCGCCCCAGTCCTGGCGTCGTCTACCCGACCATTTCCCAGTTGGCCGACGAAGGTCTGATCGCGGTCGTCGCCGCGTCCGGACGCAATCTGGCGTCCCTGACCGACGCGGGACGCCGACACCTCACGGACAACCAGGCGACCATCGGCAACCCGTTCCGAGACATGCGGGGCGCCGAGGACGCTCTCGATCTTCGCGCCTCGGTCGACCAGATCCAGGAGGCGGCACGAGCGATCACCCGGGACGGATCTCCCGACCGGCTGGCCGAAGCCGAGCGGATCCTCAGCGGAACGCGGCGCTCGCTCTACCTGCTGCTCGCCGCGGACGACACAGCGGATGGCTGACAACACCGAGCCCGCGCCGGTGCGGCGGGACACCGGTCGACCCCGGAACCGCCGGCCTCACTGGCTGCGCAGCCACGCCATCGACACCCGACCGCTTGCCACGCCCGTCTTCCGACGGCTGTTCGTCGGACAAAGTGCCTCCTACGTCGGCACGGCGCTCACCGAAGTGGCAGTGCCGGTCCAGGTCTTCGCGATCTCCCACTCCTCGCTCGACGTCGGCCTGGTCGGCGTCGCCGGACTGCTCCCCCTGCTGGTCTTCGGGCTCTACGGCGGAGCCGTCGCCGATGCCGTCGACCGCAGAACCCTGTACTTCTGGGCCTCCGCCAGCACCTGGGTGATCACCGTGGCTCTGCTCGCACAGACCTTGCTGGACGTGCGCAGCGTCGGACTCGTCCTCGGCCTGACGGCCTGCCAGGCGGCCGGCTTCGCGATCACGTCCTCCGTCGGTGCGGCGATCACTCCCCGGATCGTCGAACCGGGACTCGTCCCTGCCGCGAACACCCTGATCTATTCCACGGGCACCGTCGCCGGTGTGGTCGGTCCGCTGCTGGCCGGCCTGCTGGTCACCGGAACCAACGGTTTCGCCTGGGCCTACGGCATCGACGCGGTGCTGTTCACGGCGGCGCTGTACGCCCGGCGGCGGTTGCCCCGTCTCCCACCGGAGGGCGGCGGCACCACGCTCGGTCTGCGGTCCGTCGCCGACGGCCTGAAGTTCATCGCCGCTCGGCCGGTGCTGGTGATGAGCTTCGCGGTCGACATCTGCGCGATGGTCCTCGCGATGCCCACCGCTCTGTTTCCCGCGGTCGCCGCCAGCCAGTTCCCCGGCTTCGTCGGCCTGCTCTACGCCGCGATCCCGCTCGGTTCCGTACTGGCGGCACTGGGCAGTGGCTGGATAGGCAGGGTGCGCAGGCAGACAGCGGTGCTCAGCGCTGCGGTGGTGCTCTGGGGGCTCGCCGTGGCGTTGTCCGGGTTGGCCGGGCAACTGTGGCTCGTCATGACGCTGCTCGTCGTGGCGGGAGCGGCGGATCTCGTCAGCGCGGTCCTGCGACAGACGATCATGCAGACCTACGTCCCGGACCGGATGCGCGGCCGACTACAGGGCGTCTACACGGTCGTCGTCACAGGCGGACCACGGCTGGGTGATCTGAGGGCCGGTGCCACGGCGGTTGTGCTGTCGGCCGGCCTGTCCTGGTCCATCGGCGGCATCGCCTGCGCGGTCATCGTGGCCACGGTCGCGCCACTGGTACGGACGTTCTGGACCTACGACGCCAGTACGCAGATCGCCGCCGACGACGAAGCGCGACCGGCCCAGGACACCAGCTGATCGACGCGCGTGGTTGGCTGGCGCGATGGTGGACGGTGTTCGGGCGTTGCGGGTGGACGGGCTGGTCAATGCCCGGGATCTCGGTGGGCTGCGACGCCGGGACGGCAGCACCACGCCGACCGGGGTGTTCTACCGGTCGGAGAACCTCGACTGGGTCACGCCCGTCGGTTGGCGGGCCGCCTACAACGCCGGTATCCGGACCGTCGTCGACCTACGGCAGCCGTGGGAACGCGAGCGGGACACCGAGCGGCGACCACGCTGGCTGACCTCAGTACACGTCGACCTGGACGGCTTGGCCGACAACCCGGGCTTCTGGGCCGGTTACTGGGACAACGGCCTCGTCGCCACCGCCATCTACTACCTACCGCACCTCACCGCGCTGCCAGACCGGTCGGTGCAAGCGTTGTCGGCGATCGTCAACGCGCCCGACGGCGGCGTGCTGTTCCACTGCATGGGTGGCCGCGACCGCACCGGCCTGATCGCACTGCTCCTCCTCGCCGCGATCGACACCGAGCCGGACGCGATCGTCGACGACTACCTCGACACCGTGCGGCTGGGTGACCTCCGGGCCGCCAGTGCCAACCGCAACAACGACGAACCCGCCATGGAAGCGCTCTGCCAACGCCACGGCACCACCACCGAGGGCGCCTTCCGCACCGCGGTCGACAAACTGGACCTCGCGCGGGTGCTGGACGACGGTGGCATGACCACGGCGGACCGCGAGTCACTCCGGACCTGGCGCGGGCACGTCCTTTGAGGCCGCGGGCGAATCGACCGCAGGCGACGGGCGGCGCGGTTCACGCACTCCGGTCGGACCGTCCGACCCGTCCTGGAAGCTGATGATCACGCTGTCCCACCGGTACAGGCGCGCGCCGGGGGCCGGGTGCTGGTCGGTGATCCACCACACGCCCGGCCACGTGAGCGCGGCGAGCGGCGGGCCGTCGGCATCCGGCTGGGCCAGGACCACGCCGTGTTCGTATGCGACGCGCCGGCCCTCGTCGACCGTCATGCCCACCACGTCCGGAACCGCTACGACGTCCCGCATCACCCCAGTTTAGTCAGCCCTTCATCACCTTTCTGATCGCTTCCACCAGCTGCGGTCGGGTGGGCTGCAGCGCTACGTCCAGATCGGGGGACGCGCCTACCATCGCGCCGTCCGGGCGGGTGATCCGCTTCGGCGGGGCCACCAGGCGCATCTCCTCGGCCGCCGTGGCCACGATCTCGCCGCCAAGCCCACATGACCTGTTCGAGTCGTCGAACACCACCAGCCGGCCGGTCTTCTCCAGTGACGCCGCCAGCCCCGCCCAGTCGAACGGGTACACCGACCTCGGGTCGAACACCTCGACCGACGCCTCACCCGCCAACTCCTCGGCCACCGCGAGCGCGTCGTGCACCAGGTGGCCCATCGCGACCACGGTGACGTCGTCGCCGGAGCGGTGCACCCGGCCGACACCGAGCGGGATCGGCGCCAGATCCGCGTAGTCCACGTCCTCGCGCACGCCGAGCACCGCGAGCGGCCCGAAGAACACGACGGGGTCGTCGTCCTGGATGGCCGTGGCCAGCAGGCCGTACGCATCGGTCGGCGTGGCCGGCAGCACCGTCTTCACGCCCATGTGCGCGAACATGCTGTACGGCTGATCGGAGTGCTGCGCCCCCCACGCAGGCCGCCAGCCGGCCGCAGGACACAGATACGTCACCGGCACACTCAGCTGGCCACCGCTCATCAGCCGGAACTTGTTGGCCTGGTTGGTGATCTGCTCGAACACCAGCAACAACAGGAACGGGATCTGGAACTCCACCACCGGCCGCTTACCGGCCATCGCCGCACCGGTGGCGAAGTTGGTGAAGCCCTGCTCGGTCAGCGGCATCTCCAGCACCCGCTCCGGCCCGAAGCGGTCCATGAAGCCGGCGGTCACGTTGGTCAGCGCGAACTTCATGTCCTCGCCGAGCACGAACACCGAAGGGTCCCGGTCCATCTCGTCGCCGAGTGCCCGGTTCAGCGCCTTCAGATACGACAGTTTAGGCATCGCCGGCCACCCCCGCCCTGGCCCGAAGACCGTCCGTGTACATGTATTCCAACGCGTCCACGGGATCGGGTCGCGCGCTCGCCACCGCGAACGCCACGACGTCCTCGATCTCCGCATCGACCTCGGCATCGATCCGCGCCCGCACGTCCGCCGGCACCCGCGCCGCCTGGATGTCGAGCGGGTCCCGTTCCCGCCATCTGGCGATTTCCTCTTCGGTGCGGTACTTCATCCGGGCTTTCAGCTCGAACGTGTGGTGGCCGTAGTACCGGTAGGTGGAGAACTCGATCAGGCTCGGGCCGCCACCGGACCGGGCCCGCTCCACCGCCTCGGTCGCCGCCGCCAGCACCACTTCGACGTCCTGTCCGTCCACTGTGGATGACGGTATACCGAATGCCTCACCACGACCGACGATCGAACCGGCCACGGCCGTCTCCACCGGCAGGGTCGTGGCGTAGCCGTTGTTCTCACACACGTACACCACCGGCAGCTTCAGCAGCGCCGCCAGGTTGAACCCCTCCAGCAACGCGCCCTGCGTGACGGCACCGTCGCCGAAGAAGCTCACCACGACATCGCGCCGACCGCGTGCCCACGCGATGCCGGCCGCGATCCCGGACCCGTGGCCGACCGTGCCGGTCGCGTTGTACACGTTGACACCGAGATCCGACGGGTGGAACGACCCGCCGCGACCCTTGTCGATGCCGGTCACCCGGCCCGCCATCTCGGCCATCACCCGGCGCGGGTCGCAGCCCTTCGCCAGCAGGTGGCCGTGGCCCCGGTGGCTGGACAGCACCACGTCGTCCTCGGTGAGCGTCGCGCACACGCCGGTGGCGATGGCTTCCTGCCCGACGCACGGGTGCACGCCGCTGGCGATCTCGCCCGCCGTGACCAGGTCGACGGACCGCTCCTCGAACCGTCGGATGAACCGGATCGTCCGATACAGGTCAGCCGAGTCAGTCATAGCCAAATCAGTCATGACCGCCACCCAGCGCCGCCAGCACGCCCTCCGGCCACGTCCGCGAGTCAGGGCCGTGCGCGTGGATCAGTGCCAACGCGATCCGCTCCAGCCCGAACGCCATGCACGACGTGTTGCCGACCTCGCCGTCGCTGGTGAACCGGAACGCCTCACCGAAGTGGTCCTTGTGGAAGTTCGCCGACGCCACGGCCTGCACGACACCGTCCAGCACGGGCACGCGCAACTCGTACTTGAGCTCCTGCATCCGTTGCGCCGCCTGGAACAGCTTCTTGCCCGGCCCGAAGAACGGGTCGTCGGCCACCTCGATCGCGACGGACAGGCCCAACGACGTGAGCCAGCCGGACACCCGGTCCAGCCAGTGCCCACGCCACGCCAGGCAGTACTCCTCGGTGGCGGCGGTGACCAGTTCGACCATCCGGAACGAACGGAACCTGCCGATCTCGCTGGTCGCCTCCTGGCGGAAGCAGTTGGCCTCGACTGCGAACTTGCGGGGGCCGTCCAGCGCCTGATCGGTGAGCGTGTCGTAGACCGGGTAGCACGCCGCCGGCAGCAGCACGAGATCGCTGATCTCCTGCTGCGCGTGCCACGGACCGCCCTCGTCCACCAGCGGCGCCAGCTTGCCCCACGTCCGTGAGTCGCCCGCGTAGCTGTGCACGGTGCCCAGCAGGTTCGGGAACGTCTTGACGTAGCCCGCGTGCTCGATGGTGCGCCGGGAGATCACCGGCGGAATGGTCAGCCTGCGGAACGGCTCGTCAGCGGCCATCGCCGCGATGCCCTGGCGCAGCAACGCGATGATCGTCTCGAAGGAGGCGGGAAACAGGTAGACGCCTGGCACGTCGGTGGCCAGCGGGCGGCCGTCACCGATGTCACCGTTGACGTCACCGCGCATGTCACGGCCATCGGCTACACCGACGTGACCGCCGGGCTCACTGTCGAACATTTCTCCACCGCCATCGTCTCGGGTTCGAGGAAAACTTCCTGGTCAAGTTCGTAGTCCAGTTCGGCGGGCCACCAGTGTCGGACCACGTCGCACCGCTGGGCGCCGTCCAGCGCCACGGAGATCCGGAAACCGGTCGGCGCCGGCAGATCCCGTACCAGGTACGGCCCGGGCAGCGAGCCACCGTCGTCGCGCACCAGCACGCCGCCGGTCTCGCTCTCGGCGCCGACCACGGGCAGCCGCAGACCGGGCATCAACCGGCCGCCGGTCACCTTCAGGCAGGCCTCCTTGCGGGTCCACAGCAGACCGAACCGCCGCACCCGCTCGGCCGGGGTCTCCCCCGCCACCACCAGCCTGGTCTCCTCCGCCGTGAAGAACCGCCGCGCCAGCCGGACCGCCTGGGCCGCGTCGGGCAACTGCTGGAGGTCGACACCGCAGCGCCTGCCCTCGGTGATGGCCAGCACCGCCAGTTCACCGGAGTGCGACATGCTCACCTGGGTGTTGCCCGGTGTGCCGGTCAGCTCCGGCTTGCCGTGCGGGCCGCGCCGCCAGCCGATCCGCTCGGCCGGTACGGACAGCCAGTGCCCGATGACCACCCTGGCGATGCCGTGCGCCGCGATGAACCGCCTGCGGTGGTCGTCCATGGCCAGGCCGGCCGCCCTGTGCCGCTCGTCGGTGTCCAGCACCCTGGTCAGGCCCGTCAGGTCCGCCGCAGGCAGGTCCACCCGCATCAGCCACACGTGGACCGTCATGCCGACACCTTCACTGTGACGTCCACTGTGGACAAAGACAGATAGCGCAGCACCGGGTCGTAGTCGGCCAGCAGCACGAGCCGACCCTCGGCCCGCCACTCGGCCAGTCCACCGGCGAGCGCCCACCACGGCCCGGTGAACGGTTGACCGGCCGGTGCGAGCACGA
Organism: Pseudonocardiaceae bacterium; assembly: GCA_036502345.1. Taxonomy (GTDB): domain Bacteria; phylum Actinomycetota; class Actinomycetes; order Mycobacteriales; family Pseudonocardiaceae; genus DATEPR01. The sequence goes on along the minus strand of DASXYT010000313.1, from coordinate 15,001 downwards.
CGCGGTCGGCCAGCGCCTGGTCGGCGAACCGGGTCAGGCCACCGCCGAGCACCAGGGTCACGTCGGACCGGCCCGCGGACAGCGTCGCCACGTCGTCGGCCAGCAGCGCACCGGCCAGCGCGGGTGACACGTCGGCGTGTTGCCGCACCACGACCGACCCACCGGCCGACGACCGCTCGCACACCAGTGCCACGGCCGAGTGCCGGTCCGGGACGACGGCAGGCTCGGCCAGCTGGTAGTGCAGCGCGGACTGCTCGACCACCAGCAGCAGTGCCCGCCGGCACGCACCGGACTTGCCGTACTCGCCGATCAGCCGCAACGCGGTGAACGCGGCAGCGGCACCCTGGTCGCACACCGCGAACGCCATCGGATCACCGGGACACACGTCGCTGAGGTAGGCGGCGGTGGCCCTGCCCAGCCGGATGTCGTGGATGCCGAACGCCAGCACCAACAGGTCCACCGGCTCGTCGGCGGCCACCGTGTCGCGGATCAGCTCCTCCGCCATCTCGCCGTAGGAGTGGCCCGCCCCGTGCTCCAGCAGGTCGTCGCGCAGCGCGAGGCCGTACGGGCGCACCATGTCGGCGAGGAACAGCCGCAACTCGGGGTCGAACGCGGCGTCCGACATGCCGTCGAACGACCTGCGTTCCGCCCTGGTGATCCGCAATGAGCCGAACAGCGGATCATCGTCGTCGATGTCCACCGGCGGTCCCCCGGTATACATCAGCTCACTCGTCCGTGATGGCGTGAGCGGAAACGAAGTCGGCGAGGGTGCCGATGGAGGCCAGGTCGTTCTGGTCGATCTCCTCGACGTCGATCTGGATCTCCAGGTCCTCCTCCAGCTCCAGCAGCAACTCCAGGGTGCTGGCCGAGGACAGGCCCAGTTCGTCGAACAACCGGGTCGTCTCCGGCATGGCCGGCACCTCCCGCTTGAGCACCTTCGGCAGCAGCGTGCCGATGCTGTCCACGACCCGCTGCCGGAGTTCGGTGTCCGGCTCTACGGTGGTCTGCTCCATCACACTGGTCCCATCTGCTGTCTAGTGCTGGAAAACCATGGCCGAGAAGATCGCGCCGAGCCCCGCCGCGGCGACCAGGTACGTGTCGCCCTCCCGCAGCAGGTCGCGCTCGACCGCGGTGTTGTAGTTGATGAACGGATCGGCCGCGAAGTTGTGGCCGGTGACCGGCACGTTGTCCAGCACGACCCGGTCCAGCGGGAAGCCGATCCGCTTGCACATCCGCCGCCAGGACACCACGTTCACGTTGTGCGGCAGGATCAGTTTCAGGTCCTCCAGGCGCAACCCGGCCCGGTCCACGGCGCCCAGGATCACCTCGGCCAGTGCCTCCTGGTACTCCTTCTGGAACCTGGCCAGCAGTTCGGCGTCCTCCACCAGCCTGCCGTCGAAGTCGCCCCTGATCCGGCTCACGTAGGACAGCAGCCGGTCGCGCTGACCGTCCGCCGACACCAGGCAGGCCGAGGCGCCCTCGCCGAACACCGACGTCTCGGGCACCAGTTCGGCGTCCCTGGTGAAGGTCTTCTCACCGGCCAGCACCAGGGCGAGCGCACCGGGCTCGCCGTCGGTGGTGAGCAGCCTGCCCGCGATGTCCACCGCGAGCAGCCCGGTGGCGCAGGCGTGGTGGGTCACGGTGAACGCGATGGCATGGCCGAGGCCGAGAGTGCGGCACAGTTCGTGCAGCGGGTTCAGCGGGTAGGGCACGGCGACCGGCATGCCGCGCGCGTACAGCACGTAGCGCACCCGGTGTTCCTGGCCGCGCAGTTCGGCCAGGCCGTTGACGGCGCCGTAGAGCAGGTCCAGCAGCGTGCCGTCCGGATCCCTGCACACCTCGGACAGGCCGTGGAAGCGGCGGAACACCTTGATCTGGCGCTCGTTGAGGTCCAGCCGGTCGGCGAGGTCCTCGATCGGCACCCGCACGGACGGCAGGTAGGCCGCCACCGCGTCCAGGGCTGTCACACCGACGCCCGTTCGCCGTGGGCGCCGGCTACCAGGGTCGCGACGGTGCCGTCCTTGGCCGCGTCGACGACGACGGCCTCCAGGGTGCGCAGTACGGCTTCCATGTCGGCGGGCGACAGTTCGTGCGTGTCGGCCATCATGCTGAACTCGATGCCGTCGTCCGCGTCGTCCACGTCCAGGTACAGCGGCGGCTGCGGCACCGTCGAGTGCGGACCCCGGGACAGCCTGCTGCGCGCCACCGCGGCCTTGATCTCGGCCAGGCTGGGCACCGGTTCGCTGTCCCTGGCGCGCTCGGCCTCCCTGCGGTCGTTGAAGTAGCAGCCGAGTTCGATCTCCTCGCCGCGTTCCTCGTTCACCTGGGCCACCAGCGACGCCCGCAGCACCGGGTCGTAGTAGGCGTTGAGGTAGGTGGACATGGCGGCCTGCACGGCCCGCCCGACGGCCTCGTCGAACGTCACGTCGGCGACATCCAGCAGGCACGGGCTGGCCTGGGCCAGTGGGCTGACGGACTCGCCGAAGCCGGGCCGGAACCGGTTGCTCACCGCGATCTGCAGCACGACCGGGTTGTTGCCGGCGGTCCTGGCCAGCGCGACGGCGTAGGCGGCCAGCAGCACCGGTGACGTGTCGGTGCCGTTGCGCGCCGCGATCAGCCGCATCGCCCGCTCCGCCGCAGGCGAGAAGTACCGCATCACCCAGTAGCGCGGTTCCCTGCGGTCGGTCGAACCACCGAACCGCTGGGGCGCCGCGGCCCGCAGTACCCGCTCCCAGTGCCGCAACGCGCTGTCGGTCTGCCGCTGCGCCGACGGCCTGGCCTGTCGCGCCGCCTGCGCCAACGGCTGCAACGCGGTGACCGGCCTCGTCGGGTCCATTGTGGATATATCGGTGATCAGCACGTTCAGCCCGTGCGCGTCGATGGCCAGGTGGCTGTAGACGGCGACCGAGTACACGGGCTCGCCCTGGCGGCACACCACGGCCATCCGCAGCGGCCATTCGTGCTCGTAGTCGAAATCGGTGCTCTCGTAGCGGACCCTGATCTCCTCGGCCAGCTCGGCCGGGTCGGCGTCGCCCGCCTCGACGATCTCCAGCGGCACCTCGCCGGAGTCGGAGAGCACCTGGTGCGGGTCACCGTCGGCGTCGAACGCGAACCGGGTGCGCAGCGACTGGTGCCGGCCCATGACGAAGCTCAGCGACTCGGCCACCTGCGCCACGGCCAGACCCTCGGGCAACCGGGTGACACCACCGAGGAAATCCGACGAACCCTGGTGCACGATGGACCGCCAGATTCCGCGCTGCGCCCAGGTGAGTTCGGCTGTGCCGCTACCCTCCCCGCGGAATGGGACAAGGATCTGATGAGCCATGTCGTACTCCCCGCGTTGTTCATCAGATCGTCAATTAGTGCCCGGTCGCATTCTTATTAGTGCTCGAAAATCTGTCAATACTCGACGGATGCCACCTTTCGTGACAACGAACGAACACCGACCGGCTCGTCCGGATCGAGTACCGCGGCGACGAGTACGTCCTCGATGCGCAGCATCATCGTTTCCATCTCGGCGGGCGCCAACCGGTGGGTGTCGGCGCACATGAGGTAGTCGAACGTGTCCGGTATGTCGTTGATGTGGAAGAACATCGTGTGGTCGTAGAGCTCCATCGGGTCGGCCCAGCCCAACGTCGTCTCCTCGCGCGCCGCCTCGATCTCCGCCCTGGTCGGCTCCCGCTCCAGCGACGGCGGGTTCAGGAACGCCCGTCGCCGGTCGTTGAAGTAGCAGTCGATGTCGATCTCCTCGCCGCGCTCCCGCGCGACGGTGGCCAGCATCTCCTCCATCCGGAACGGGTCGTAGTAGGAGTGCTTGCCTGCCCTGGTGGACGCCTGCCACGCCTTGCTCACCACCTGGTCGAACGTGCTGTCCTCGACGTCGATGACGCCGAGGCAGGCTTCCGAGATCGGCGCCACCGCGAGCGCGAGACCCGGCCGGAAGCGGTTGTTGACCACCAGTTGCGCCACGGCCGGGTTGATGCCGGTGATCTCGCTGAACGCGACGGCGAACGCGGCCAGCAGCACCGGGTTGGTGTGCACCTTGTTGCGCGCCGCGATGGACCGGCCGGCCAGGTAGGACGCCCGCGAGTCCAGGTTGATCTGCCACCACCGTGGCTCCCTCGGGTCGGCCGAGATGTTGTAGCGGCGCGCCGGGATGTCCCTGACCAGCCGCTCCGCGTACCGGATCGCGGCCTCGCTGTGCCGGATCGCGCCCGGCCTGCGCTGCAGCCGCACCTGCTCGATCGGCGGCAGTCCGAGCACCGGCCCGGTCGGTTCTCCCGTCACCGGATCCATCGACGCCAGGTCCTTGACCAGCGCGTCCACGCCGTGCACGTCGACGGCGATGTGGCAGTACACGGCGACGATGTACTTCACCGCGTCACCCTGGCGCACCGCTGCCATCCGGATCGGCCACTCGTCGACGTAGTCGAACGGCTCGGCGTAGTACTGGTCCATGGTCTGTCTCGCCACGTCAGCCGGGTCGGTCGCGCCCGCGTCGATGATCTCCAGCGGCACCTCGCCGGACGTCGCGATGTGCTGCGCGCGGACACCGTCGTCGCCGACCACGATGTGCGTACGCAGCGACTGGTGGCGGTTCATCACGTAGCGCAGGATGTTCACCGACGTCTCGACGGTCGTGCCCGGCGGCACGGCGACGTAGTCGCCGACCGGGAGCGAACTGCCCGCGTCCGTCATCGACTGCCAGATCGAGTGCTGTCCCCAGGACAGCTCCTCGACGCCGCCGTCGTCCTGCGCCGCGAACCCGACGATGATCCGGTCCACCATGTTGTCTCCTGGCTCGTTCAAGTACGCCGGCGCAAATATGCCGCTAGGCCGGCATCGGCACAAGACGCAGATTGCCTTAACGATTGCTATGTCCGGTTGCGCGGACGACCATTGCAAAGAAATGTGCAATCTCCGGTAGCGTTCGGCGCGGTACGGTTCGGCCATGACGGCGGCGGAATCATCGGACACCGCTGGAGAATTGTTCGCGGAGATCGCCGGGATGCTGGCGGCCGTGACGGGTGTCGACGACCCCTCGGTGACGCCGGACGTGACGCTGGAGGGCGATCTCGGGCTGGACAGCCTCGACGTGGTCGACCTCGGCGGCAGGCTGCAGGAGCGCTACGGCGTCGACCTGCTCGCGTTCCTGGCCACGCTGGACATCGACCAACTCGTCGGGCTGACCGCGGGTGAACTCGCCGACCACGTCGCCGGGGTGGCCGCGTGAGCCGGATCCTGTTCGTGTCGCTTCCCCTTGCCGGCCACGTGAACCCGGCCGCCGCGCTGGCCGCCCGGCTGACCGGGCACGGCCACGACATCGCGTGGGCGGGCTCGGAACTGATGCTGCGACCGATGCTCGGTCCGGACGCTGTCATCCTGCGAACCGGCTCCCGGTTGTTCCGGGAACAGGGTGGCGCCGGGATCGCGTCGATCCGGTCGCTGTGGACGCGGTTCATCGTGCCGTACGCCAAGTTCATCCTGCCAGGCGTGGACAAGGCGATCCGCGAGTTCGAGCCGGACGTGGTCGTGGTGGACCAGCACGCGGTCGGCGGGGCGCTCGCCGCGCACCGGCACGGCCTGCCGTGGGCCACGCTGGCGGCCTCGGCGATGGAGCTGACCGAGCCGTACCGGGCGCTGCCGAAGCTGACCGACTGGATGCGGGACCAACTCGTCGCACTGTGGACGGGCGCCGGCCTGCCGGTCGAAGACTTCGTCGATCCCCGGTTCTCGCCGTACCTGATAGTGGCCCAGACCACTCCGGCGCTGACCGGGGACATCGCACTGGGACAGCGCTTGCGGCTGGTCGGGCCGCTGGTGGCGAAGCGCCCGGCGCCGTCGTTCCCGTTCGAGCGACTGGACCCGGACCGCAAGCACGTCCTGGTCACCATGGGCACCCTCGCGGACGACCTGACCGCCGGCTTCTACGCCACGGCACTGGAGGCGCTGCGCCCGCTGGCCGACACCGTGCAGCCGATCGTCGTCGCGCCCGCGGAGGCGCTGCCGTCGACACCGGACGATGTCATCGTCGCCGCCCGGGTGCCGTTGCTCCAGTTGTTGCCACACATCGACGTCCTCGTCGGCCACGCCGGTGTGAACACGACGTCCGAGGCGCTGATGAACGGCGTACCCCTTGTGCTGGCACCGATCCGGCACGACCAGCCGGAGGTGGCGCGCCAGGTGGCCGCCGCCGGTGCCGGGGTCCGGGTGCGGTTCCGACGGGCCAGAGCGGCCGAACTCGGCGCCGCGATAACCACCGTGCTGGGCGATCCGTCCTACCGGGCCGCGGCCGGGCGCGTCGCTGACTCGTTCCGGGCTGCTGGCGGCGCGGAGGAAGCCGCGCGGTGCGTAGCAGGATTGCAGCAAACCATGTCCGACCGGCGTCGATCGTTGTCCGGCGCCGGATGAAAGCCATAACCTGGCGCGCGGCAGTCCGTTGCTGGCGCTCGCCGGCCCTAGCGGCATCCGGAGCACACCGTCATGATCGAAACCAAGGGACTGCGCAAGACCTTCCACATCGGCAAAGGCCGCAAGGCAGCCACGGTGGACGCGGTGCGCGGGGTCGACCTCAAGGTCGGTGACGCCGAGATCTTCGGCTTCCTCGGCCCGAACGGCGCTGGCAAGACCACCACGCTGCGCATGCTGACCACACTGCTCGAACCGGACGGTGGCGACGCCGTCATCGCGGGCGCGGACCTGCGCCGTGATCCGGCGCGGGTGCGGCAGTTGAGCGGGTACGTCGCCCAGGGCGGCGGCACGGTGGACGACGCGACCGCCCGTGAGGAACTCGTGCTGCAGGCCAGGATGTACGGCATCGGCAAGGACGAGGCGGAGCGGCGCGCGACCAGGGCCCTGGATGCCTTCCAGCTCACCGACTTCGCCGACCGCAGGTGTCGCACGTACTCCGGCGGCCAGCGGCGCAGGGTGGACATCGCGCTCGGCGTGATCCACGAGCCGAAGGTGCTGTTCCTGGACGAGCCGACGGTCGGCCTGGACCCGCAGAGCCGCGCCAGGATGTGGGACGAGGTACGCAGGCTGCGCAGCGAGGGCATGACGGTCTTCATCACCACGCACTACCTCGACGAGGCCGACGCGCTGTGCGACCGGCTGGCCATCATCGACAACGGCGAGATCGTCGCGGAAGGCACCCCGGACGACCTGAAGCGCGAGATCGCCGGTGACGTGGTGACGGTCGACGTGAACGGCTCGACGCCACAGGCGGCCGAACTGCTCACCGGGCGGGCGTTCATCCGCAAGCTGGAGGTCGAGACGGACAAAGGCCTGCGGCTGTACGTGGACGACGGCGCACTGGCGATCCCCCAGATCATGCGCGCCCTGGACGGCTCGGACATCGAGTTCGGCGGCATCGGTCTGAACCGGCCCAGCCTCGACGACGTCTTCCTGACCAAAACCGGCCGCTCGCTTCGGGACTGAGGTGCGGCCTCAGCGCTGCACACCCGTCGACTTCAACCACCCGGAGGGCCTGATCCCGTGACTGCCACCGCCGAACTGGCCGACATTGTCCCGGCCAGGCGCTCGTCCACCATTCCCCGGCAGGGACCGCTGAAGTTCATCCGGGACACCTGGCTGGTGTTCCAGCGGCAGAACCTGCTCGTGGTGCGCACGCCGATCCGGCTGGTGATCGGGTTCGCCCAGCCGATCTCGTACCTGCTGCTGTTCGCACCGCTGCTGAAGTCGGCACTCGGCGCGAGCACCTACGCCGAGGCCTATCGCATCTACGTGCCGGGCCTGCTGGTGATCCTGGTGCTGCTCGGCGGTTTCTTCACCGGGTTCGGGCTGCTGTACGAACTGCAGACCGGCGTCATCGAACGGTCCAGGGTCACCTCGATCAGCCGGATCGCACTGTTGTTGGGCAGGGCGCTGAGCGAGGTCGCCACGCTCATGGTGCAGGCGGTGATCATCACGTTGATCGCCATCCCGTTCGGACTGACGGTGTCGATCGGCCCGCTGCTGCTGGCGTACGCATTGCTGATCCTGATGGGCATCATGGCCGCCTCGGTGTCCTATGCGGTCGCACTGCTGATCAAGAGCCCCGCTGCGCTCGGTCCGATCATCAACGTGGTGTCGCAACCACTCGCGCTGCTGTCCGGTGTGCTGCTGCCGCTGGCGTTGGCACCGCACTGGCTGCTGTCCATCGCGAAGTGGAACCCGTTCTACTGGGCAACCAACGGCACCCGTGCGCTGTTCACCGGGAACATCGGCGACAACTCGGTGTGGGAGGGCGCGATCATCATGGCCGTGCTCGCCACGCTGTGCGTGTTCTGGGCGGCGAGGCTGTTCGCCCGCCGCGTGCGCTGAGCCCGTTCGCCCTGGTCAGCGCGAGGGGGTCGGGGACAGGCGTAACTTGGCCGACATGCGGTTCGGCCTGATCATGTACCCGACCCACCGCGCCATGGATCCGGTCAGCCTGGGACGCGCGGCCGAAGAACGCGCCTTCGAATCGCTGTTTTTCGCCGAACACACGCACATTCCGACCAACAGTCGCCGACCGGGCACCGACGGCGACCAACCACTGGACGGCTACGCGCACTCGTACGACCCGTTCGTCGCGCTCAGCATGGTCGCCGCCACGACCAGGACCCTCAAGCTGGGCACCGGCGTGTGCCTGGTGGTGCAGCGGGACCCCATCATCACGGCCAAGGAGGTCGCCAGCCTGGACCACCTGTCCGGCGGGCGGTTCCTGTTCGGGGTCGGGGCAGGCTGGAACCGCGAGGAGATGACCAACCACGGCACCCACCCCGCTGACCGGATGGCTGTGCTGTCCGAGCGCATGCACGCCATGCAGGAGATCTGGACCAACGACCGGGCTGCTTACCATGGGCGGTATGTGAACTTCGACCCGATCTGGTCCTGGCCCAAGCCGGTGACCAAGCCGTACCCACCGATCCTGGTCGGCGGCAACGGTCCCGGCGTCGAGGACCGAGTGCTCGACTTCGGCGACGAGTGGTTTCCCCAGGGCGTCACGAGGGACAACGTGGGCCCGTTCGCGAAGCGCGCGGCGATGCTGCAACGGAGGGCGGGCGCGCTGGGCCGTGGCCCGGTGCCGATCACCCTGTTCGGCGCACAGCCGGACCCGGTGTCGATCGAGGCGTACGAGGCGGTGGGGGTGACGAGGTGCCTGTTCGTGCTGGCCGAGCAGGACCGGGAGCGCCTGTTGCCCACACTGGACCGGCTCGCCGGGGTGGTCGCTGACGTCAAGCAGGCCTGAGTCGGTCGGTGGCCCACACCGTCACACACCGCAACCCCGACAGCGCTACTCAATCCCGACGTAACCGTGCGTGATGATGAACTGCTCCCAGTCGGCCGGCGTCGTCTCCCGAGGCTGATGCGTTGTCGGGACCTCCAGGCCTGCCTTCAGGTAGATCCACGCGGCCAGCGAGCTGCACACGACGTGGCCGGGCGGGCCCTGGCCCTTCCAGTTCTGCGCCCACGCGTCCTGGACCCCCACCGCACTCATCGCGTCCGCGACGATGCCGGTCCAGTCGTACGGCGTACCGAGCATGCCTTTGGCGACCGTGGCTATCTGGTCGCGCTGCGCGGCCGTCTTGGACTGCCCGATGTTGTTCGTCGTGTACGGACTCGCCAGATAGTTGTGCGCATCGGCCCAGCCGACGCCGCCCGGCTTGCCCTCGACGACCCACCACACCCCGTTGGCGTCCCTGTGGTGGACGATCGCGACGTGGTTGTCCAGGTTGGGCTCGTCCAGCAGCGCGGCCCCCAGCCTGATCAGCCGCGCGGCCCAGTCCGTACCGCGCACCACCAGCACATCGCCGACTTCGATCATCGCAGCCTCCTGAGTGGTCCTGCGATGCATTCGCGTTGATGTTGCACAGAGTTACCACTACCGAGTGTTATCACTCGCATGGCCCAGCGCGGGACGGCTACTCCGTGCAGGCCGGGTCGTCCGGTTTGGTGCGCACCTTGGCCAGCAGGCGGCGCAGTTGGGCGAGTTCGCCCGCCTCCAGGTCGGCGAACAGGGCCCGGTCCACGCCGGCCAGCACGGTCCGCACGTCGGCCAGTGCTCGTTCACCCTTGGCCGTGATCGCGACGATGTGCCTGCGTCGGTCGGCCGGGTCGCGGCGGCGTTCGACGAGTTCGCCGCCTTCGAGGTCGTTGAGGATGCCGACCAGCACACTCGGGTCGATGCCCATCGTCTCGCCGAGCGCCTGCTGACTCATCTTGCCGGTTTCGGCGAGCGTCATCAGGGTGCTGCCCTGGCGGGGCGAGTAGCCGATCTCGGCGAGGGCGTCGCGGATGCGCGCACTGGTGATGCCACCGTGCCTGGCGAGCAGGAAGCTGACCCGGTCGACGCCGTTCGGCGCGCCAGTCGCACTGTCCTGCCCGGCCATCGGATTACCATATCACCCCTGCAACGGCTCTACACTATCAATCGTTGATCGATACAAACCATCTGCTACTGTCGACGACATGACGGCGGAAACAGCGGGCGACCACCTGGTCTCGGAACTGCTGTGGGTGCACAAACTGCTCCGCGCCGACCTGGCAACGCTGCGCACCATCGCCGCCGACATCGCAGCAGGCGCACCCGGTGCCCACGTGACCACCGCGCTCACCGAACTCCGCGCCAGCAGCCCACTCTGGGGCCTGCGGATCAACTGCCTGCGCTACTGCCGGTTCGTGCACATGCACCACGGCGCCGAGGACGCGATGCTGTTCCCCCGGCTGCGCGCGACGAACCCGGCGCTCGGGCCGACCGTGGACCGACTCGAGGCCGACCACAGGAAAGTTTCGGATCTGCTGGACCGCGTCGAAGAACTGGCCGACGAGCTGGAAACCGGTGCTGACCCTGGCCACCGAGCCGAACTCGTCACGGCACTGGGCGAACTGTCGACCCACCTACTGGCACATCTGGACTTCGAAGAGGAGTCGATCACCCCTACACTGCGCCGGTGGACGACCGGCCTGTGGTGAAGAACGAACCGACGCGTTACGCATCAATCATCCGACTTCGCCCGGAACATGAACCAGATTACCGGCGTTTGCACGCCGATGTGTGGCCCGGTGTACTGACTGCGTTGCGCCGCGCCAACATCGGGAACTACTCCATCTTTCTGCGCGACGGCCTGCTGTTCTCCTACCTGGAGTACACGGGCTCGGACTACGCGGCGGACACGGCCGCCATCGCGGCCGACCCGGACACCCAGCGGTGGTGGCAGCTCACCGACCCCTGCCAGCAGCCGGTGGACAGCGCGGCGCCCGGTGGATGGTGGGCGCCGTTGACCGAGGTCTTCCACCTGGACTGACCTCGGCGGCCCGTAGGGTAGGACAGTGACGTCCGTTCGCCGGTAAGGAATCGACAGTGCCCGAAGCCACCCAGACCCGCGCCGCGGCCAACGGCCGACAGGCCGCCGAGCCGACGCTGCTGTATCTGCTCAAGCAGGTGGAGTTGGCGGTCCGGTCGCATCTGGACGACCTGCTCCGGCCGGCCGGTCTGACCGCGTTGCAGTACACCGCGTTGACCGTGCTGGAGCGGCGGCCCGACCTGACATCGGCCCAGTTGGCGCGCAACTCGTTCGTCACCGCGCAGACCATGGCCGACATGGTGACGACCCTGCGCGAGCGCGGGCTGATCGAGCGACGCAGGGATCCGGACGACCGGCGCAGACTGGTGCTCGCCCTGACATCGCCCGGCCGTCGGCTGCTCGGTCGCTACCGGGGCAAGGTCGCCGCGCTGGAGGCCGACATGCTCACCAACCTGACCAACCGACAGTCGGTGGAACTGCGCAAGAGCCTGCTGGCCTGCCGCTCGGCATTGGGCAACCACCCACCGCACTAGTCGGACGGAGCACGGCGCCACCGAACAGGTGACGCCGTGCTCCGATCCGGGTCAGCTACAGCGCGACCCGTTGATGCTGAACGCGGTCGGCGCCGCGTCGTTGCTCGTCCACGTGCCCTGGAAGCCGAGCGTGGTGTTGGTGCCCGGCGCGATCGTCACGTTGTAGCTGAGGTTGGTCAGCGACACCGACGTACCGGTCTGCACCGGGGTGGAGTTCCACGCGCTGGCGATCTTCGTGTCACCGGGGAAGGTGAACGTCAGGTTCCAGCCGTTGATCGCCGTGGTCCCGGTGTTGGTGATGGTGATGTCAGCGACCACGCCGCCGACCCACTCCGGGGCCTTGACGTAGTCCACATGACACGGACCACCGGTGGGCGGTGGTGTGGTGCCCGACGCGCCGATCGTCCAACTGAACGTCGCCGAGCCGGACGCTCCGGTGCCGTCGGTCGCCTTCGCCGTCACCGCGAACGTGCCGGCTGTGGTCGGCGTACCGGACAGCACACCGGTCGTGGCGTTCACCGCGATGCCCGTCGGCAGCCCGGTGGCCGAGTACGTCAGTGCCTGTCCGGCCGCCGAGTCGGTGGCGTGCAGGGTGACGCTGGCCGCGGTGCCGACCGTGCCGGTCACTCCGCCCGGATTGGTCAGCGTGACCGTGTTGCCGGCAGGCGGGGGTGTGGTCGTGCCGCCACCGGCACCGCCCAGCGCTGTGACGACCGCGTTGTAGGACGGCTTCGGGTTGTAGTTGTTGTCGAACATGGTGGCAGCGCCCTGGCCTGCGAACGTGCCGGGAATCCACGAGTCGGCGTCACCGATGCCCCACTGCGTCACACCGACGCAGCGCGTCACCGCGAGGCAGTCCTTGACGACGTTGGAGAAGTCCGTCGCCTGCTGGGTCAGGTTGGCAGCCGTGGCGGGCAACGTGATCCGGTCGTCCAACTCGGTGACGGCCACGTCGACGCCCAGTGCCGCGAACCGCTGCATGTTGGCCAGCATGGTGGAGGGCACCTGGCCGAGGATGAAGTGGCTCTCCAGGCCGACGCCGTCGATCGGCACGCCCTGCGCGATCAGCGACTGCACGAGGCTGAACATCGCATTGCTCTTCGCGTTCTCACCCTCGATGTTGAAGTCGTTCAGGTACAGCTTGGCCGTCGGGTCGGCGGCGTGTGCGGTGCGCAGCGCGTCGGCGATGTAGCCGGAGCCGTTGAACGCCCGCTCGAACACGTCGGCCTTCAGCGTGCCGTCCTCGTTGAACGGCTCGTTGACCACGTCCCACGCGTAGAGCTGACCGGCGTAGTGGGTCACCTCCGTCTTGATGTGGGTCTCCATCGCCGCCTGCACCGAGGTCAGCGGCAGGCTGCTCACCCAGGACGGCAACTGGCTGTCCCACACCAGGTTGTGGCCACGCACCCGGGCGCCGGTCGCCTTGGCGTGCGCGACGATCTGGTCACCCGGCCCGAAGTTGAACACACCGTTGGACGGCTCGGTGGTGTCCCACTTCATCTCGTTGCCCGGGGTGACCATGTTGAACTGGCTGTCCGAGACGGCCAGCAGTGTCGGGTTGCTCAGGTTGGCCTGGGTCAGGGCGGTACCGAAGTACTTGCCCTGCAACCCGGCGAGTTGGTCCAGTTGGGTGGTCGGTACCGCATTCGCGGGCACCGCGGCGAACGCCAGTCCGGCTGCCGCGGCCGCGGCGGTGGCCACGGCGGCTAACAGTCGGACTGTTTTTCGTTGTGGCATAATATTTCCTCCGTTTGACAACAGGGGTTTTGCAGCAGACTATGGCCGCATTTGTGCAGGAGGACAACGCGGGCAGCCGCCATGACCTACCGAACAGCGAGAACCCACGTATCAGAAGGAAAGTTTCATCCCTTGACGGCGCCGGTCAGGCCGCCGACGATTCTGCGCTCCGCGACCAGGAAGAAGCCCAACGCCGGCACCATCGACAACGCGGTGAACGCGAGCACTTTCGCGGTGTCCTGTGAATACTGTGACTGGAAGGCGGCGACGCCGAGCGGCAGGGTGAACTGGGCAGGGTCGTCGAACACCAGCAGTGGCAACAAGTACTGGTTCCAACTGGTGACGAACGCGAGCACCGCCACGGTCGCCAGGGCGGGTCTGGACAACGGCAGCAGGACGCGCCAGAAGAAACCGAGTTTGGTGGCGCCGTCCAATACGGCCGCGTCCTCGATCTCGTCAGGAATGGCACCCATGAACGGTCGCAGGATCACGACCGTCACCGGAAGTGAGAACGCGGCCTCGGGAATGGCGACACCGAGTGGATTACCGAGCAGTCCGATGTCCTTCAACAACAGGTACAGCGGCAGGCTCGCCACACTGATCGGAAACAGCAGGCCGATCGTGAACAGCGTGTAGAAACCCTCACGGAAACGAAAGACGTACCGGGAAAGAGCGAACGCGGCCATCGAGCCGAGCGCGACGGCCAACACCGTCGCGATGACGGCGATCACCGCGCTGTTCCTGAGATCGCCCCAGAACACCGGCGAGGTGACGACGTTGACGTAGTTGCCCAGCACCCACGGACTCGGCAGGCCGGCCGGGTCGGTGTTGATCTGGGCGCTCGTCCGGAAACCGCCGACCACCACGAACAGCAGCGGGACGATCGTGATCCCGAGGACGATCACCGCGAGCAGATAGGCGAACGGGCTGCCCGGTCTCATCCGCCGCCGCGCTCGGGGCGCGGGAGCGGGTCGTGCACTCTGCATGTCGACGTCGACCACAGCGGACATCAGCCGGTCACCCCACGGGGCGGGTCAGTGCGCCGTCGGTGTCCCGGCGCAGTGCGAACCTCTGGTACAGCAGTGCGAACACGAAGCAGATGGCGAACAGCAGCACGGCGACCGCGCTGCCGTAGCCGAACTCGTTGCGCTTGAAACCGTGGTCGATCAGGTACGTCACCATGGTGCTGGACGCGCCGGCAGGGCCGCCGAGCGTCATGATCCACACCATGTCGAACAACTGGAGCGAGCCGATCACGGACAGGAAGATCCAGATCCGGATCGTCGGCCCGAGCAGCGGCAGCGTCACGTTCCGCATCGCCTGCCAGGACGTCGCGCCGTCCAGGGCGGCCGCCTCCCGCAGTTCCTCCGGGATGCCCTGCAGGCCGGCGAGCAGCAGGATGATGCCGAAGCCGATGAACTTCCACGTGGCGACCACGAACAG
>DASXYT010000312.1:0-39602 GCA_036502345.1 Pseudonocardiaceae bacterium | reverse complement strand
CGGCGGTCATCGGGCTCACCCTCAACCGCTACATCGTGAACGGCCTGCTCGCCGGGAGCGTGAAATGACCGGGCCGGGATTCGTGCTGATCGGCGCCGGCAGCACCGTGTTCACGCCTGGACTGCTGCGCGACATCACGTCGTCGCGAGCGTTCGAGGACTACACGGTGCACCTGGTGGACCTGGACGAATCGGCCGCTCTGACCATGGCGGCCATCGGCCGCAGGCTGGCCGGGCGGCACGGCTCGTCGGTGCGGTTCGAGGCGCACACCGATCGCAGGGCCGCCCTGTCTGGCGCGCGGTTCGTCACCACGACCATCGCCGTCGGCGGGGCGGCAGGCTGGCGTGCCGACCTGGACATCCCGGCGCGGTACGGGATCCGGCAGACCGTGGGCGACAGCGTCGGCCCCGGCGGCGTGCTCAGAGCGTTGCGCCATGTGCCCGAACTCGTCGCGATCGCCGAGGATGTCGCCGATCTCGCGCCGGGCGCGTGGCTGATCAACTACAGCAACCCGCTGACCGCCAACGTGCGGGCGATCACCCAACACGCGCACCAGCGCGCGATCGGCTTGTGCCACGGCACCATGCACACGAAAGCCGCGCTGTGCAAGGCACTGGGCCGCGATCCCGGCGACGTGCACGCGGTGTTCGCCGGACTCAACCACCTGTGCTGGCTGCTGGACATCCGACAAGACGACACCGACCTCTACCCGGAACTACTGGCCATGGTGCGGAACGTCGGGCCGGACGCACCGTCATCGCGTGAGGAGGGCGTGCACGCCGCCGTGTCGGCCGATCTGCTGCGCACCTTCGGCCGCTACCCCGCTCCCGGCGACCGGCACGTCGCCGAGTTCTTCGGCCACTACCTGTCGCGCGGGCACTCCGGTGCGCTGCCATGGGGCCTGCAGGGCGGCCAGGACATGACGGTCGAGTACATCGGCGAGAAGAACCGACTGTGGGACGACCTGCGGGCCCAGGCCGACGGCAGTCACCCGGTCCTGGTCGCCGACAACCAGGAGGCCGAGCGGGTCGTCGGCATCGCCACCGCACTGCTGGGTGACCAGGACTCGGTGGAACTGGCCGTGAACCTGCCCAACGACGGCAAGATCCCGAACCTGCCGCCGCACGCCGTGGTGGAGGTGCCCGCCGTCGTCGGCGCCGACCGGATCACCGGGCTCGGCGTCGGTCCGCTGCCGCAGGCGATCGCGGCGGTGCTCAGTGCCCGCGTCGACCAACAGGAACTGACGGTGCGCGCCGCCGTCACCGGGGAGCGGGCCACCGCGATCCAGGCGCTGACCCTTGACCCGCTCGTCGGGGACGCACGGACGGCCACCGCGATCCTCGACGACGCCATCGGTGCACACGCGCCGCTGCTGGACCGCTTCGCCGGTTAGTCCCGCTCGAACGAAAGGGGGCACCGAAGTGTCCGAAGGCACCCTCGGGGAGATCACGTCCGACGAGATCGCCAGCCAACCAGTGTGTTGGCGGCGCGCCCAGGACCAGGCCCGCGTCGGCGTGCCGGGACTGCCGGCACGCGGCGAACGGGTGCTCGTGCTCGGGTGCGGCACCTCCTACTACGTCGCCTGCGCGTACGCCTGGCTGCGCGAACAAACAGGCCACGGGCCGACAGACGCGCTGATCGCCTCCGAACTGCCGGCACGGGAGCGGGAGTACGACCGGGTGGTGGCGATCAGCCGCTCCGGCACGACGACCGAGGTGTTGCAGGCGCTGGACCGGTTCGCCGTTCCGATCACCGCGCTGGTCGGCGTGCCGGGCACTCCGGTGGCCGAGCGGGCCACCGATGTCGTCGACCTGTCCTACGCCGACGAACGCAGTGTCGTACAGACACGGTTCCCGACCACCGTCCTGACCCTGCTGCGCGCGGAACTCGGTGAGGACACGCAAGCGCTGGTGCGACACGGTGAGGCGGCGCTGCACGCGGAACTGTCCGACGCACCAAGGCAACTGGTCGTGCTGGCCACGGGATGGGCAGCCGGACTGGCCCAGGAAGCGGCACTGAAGTGCCGCGAGGCGGCGGGCATGTGGGTCGAGGCCTACGCGACCGCCGAGTACCGGCACGGACCGATCAGCGTCGCGGGCCCGGGCACGCTGGTGTGGGCCATGACTCCGCTGTCCGAGCAGGAGATCGCCGCGATCACGGCGACCGGGGCCACCATCCGACACGGCGGCGCGGAGCCGCAGGCCGAACTCGTCGCGCTGCAACGACATGCCGTGGCGTGGGCTGCGGCCGCCGGCCGGGACGCCGATCGGCCGGTGCACCTGTCCCGGTCGGTCATCGCGGTCTGACAGATCGTCCGAATCCGGAAGGGAGCATGCCAGTGGGCCTGGTGCTCGTCGTCGGCGACGCGAATCCCGACCTCGTGCTGCGAGGTGACGTCGTGCCCAGATTCGGCCAGGCAGAGCAACTGCTCGACGACGCTGCCCTGCTGATCGGCGGCTCGGCGGCGATCACCGCGCACGGCTTCGCCCGGCTGGACCGCCCGGTGTCGCTGCTGGCCGCGGTCGGCAACGACGGTTTCGCAGGTCCATTGCTCGCCGCACTCGCTGAGGCGGGCGTGCTCCTCGACCACATCGTGCGCCGGGACCAACCCACCGGGCTGACCGTGGTGCTGTCCAGAGCGGCGGACCGGGCGATCCTGACCTACCTCGGGACGATCCCGACCCTCACCGCCGACGAGGTACTGGCCGCCGTGAGAGCCGACCGTGAGCGCGGGCTGCGGCACATCCACTTCGCCTCGCTGTTCCTGCAGCCGTCCCTGGCGCGTGAGCTACCGGACGTGCTCGCCGAGGTCCGCGCGCAGGGGCTCACCGTGTCGCTGGACACCAACGACGATCCGGCGGGCCGCTGGCAGGGTGTGGCGCCACTGCTCCCCCACGTGGACGTGTTGCTGCCCAACCGGCGCGAGGCGCTGGCCCTGGCCGGTGCGGACGTGACGTCGGTCGAGGCGGCCGCGAAGATCCTCGCCGCTCACGGGCCGCTGGTCGTCGTCAAGGACGGACCGGCCGGGGCGCTGGCCTGTAACCCCGACGGCACGGTCACCACCGCCGAGGCTGTGCCCCGCGAACCCGTCGACACCACTGGTGCCGGCGACACGTTCGACGCCGCGTTCCTGGACGGCTGGCTGGCCGATCTGGCCCTGGCCGACTGCCTGGACAGAGCGGTCCTGGCCGGCACCACCGCCGTCGGCGCGGTCGGCGGCACAGCCGGCCAACCGTCCACACGAGATCTGCCGACACCGGAGAGGTCCTAGCATGTCGCCGCAGCAACCCCACGTCGTCCAGGAGATCCGTCGCCAGCCGGAGTCATGGGGCACGGCGTTGGGCCTACTCCCCCAGCTCGGCGACGCGCTGCCAAGTGCGGGCGAGCGGGTGGCCGTGCTCGGCAGTGGCACGTCGTGGTTCATGGCCATCGCCTACGCGGCACTACGCGAGGCGGCCGGTGTCGGTGAGACCGACGCGTTCCCGGCCAGTGACTTCCGCGCCGCCCGCAGCTACGACCGGATCGTCGTGATCTCCCGGTCCGGCACGACGACGGAGATCCTGCGTGCCATGCGGGACGCCACCAGCCCGGTCACGGCGCTCACCGCGGTGCCCGGCAGTCCGGTGGCCGAGGCCGCGACCCATCCGATCGTGCTGGACTTCGCCGACGAGGAGTCGGTCGTCCAGACCGTGTTCGCGACGACTGCACTGATGCTGCTGCGCGGTTCGTTGGGCGCGCCGCTGGACAAGGTGATCGCCCAGGCGACCGACGTGGTGACCTCGGCGGCCACGCTGCCCGCCGAGGTCGAGCAGGCCGACCAGTTCACGTTCCTGGGCAGCGGCTGGGTGTACGGTGTCGCGCTGGAGGCCGGCCTGAAGATGCGCGAGGCCGCGCAGCTGTGGACCGAGTCCTACCCGCAACTGGAGTACCGGCACGGCCCGATCTCCATCGCACAGCCGGGTCGGGCGGTCTGGGTGCTCGGCACGCCTGCCGCGGGCATTCTGCGTGATGTCCACGCAACCGGGGCGGCCGTCGTCAACGACGAACTCGATCCGGTCGTGGACCTGATCCGCGTGCAGGCGCTGGCCGTTCGCAGGGCGCAGGCCGGTGGCCTCGATCCCGACCGGCCCCGGGCGCTGACCCGTTCCGTGGTGCTGCCGTGATCCTGTGCGTGGCGCCCAGCCCGGCGATCGACGTGACCTACGAGGTCGACGGCTTCGACCTGGGCCGGACCAACCGGGTCCTGCGGGTGACACACCGCCCGGGCGGCAAGGCGGTCAACGTCGCCAGGGTGCTCACCACCATCGGTGAGCGGGTGCTGGTCCTCGCACCGGTCGCCGGCCGGTCCGGTGCCGAGTTCCGTGCCGGGCTGGACGCCCTGGGGGTCGCGGCGGACCTGGTCGACGCGGGCGAGCCGACCCGGCACACGGTCACCGTCGTGGACCGCGCCACGGGTGTGGCGACCGTGCTGTCCGAGCCCGCGCGGGTCATCGACTGGCCCGCTGTTGCCGACCGGTTCGCCGAGTTGGTCGGCTCCGCCACCGTCGTCGTCATCAGTGGTTCGCTGCCGGCCGGTGCGCCGGTCGGCGCGGTGGCCGGGCTGGCCAGAGCAGCGCTGAGTGCCGGCCGTCCGGTCGTGGTGGACACCAGTGGCAGAGCCCTCGCCGAGGCGGTCGCGGTCGCACCGACCGTCGTCAAGCCGAACGCCGAGGAATTGATCGAGTTGACCGGCCTGCGTGACCCGCTCGCCGCGGTCCGCGCGCTCGTCGCCACGACGCCGATCACCGTCGTCGCTTCGCTGGGCGCCGATGGGCTGATCGCCGCGTCACCTGATGGTGGCTGGTGCGCCCGACCGGCCCGACCGCTGCGCGGCAACCCCACCGGTGCTGGCGACGCGCTGGTCGCCGGCCTGGCTCGGGGCCTGGCCCACGGTCAGCGCCTGCCCGACATGCTCGCCGACTGCGTCGCGTTGTCCGCGGCCGCCGTCGTGGCGCCGTACGCCGGTGAGGTCGACCCGGACGAGGTCCGCCGGCAGAGCACCGGCCTGTCCGTCGAACGTCTGGAGGCCTGCTGATGCCCCTGGTACCCACCGGTGGTCTGGTCGCCGAGGCGGCACGCCGCAACGGCGCGGTCGCCGCGGTGAACGTGATCACCCTCGAACACGCGGAAGCGATCTGCGCCGCCGCCACCGAGTGCGGTGTCGCGGTGATCCTGCAGATCAGCGAGAACGCGGTGACCTTCCACGGTGGCAGGCTGCGGCCGATCGCCGCCGCGGCCGCCGACGTCGCCCGGACCGCCGGTGTCCCTGTCGCGCTGCACCTCGACCACGTCACCCACGACGCGCTGGTGGCCGAGGCGGCCGACGCGGGCTTCAGTTCGCTGATGTACGACGCGGGCGCCCTGGCGTACGAGGAGAACGTCGAGCGGACCGCAGATGCTGCCCGGGTCGCGCACGGCAGCGGCCTGTGGGTGGAGGCCGAACTCGGGTATGTCGGCGGCAAACCGGGTGCTGTGCAGAGTGCCCACACCGCAGGCGTGCGCACCGATCCGGACGAGGCTTTCGACTACGTGGCAAGGACAGGCGTGGACGCGCTGGCCGTCGCGGTGGGCAGCTCGCACGCGATGACCACGCGCTCCGCCACGCTCGACATCGACCTGATCGCCCGGCTCGACGCCCGGCTCGACGTGCCGCTGGTGCTGCACGGCTCGTCCGGCGTGCCGGACGATCAACTGCGCGCGGCGGCGGCAGCCGGCATCAGGAAGGTCAACGTGGGCACGGCCCTCAACATCGCGATGACGCGGTCCATTCGGGACTACCTGGCCGAGCACGAGCAGGCCGTCGATCCCCGTACCTACCTGGCACCGGCACGGCAAGCCATGGCGTCCGCGGTCGGTCGGGTGCTGACCGTCCTGCCCTGAACCACCAAGAGACCAGAGGGAGCGGCTGGTGACATCGAAAGACAGCAACGCCGAGGCACGGCAGTTCCACCGTTCGATCGGGGTGCTGTCGGCGACGTCGATCAACATGACGCAGATGTGCGGCATCGGACCGTTCATCACCATTCCGATCATGGTCGCCACCATGGGAGGCCCGCAGGCCATCCTCGGCTGGATCGTCGGCGCGGTCCTGTCCCTGACCGACGGTCTTGTCTACGCGGAGCTTGGCGCGGCCATGCCGGGGTTGGGCGGTACCTACATCTATCTGCGCGAGGCGTTCCAGTACCGCACAGGAAAGCTGATGCCGTTCCTGTTCGCGTGGACAGCGGTGATCAGCATCCCGCTGATCATGTCGACCGGCGCCATCGGCATCGTGCAGTACATCGGTTTCTTCTTCCCGCACCTGAACTGGTTGACGTCGCACGCGATCGGCATCGCCACGGTCGTCGTCGTCGTGTTCGCGCTGTACCGCCGGATCGAGTCCATCCGCGTGCTCACCACCGGCCTGTGGGTCATCATGCTGGTCACGGTGGCGGCCGTGATCGTCGCCTGCCTGACCCACTTCCACCCGCAGCTGGCCTTCACCTATCCGCCAGGAGCGTTCCATCTCGACGGTTCGTTCTTCGCCGGGCTCGGCGCAGGCCTGCTGGTGGCGGTGTTCGACTACCTCGGCTACAACACAGTGGCCTACATGGGCGCCGAGCTGAAGAACCCGGGGCGCACGATGCCACGGGCGATCGTCTACTCCACCATCGGCATCATGCTGATCTACCTGCT
The DNA here is from genome assembly GCA_036502345.1 of Pseudonocardiaceae bacterium. Lineage (GTDB taxonomy): Bacteria > Actinomycetota > Actinomycetes > Mycobacteriales > Pseudonocardiaceae > DATEPR01. The sequence continues at coordinate 32,888 of DASXYT010000312.1, read as the reverse complement.
GCTCAACATCGGTGTCATGGGTGCTGTGCCATGGCAGCAGGTGGCCGGGTCGCAGTCCATCGCATCCCTGGTGATCACCCGCACCTGGGGGCACACGGCGGCCGATGTCATCACCGTCCTCGTCGTGATCACCGCTTTCGCGTCGGTGTTCGCCGGGCTGCTCGGCGGCTCCCGTGTGCCGTTCAACGCGGCCCGCGACCGCGTGTTCTTCGGTGTTTTCGGTCGCCTGCACCCGAAGCACAACTTCCCGCACGTCGCGCTGCTGGTGATGGGCGTGATCACCGCGGCGAGCTCACTGCTGAACCTGACCACGGTCATCAACATGCTGATCACGGTTGCGGTCCTCGTGCAGTCCATCGCGCAGATCGTGGCACTCACCGTGCTGCGCCGCCGCCGACCGGAGCTGCGCAGGCCCTACCGGCAGTGGCTCTACCCGGTGCCCAGCCTGATCGCCCTCGCCGGGTGGATCTACGTCTACGTGTCCGCGACCACCCTGTCGATCGTGCTGTCCATCGTGTGGATCGTCGGTGGCGTCCTGGCATTCCTCGCGTGGGCCAGGGTCAACAGCTCCTGGCCGTTCGCCCGGCTCGCCGAGCCGGCGGCGGATACCAGGATCGATGCGTGATCGGTCGCGCCAGGCCGCTGTGCCGGCGGGCAAACCGCCCCTCCGTCACTCCTCGCCGAGCAGCCGCATCGCGTTGCCGTACCGGAGGGCATGGTCGTCGACGGCACCGAGTGCCGGCGAGTCGAGGATGGCGCCCGGCGGGTCCTCCCGGACGACGAACGGGAAGTCCGAGCCGACCGCGAAGCGGTCGGGCCCCAGCAGGTCCATCAGGTAGCGCAGCGTCCTGGCGTCGTAGACGAGCGTGTCGAACCACAGGGCTCGTGCCAGCGTGTCCGGATCGACGGGCATCCGCAGCTCGTCCGCGCCGAACACCCGCCAGCCCATCGCGATCCTCGGCAGCAGCGAGCCGAGCGTGCCACCGCCGTGGCTGAACGCGATCCGCAGTCCGGGGACGGCCAGCAGGAGCCCGCCGGTGATGACCGAGGCCGCGGCAAGGCCCACGTCGGACGGGAAGCCGACCACGTTGTCCAGGACCGGCACGCCGACCAGTCGGTCGGTGTCGGGCGTCATCGAGTGCACGAACACGGCAAGGCCCGCGTCGGCGAGCGCGCGGAACACGTCGAAGAACGCCGGGTCCCCGATCGGGCGGCCGTCGATGTTGGAACCGATCTCCACCCCGCGCATGCCCAGCCCGACCAGTCGCGGCACCGCGGCGACGGCAGCCGCCGGTTCCTGCAGCGGTAGGGCGCCGAAGCCGACCAGTCTGCCGGGCGCCTTCGCGACCATGGCGGCGATCGCGACGTTCAGGCCGTCGGCGTAGTAGTGGGCGTCGACCGGGTCGGACCAGTACGTGAGCAGGGCGGGCATCGGGCTGATCACCTGGCGGGTCACACCGCTGTCGGCCATCGCCCGCAGGCGGTCGCCGACGTCCCAGCAGACGCTGGTGACCGGCCGGATGTTCACACCGTTGACCAGCACCTCGGCGCGGTCGCCCGCGCGGTTGCCGAGCACCGGGAACCGTGCCGCGGCCTGTCGCCCGGTCATGTCCGGCAGGCCGACGGGCACCACGTGGGTATGAATGTCAATGGTCATCACCGACCACGTTACGTCGTCGCGCGGCGCCGCCGGTTGTGACATTCGACCAGTCGGCCGAAAAACATCACACTGTTCGGAAATTCGGTCAATAGTCATTCCCGATGCCGTTACAAGGCACATACTTTCGTCGGTAGTCGGACCTCTTCCGCAAACTCATCATTGCAGCGCAGACACAGTCCACAACGAGTAGCCCGCGTGTTGATCCACGATTCACCGCACGCGGGTCGACGACCGCTGCCTATTTACTGCGAGGGGTGAATGGGCAGCGTACCGGTATTGCCCCCAGAGAGGAACCCTGCACAATGACACATTCCTTACCACGTACCGCGCGCCGCGCGGTCAGAATCGGCGTGCTCGGTGCCGCCGCCTGCGCCCTGACAGCAGGCGTGTTCACGGCCACCGGGACCGCGCAGGCCGCCGAACCACTGGTCGCCGTGCCCGGTACGGCAGCGCCCACGTTCGTCGGCCAGCACCGCGACGGTGCCGTCGCCGCAGGTCAGCAGGTGTCGGTCGCGATCAGCCTCAAGCTGCACAACACCGCCCAACTGGCCGCGTTCGACACGGCCGTCAGCACGCCGGGCTCCGCCGAGTACGGGCACTACCTGACGCCTGCCCAGTTCGCGGCCCAGTTCGGCCCGACCGCCGCCGACGTGACCCAGGTGCGTCAGTTCCTGACGTCCGAGGGCCTGACCGTCACGTCGGTCAGCGGCAACCGCCAGGTGGTGGACGCGGCAGGTCCGGCGAACAAGGTGGCCGCGGCATTCCACACGTCGCTGAGCAACTACACCCAGGGCGCCCGGCACTACTTCGCCAACGACAGCGCGGTCTCCCTGCCATCGACCGTCGCCACGTTCGTGCAGGGTGTCAGCGGCCTGACCAACAGGGCCGTCGCGCACCCGGAGATCGCACCGAGCACGTCGGTCACCCCGCACGCGACCAGCCCGATCGCAGGCGCTCTCTCGCCCAGCCAGTACGACACGGCCTACCGGTTCAACCAGGTCGGCGCGGACGGCACCGGCGAGACGGTGGCGTTGTGGGAGTTCGACGGCTACAAGGCGTCGAACCTGACCACGTACAACACGCAGTACGGCCTGACCGGCCCCGCCGCGACGACGGTGTCGGTGGACGGCGCGAACTTCGACACGCGTCCCGGTGGCGGTGAGGGCGAGGTCGAGCTGGACAGCGAGATCGTCCGCGGTGTCGCGCCCAAGGCCGCCCAGCTGGTCTACGAGGCACCCAACTCCGACCAGGGCCAGATCGACATGGCCAACGCGATCGTGTCCCAGGACCGCGTCTCGGTCATCTCGATCTCCTGGGGTGGCTGCGAGCAGGACAGCACCCCCGCCACAGAGACCTCCACGGACAACGCGCTGAGCCAGGGCGTCGCCGAGGGCATCAGCATCTACAGCGCGTCCGGTGACGACGGTTCCCGCGACTGCACGCAGACCGCGTCCGGCTCCACGGTCAAGGCTGTCGACTACCCGTCGGCCAGCCCGTTCAACACCGGTGTCGGCGGCACCACGCTGACCACCGGCGCTGGCGGCGTGTACTCGTCCGAACGCGCCTGGAGCGGCAGCGGTGGCGGCGTCTCCATCCGCGTCGCGCGGCCGTCCTACCAGCCGGGGACCGGCACGATGCGCACCGTGCCGGACGTGTCGGCCGACGCCGACCCGAACACCGGTTTCTCGATCTTCTCCGCCGGCACCTGGACCGAGTTCGGCGGCACCAGTTGCGCCGCACCGGAATGGTCGGGCTTCACGGCACTGTTCAACCAGCGCGCCGCGGCGGCCGGCAAGGCCAACCTTGGCTTCGCCAACCCGGCGCTCTATCCGATCCTCAGTGGCGCCAACTACGCAAGCAGCTTCCACGACGTCAAGACCGGCTCCAACGGTGACTTCACCGCGACGACCGGCTACGACGACGTCACCGGCATCGGTAGCCCGATCGCCGACGGTCTCGCCAACACGCTGCTGGGTGCGACCACCCCGCCGCCCGCTGGTGTGACCGTGACCAACCCCGGCAGTCAGACCACGACGGTGGGCACGGCGGTGAGCCTGGCGATCCACGCCACCGACTCGACCGGCGCCGCACTCACCTACTCGGCCACCGGCCTGCCGACGGGCCTGTCGATCAGCGCGACGACCGGGGTCATCTCCGGCACTGCTACGACCGCCGGCACGTTCTCGGTGACCGTGAAGGCGGCCGATGCCTCAGGTGCCTCGGGCACCGCGGCGTTCACGTGGACGGTGACCTCGGGCACCGTGGGCTGCACCGGCCAGAAGCTGGGCAACCCCGGCTTCGAGTCGGGCAACACCATCTGGACTGCCAGCCCGGAGGTCATCGCGCAGAACGGTCCGTCCGAGCCGGCACACACCGGCACGTTCGACGCCTGGCTGGACGGCTTCGGCACCACCCACACCGACACGCTCACGCAGTCGGTGAGCATCCCGGCCGGCTGCACGGCCACTCTGTCGTTCGACCTGCACATCGACACGGCGGAGACCACCAGGACGACCGCGTTCGACAAGCTGACCGTCAAGGCGGGCACGACCACGCTGGGCACGTTCTCCAACCTGAACGCGGCAGCCGGTTACGCGCTGCACACCTTCAACGTCTCGGCGTTGGCCGGTCAGACCATCACGATCAGCTTCAGCGGCACGGAGGACACCAGTCTGCAGACGTCCTTCGTGATCGACGACACGTCGCTCACGTTGGGCTGACAACTGTTCCGCTCTACTGAAGTCCGTTGTGGAGGGTGGGACGCCTGCTGGCGTCCCACCCTCTCAGCGTCTCCGCCGCCGTCGCGCCGACCGCGTCCGCGAGAGCGGTGAGTGCCGGCGAGTCGAGCTTCCACTGCTGCCAGTACAGGGCCACGTCCAGCGGCCGGTCCGGAACGAGTTCGACGAGTGTGCCGGCGCGCAGCCGGGACTCGGCCTGCGGTTGCGGCACCATGCCCCAGCCGAGGCCCGCGGTGATCGCGTCGGCGAAGCCCTCCGAGGAGGGCACGTAGTGCCGGTGCGGGCTCGCGTCCTGCCCGGTGAGCGAGCGCGCGAACCCGTCCTGCAGTTCGTCGCGCCGGTCGAAGAACACGACCGGCGCGTCGGCGAGCGTGCCCTCGGCCAGCCACCGCGCGGCGAACTCCGGGGTGGCCACCGGCAGGTAGCGCAGGTGTCCGAGTGGGCGGACCGAACAGCCGGCCACCGGGTCCGGTGACGCCGTGACGGCGGCCATCACCAGCCCCTCGCGCAGCAACGCCGTGGTGTGCTGCTCGTCCTCGCGGTGCAGCTCGAAGCAGATCCGCAGGTCGGCCGGGACGCGGGTGAGCGCCGGCAGGAACCAGGTGGCGAGCGAGTCGGCGTTCACGGCCACCGACAGCGGCGCTGGCGCACCAGCGCCCGCGACACCCAACTCGACGAACGCGTCCCGCTCCAGCCGGGCGACCTGGCGGGCGTAGCGGACGACGACCTCGCCGGAGCCGGTGGGCGTCACCGGTTTCGTGCGCATCAGCAGCACCCGGCCGGTCCGTTGTTCGAGGGCCTTGACCCGCTGGCTGACCGCCGACGGTGTCACGTGCAGCGCTGCCGCTGCCGCGTCGAACGTGCCGTGGTCGACGACGGCGAGCAGCGTGCGCACCTGGTCGATCGGTAGATCCGTCATCACGAGCGCTAATGTTACGTTAGAATCATTAGCTGTACTGTTGACAATCCCGCTCCTAGTGTCGTCGACATGGGAAGCGTGCTGCTCGCGATGGCGGCCGGGTTCGGCACCGGCCTGACGTTGATCGTGGCGATCGGCGCGCAGAACACCTTCGTGCTGCGGCAGGGCATCCGCAGGCACGCGGTGCCGTCGGTGGTCGCGATCTGCGCCGCGTCCGACGCCGTGCTGATCGCGCTGGGCGTCGGCGGTGTCGGGGCGGCGGTCCGGGCGTGGCCGCCCGCGCTGCCGATCGTCGGCGTGGTCGGCGGCGGTTTCCTGCTCAGCTACGGCTTCCTGGCCGCGCGCCGGGCGTTGCGGCCCGCTGCGATGCCGACGACGGGTGCCCCGGCCGGTTCCCGTGGCGGCGCCGTCCTCACGTGCCTCGCGATGACGTGGCTCAATCCGCACGTCTACCTGGACACGGTCCTGCTGCTGGGTGCCATCGCAGCGGGTCACGGCCACCTGCGCTGGGAGTTCGGCATCGGAGCGGCCCTGGCCAGCGTGTGCTGGTTCGCGTCGCTCGGCTTCGGCGCCCGCCTGCTCGGCCCCTTGTTCATCCGGCCGTCGGCCTGGCGGGTACTCGACGCCCTCATCGCCGCCACGATGGTCGCCATCGGTGTGACCCTGCTCGCCGAGATCTGACCACGGCACGGCATCTCTAGATGTTGACCAGGATGATGCCGACCACGACAACAGCCGCTGCGGCAACACGCCTGATGCCGAAGCGCTCACCGAGAAACACCGCGCCGATGATGGCTCCGACGATGATGCTGGTCTCGCGCAGCGCGGCGATGGCCGCGGTCGCCCCACTGGTCTGGGCGAAGAGCACCAACCCGTAGGCCACAAGCGACACCACGCCGCCGCCAAGACCGGCGATCAGCACCCGGCGGGGCTGGGTGAACAGGCCCCGCTTCCTGCGGACCAGCGCTATCACCGGCAGCACAGGGCCCAGCAGCAGGAACATCCACGCCGCGTAGACCGGCACCGGTGTCGTGCTGACCGCGGTGGCGTCCACAACGGTGTAGCAGGCGATGGTGATCCCGGTGGCCACCGCGGCACCCAGCGCGGGCAGCGCGGAGCGCGAGAGCCGTCCACCGTCCAGCGCCAGGCTGATCAGGCCCACCGAGATCACCACGATCCCGACCAGTTGCAGCACCGGCAGCGCGTGCCCCAGCGCCACCTCGATCACCGCGACCATCCACGGCGCGGTGCCACGTGCGACCGGATAGACCTGGCTGAACTCGCCGAGCTGGTAACTGGCCCACAGCAGGAGCGTGTAGACCACGTGGATGGCGGCCGAGGCCACGATGAACGGCCAGGCCGCGGCGGGCGGCAGGCCCAGCACCAGCGCGGCGACCCCGCCGATCACGACGTAGGCCGCGCCGATCAGCGCGAACCCCACGAGCCGGTCGGGAACCGCGTGGGCGACGGCATTCCAGACCGCGTGCAGGACAGCGGCCAACAAGGTGATCGCGACGACCCCGGTTGACAGACCAGAACCAGCATGGCCCGAGACATGAAGTACAGCAACGACAGTAGCCACCGAGAAGGCTCCTTGGCGTCGGGCCCACCCGAAGATGGGCACGTCGGATACGGAGCCCTCGGGGCTTTTATCCCGTCAGGTGTCGACCGGCCCGACGCGACGGTCGGGCGGCCGTGGCGCCGCTCGGTCCAGACCCTGACCACCCTGATTGTGGGCTGTTGGTCGGGCAGCAGGCGGAACCCTAGGCGCAACCACGTGCTGATCAACACTGTACATCCCGGTCCGGATGCGCGGGATCGTCGGTCTGTCCAGCGTCTTGTGGCCGACGCAGGCGGCAGTCACTCATATGGCGAGTACGTCCACGGTGGCGCCGTTCACCTGTCCCCCACGGCCCACACCGGGCTTCTGCCCCTGAGGGCAGGACGTCACCTCGGCTGCCGCGGTAGCAGCCACACCAGGCCGAACGTGATCACGTACAGCACGGCGGCCAGCCCGATCACGAGCTCGCCCGCGTTGTCGAACGCCGCACCGTGGCCGGCCCGCGCGAGGAACACCGTGCCGAGAGCGGCGACACCGATGGCGCCGGAGAACTGCTGAACGGCGTTGAGCATGCCCGAACCGGTGCCGACCTCGTCGGTGGTGGCGTCACCGAGGACGAAGTCGAAGATCGGCACGAACACCAGGCCGGTGCCGAAACCGATCAGCAGCAGCGACGGGGCCAGCGTCACGGACGTGAGGCCGCCGCCCGGGTGGGCGATGGTCCACCACAGGGCGAGCAGGCCGACGACGGCGATGCCGAGGCCGAGTTGCAGGGTGGCGCGGCCGAGTTTCCTGGTGAGCACAGCGCCCGCGAGTCCCACGGCGACGGCACTGCCCAGCGCCCACGGGATCAACGTGAGGCTGGTGTGCAGCGGAGTCCAGTGCAGGCCCAACTGCAGCAGCAGGTTGAACGCCAGCTGGAATCCGCTCAGCGAGGCGAAGAAGGCGCCCACGATGACCAGCCCCACGACGAAGCTGCGCTTGCCGAACAGCGACGGGGTGATCACCGGATCCCTGCTACGCCGCTCCGAGGCGACGAACAGCGCCAGGGCGACGATCGAGCCGGCCATCGACAGGTAGGTCCACAACGGCCAACCGAGCTCGCGGCCCTGGACCAGCGGGATGATCAACAGGGCTGAGGCCAGGGTGAGCAGGCCGACACCGCCGAGATCGATCCGGGCGCTCTTGTCCTCACCGCTCCCATGCGGCAGGAAGCACCGGCCGAGGGTCCACGCCAGGACGCCGATCGGCACGTTGATCAGGAAGATCGAGCGCCACTGGCTGCCGAACAGGTCCAGGTGCAGCAGCCAGCCTGCGAGGATCGGGCCTGCCACCGTCGCCAGACCCATCACCGGGCCGAACGGGATGAGGGCCTTGCGTAGCTGCTGGGCCGGGAAGACGACCTTCACCAGCGCGAACCCCTGCGGAATCATCACCGAACCGAACAGGCCCTGCAGGACCCGGGCGGTGATCAGGAAGCCGACACCAGGCGCCAGCCCGCAGGCCAGCGAGGCGAGCGTGAACCCGGCCATGCCCAGCAGGAACAGCCTGCGGCGGCCGAGCAGGTCGCCCAGCCGACCCGACGTGATCAGCCCGATCGCGAAGGCCGCGGTGTAGGCGGTGAGCACCCATTGCAGGGTCGTCGCACTGCCGCCGAGGTCAGCACGGATCGACGGGCCCGCCAGGTTGGCGATGGTCGAGTCGATCACGTCCATCACGTCGGCGATGAAGACGACCGCGAGGACGAGCCAGGCCTGTCGGAGCGGAAGCGGAGCGACGCTCGACGCTCCTAACGAACGTTGTTCTATCATAACGATCTAAGTTCTACTCGACGACGCACGTTCGCGTCAAGGTAGGCTCAGTCGCATGTCCGTCGGTCCGAAACAACGCCGCGCCGCCCGACACGCCCAGCCGGGCACCTCGTTGGCGCGGCAGCCGCCCCGGAAAGCGCCGATCACCGTCGACCGGATCACCGAGGCGGCGCTCAAGGTCGTTGCTACCGAGGGCTACGACGCCCTGACGATGCGCAGCGTTGCCGGCGTGCTCGACACCGGACCCGCCTCGCTCTACGCGCACGTCGTCAACAAGGCCGACATCGACGAGCTGATCATCGGCCGACTCTGCGCGCAGCTGGTACTACCCGAACCCGATCCGACAGCGTGGCGTGAGCAGATCCTCGACGTCTGCGCCCAGATCCGCGACCAGTACCTGCGCTACCCCGGCATCTCCCGCGCCGCGCTGGCGATGGCCGCCACCAACCTCGACGTGCTGCGCGTCAACGAAGCAATGCTGGCCATCCTGCTCGCAGGCGGCATCCAACCGCAGACCGCGGCCTGGGCCATCGACGCCCTCTCGCTCTACGTCAGCGCCTACACGCTGGAGATGTCCCTGGTCGCGCAACGCCAGAGTCAGCCGGATGACGACTGGGTGGTCAGCCGCGACGAGTTGGTCCGCCGGTTCACCGCCCTGCCCGCCGACCGGTTCCCGCAGACCAGGCGCTATGCGGCCGAGCTGACCTCCGGCACAGGCCACGAACGGTTCGACTTCACCCTCGGCCTGATGGTCGACAACCTGACCCCGGCACCGCCAGGGGTGACGGATGCTCGATGACGACGAGGTGCCGTCGTGGATACTCGACGGTCTCCGGCCGATCTGCGCCCAGTTGCCCCAGGCCTACGAGGAGCCGGCCTGGGTCGGCATCCGGTGGCGGATCCGGAAGAGGACATTCGCCCACGTGCGGACCCTCCGACCGGATCAGTTGGCCGAACTCGGCAGAGTCGCGGAACCCGACGGCGTGACCACGGTCGACTGGTCCGAGATCCGCGAGTTGCTCACCGAGAGCTATCGCATTCTGGCGCCCAAAGGTCTGGTGCACGTGCTCGGCCGCCGCGGCTGAGGATCACAGGGTGGCGCCACGGAGCACCGCGATGGCCGCCACTGTCGCGTAGCCACGCCATTCCAGGGCGGCGGCCGGGCTGGGCGGCCGGAAGGTCACCGGCCAGCCACCGTCCGCCTGCTGGTCGGCCGCGAGCCGGTCCCGATCCACGGCCAGTGCCTCGGCGGAGATCACGGACCGGGACGGCGCGTCCGCGTACGGGCTGAAGTCCAACGGGTGCAGCACTTCCCCCTCGGCGCCGCCTGCGACCGGCGTGGGACCGTCGGTGACGACCCAGCCCGTCAGGCGGTCCAGCAGACCACGGGCTCGCGGCACGGTGTCGGCGACGACATCCAGGAACCGGACCGCGAACATGAGTTCGTGGGCCGATGGCGCCTGCGTCAGGGCATCGATCGCGTCGAGGCAGTAGGTCGTGGTGCCGGCCAGCCACGGATGGCCTGCGACGTCGGCGCGATGCCTGGCCAGCCGGCAGGCCATGGCGGCGAGTTGCGCTGTCATCTGCAGCGACGACACCGTGGGATCGGCACCGACCCAGTGTCCGGCGCTGCCGGCCTGGTCGGCGAACGGCAGGGCGAACGGCACACCCCCGTCGGGCAACGTGTGACCGGCCAGCCAGTCGCACAACCGCATCGGGTGCCGGCTCGTCGCGTCGGGCAACTCGGCGAACACCTCCAGGGCGTGCATCGCGCCGACCGGCTGGCTGGTGGTCGACCGCAGGTCCGGTTCGAGGCCCCAGCCATAACCGCCGTCCGCGTTGCGGTAGCCGTCCAACGCGAACAGCACGTCGACGGCCGTGCCCTCACCGAGCAGTGTGGACAGCCGTCGCCGTTCCAACAGCCGGCCATGGGTGGTCAGGAACGTGACGGCGGCATCGATGTCCATGATCGAGCATCCTGGCACCTGCCACCGACTTCCGCCGTCGTGCTGGCAGGATGTCGGCATGGAACGTGTGCTTGGAGTCGGCGGCTACTTCCTGCGAGCCACCGACCAGCAGGCCCTGGGTGCGTGGTATCGCGACTGCCTCGGCCTGGACGCCGACGAGAACGGCCTGTGGCATCAGGAAACCGGGCCGACGGTGTTCGCTACCTTCGAGTCAGGGACCGAGTACTTCGGCTCCCCCGCCCAGCAGACGATGCTCAACTTCCGGGTCCGCGATCTGGACGCGATGCTTGCGCAACTGCGCGACAAGGGAGCGGACGTCGCCAAGGAAACCCAGGACATGGAGGGCGTCGGTCGGTTCGGCTGGGTCACCGATCCGGAAGGCAATCGGATCGAGTTGTGGCAGGCCGGCTGACGGATCATCACGACACCCCGCTGTAGGCGGCCATCACGACGCTCAGGCCCCGATCGTCGCCCAGCGGGCCTTCCTCCAGCATCTGGTTCATCACGTACGACACCGCCATGTGGTTGTCGAAGTCGGCAATGACGATCGAACCTCCCCAGCCGCCCCACGAACAGGTCCTGCCCTGCAGGGCGTAGCCCATGCCGTACCGGATCCGGGCGCCCAGTACCTCGTCCGCACCGAAGAACTGTTCCTCCAGCGCCCGTTCGCAGCCTGCCGCCGACAGCAGCCGTACTCCTCGAACCTGCCCGCCTGACGCGAGTACCGACTGCACGGCGGCCGCCGACCGCGCGTTGCCGAATCCGTTGGCGGACGGGATGTCGGCCCGCCGCCACGCCTCGGTGTTGGCGGTTTCCGCCGGGATAGGCGGATTGCCGGGCCCTCGGGCCTCGATCTCGGGTGCCCTGACCGTGGCCGGGATGACCGGAGCGACCCGGTGGTCGTGCTCGGCGGCCAGCCCGATGTGGAAGTCGGCGCCCAGCGGCCCGGCCACCTCCTCGGCGAAGAAGCTGCCGAGACCACTGCCGGTGACCCGGCGGACCACCTCGCCGATCAGATATCCCTGGGTGACGGCGTGGTAGGCACCCACCACGCCAGGTTCCGAACTCGGCGCCTGCTCGGCCAGCAGTGCCGTCACGGTGGGCCAGTCGTAGAGTTGCTCGACCGTCACCGGTTCGGCCCAGGTCGGCAGTCCTGCGGTATGTCCGAGCACATGCCGGACCAGCACGTTTTCCTTGCCCGCCGCGGCGAACTCGGGCCAGTACTTCGCAACCGGTGCATCCAGGTCGATATCGCCGCGATTGGCGAGGATCAAGGCGCACAGTGCTGTCATGGTCTTCGTGGTGGACCAGGTATTGGTGATCGTGTCGCGTTCCCACGGGCGCGTGCGCTCCGCGTCCGCGTAGCCGCCCCACATGTCGACCATCGGTTCGCCGTCCACGTATACCGCTACGGACGCACCGACATCGTCCTTGTCCAGTGATGCCGCCAGGGCGTCACACACTGCTCCGAACCGCTCGTCACAGGTACCCTCAAGGTGGGCCATGGGCGCTACCTAACCCGATTTGTCCGCTGGCGCCAACGGATTTAACGGCTGCGCGGCCGGCCGCACTCTCACCAAGATCCTTTCCCACGAGCCGGAACTTGCGAAACAGATCTGGTCCGTATCGTAGGTATCGTGTTGCGCAGTGCCAATTCCCGAGTGGTACCGAAAGCGAATCTGACTACTCTGGACGGATGGCCGTCGGCGGCGAACCAGTGATGTTCGTTGTCCACCATTCGTACCGTTCCTGATATCGGATACCGTGCGTCCTGAATTCCATTCCGATCATCGTGGGAATGAGGAGAAAATGCATCGAAGAACCATGCGCGCGACGACGCGCGCGTTTTCCGTGCTGGGTATCGGCGCCACTCTCATCGCGCTGGCGGTCACGGTGCCTGCGCCCGCACTGGCCGCCGCGCCTCCCGTGCCGTCCACGCTGACCAAGTCCGCACAGGACGTCACCCATGCCGGAGCCAATCCGGTCGGCCACGGCGACGCCGTGAAATGGGTGCTCGACTACGCCGACAACGGCGCCTCCGGGCCGGGTACAGCGACCATCACCGATCCGATCGACTCGGCCGGCATCGGTCAGACCTATGTGCCCGGTTCGCTCCGGGTACCGCCCGGCTGGTCACCGTCGTACTCCACCGACGGCACCACGTTCGGCGGCACCGACCCCGGCACGTCCACCACCGCGGTCCGTGCCACGAACCCGGCGGCCCAGCGGGGCGGCACCAACCTGGGCAACCTGCTGCTCGCGCCCGTGCAGCCGACGCCCACGGCGACCGGCGGCGACGGCTTCACGCCGATCATCCACCGCACACCCTCTGGTGAGGTCGAGGCCTGGAACATCTACCACCACCTGCAGGGTCCGAACCCGAAGGTGGTCTGCTCCGACCTGACCACCGGCCAACCCTGTGCCGGCGGGCCGTGGCCACGGCCGCTCAACACCGCGGTCGGCCCGCTGGGCACCGGCCAGACCGGTGACATCGCGACCACGCTGACGCCGCAGTACGTGCAGGACCCGAACCGGCCGGGCGTTGTCTACTACCCGGCTGTCGTCGCGGACTCGGTCGGCGTCGGCTGCCTGGACATGGACGCCCAGGCCAACTGTGGCTACGTGCCGCTGGAGTCGGTGAGCAACGGCACCGAGTCCGGGTTCGTCGTCCAGGGCGGCAACCTGTACGGCGTCGGCCAGGACGGCAGGACCCTGTGCATGGTGATGTCGTCCCAGGCGCCGTGCGCCGACGAGCCGTTCGCAGCCGTGGTGCTGGGCAACCGGAACGGCGCCAACGCCACCTTCATGGGTTCGCTCACGGTGGTACGGGCGAAGGTGTTCATCTCGTCGAGTCCGGGCGGCAACGGCGCCCTCGGCTGCTTCGACCCGGCCACGACCGCTGCGTGCGCGGGCTGGACCGGCGAGGAACAGGTCGGTCTGCCCAGAGTCGGCGGCACCTTCAACGTGTACGCCGACTTCGACACCGCGGGCAACGCGATCGGCGTGTGTAGTACGACATCCGGGGTGACCTCGTCGTCCTGCTTCGCGGTCGACAGCTCACCGCTGCCCGATCCCCACGTGTTCCGTGCCGTGCCCAACGGGAACGACATCTTCAACGCCGAGACGGCCAGGGCACCTGGCGGTGACCTGAAAAGCTACATCGGCGTCTGGGGTACGGTCCCCGGTGACACGGTCTGCTACGACTGGACGACCGCTGCGCCGTGCGCGGGGTTCCCGGCGCTGAGCGGGCATCCGACCGTCAACGGCGGGGCGACCCGTGACTACGGCTACGTCTTCGACTCGACGACCCAGTGCCTGTTCGGGCTCGGCGACGCGGGCTTCGTGTTCTCCGAGGACCCGACCACCGGCGCATCGCCGTGTATCCACAGTGGAGCGACGGTCTCGTTGACGCCGTCCGGTTTCTACTGCGACGGAGCAACCAACCACGTCCAGAGCTACGCCGACGCGACGCTGGAGGGCCTGAACCTGGCCGACGTCGACCTCGGTGCGTCCACCGCGGACGTCACCGACATCGACGGTACCGAGATCGCCAGCCCGGTGTTCGCCCCGGACGGCACACTCGACCTGTCCGGGATATCGGCGACCCAGCATCCGAGCATCGACGTGTCGGTGCACCTGGTGCTGAACAACGGCAACGACTTCGCGGGCGGCAACCAGCCGCACGTCGTCGTGTCGTTCCTCGGTGACCCGCCGCAGGTGTGCTTCGAGACCACGGTCGCGGCCCCCTGCACGGTCACCGGCGTCACGGACACCGCGAACGGCACCGACACCACGGGAACGTTCACGTCCAACACGGTCCGGCTCGGTGTCGCGCCGGGTGCCAACTGCACGCCGAACGTGACCGTGAACAAGGAGATCTGCGCGTCGAACGACAACGCCGACTGTGGACCGGGTGGTGCCGGACCGTGGGTGAAACAGGCACCCGTCGGGTTGCTCGGTATCTTGCTGGCGCACCCGAGATGGCGGATCACGGTGACCAACAACGGTCCGGTCGACGTGACCGGAGTGCGGATCAACGACAGCGTCGAACCGACCTGCGCCACGACGGCCGGCACGTTCGGTCTCACCGCGGGAAGCCGCAAGCAGGTCTTCTGCTCCACGCAGATCCTGTTGTCGCTGCTGCCGTTGACCAACACGGCGTCGGCGTCGTTCGTCCCGGCCAACTCGCCACCGGGCACCCGCCCGACCACCACGGCGAGTTCGTCCGCTGTCGCGTGTTCGCTGCTGTGCCAACTGGGCGGCTGACCCGGAGGAGGTGAGTCCGGTGGTGCCGTGGGGCGTCGACCCACGGCACCACGGTCACCGGTGTACGCGGTCGACGGTGATGAAGCCGTGCGCGGACGCCAGGAAGTGCCGGAAGAACCCGCCGGTGTCGTCGTTGCCGGCGAAGTTCTCGGTCGAGTGCCCGTCGGCCTGCACGGTCACGCCGTTCGCCCGCTGGTCCAGGCCGAACGACGACACCTCGTCGTGCGAACTCGTCGCGGTGTGGGTGCGCGGCCCGACGGTCCTGTCGGCCAGGTCGCGGGTCATGTCGACGGTGGCGGTCAGGTCGAAGTTGTTGTCGTCGGTGATCTGGAACGTGGCGTTGATCGTGATCGGATACGACCACCCGTGCGTCGACACGGTGGCGCCGCGCGGTCCGGCGCTGCGGACCGTGTTCTGCCCGGAGTCGGTCTGCGCCAACTGCTGCGCGAAGCCGCCGTCGCTGACCGTGTCGGTGTTGCGGTAGGCAGCGTGCTGGCTGACGGTGGTGACGATCCGACCGGCCGAGGTGTTCACGAAGCCCGACGTCGTCCAGTCCCGGCTCGCGGTGACGGTCGCTGTGGTGTCGCCGTCGCTGTGCTGGTCGACCGCTGTGTGCTGGGGCGCGGTCACGCCGACCGTGTCCTTGGTCAGCGCACCACTGGTGGTCGCGGCGCCGTGGTCGGTGAACAGCAGCAGGTTCACGTCCAGGTTCCACACGTCACCGATGTCCGCCACGCTCAGCGCGATGTCGTGGCTCTGTCCGTCGACGAGTCGCCCGACGAACGGCGTCACGTCGATCAGGTCGGGTGTCATGTCGAAGGTGCCCACCGCGGGGATCGGCCGCCACAGTGTCGGCACGATCCCGCCGGTGAAGATGAACGGGAAGTACTGGGTCACCCCGGCCTGTGTGCCGTCGATCGCGGCCGACACCTCCCGGTACGGGCCGTGCCCGCACAACCCGGCAGCCGGGTACAGCGCGGACACGCTGTCCGGCACGTCGGTGAACCACTGCTCGTCACACCCGTTGCCCTTGATCGACACCTCCAGCACCGCGCGGGTGATGTTGCGCGGCAGGTCCGCCGCCGTGAGATGCACGGTCGGCGTGCCGGGGCTCGCGTCCTTCTCCCCCAGTCCCACGACGACGTCCGGTTCGGTGGGTGCCGGGTTCGCGCGGTCGGCCTGGTAGAAGGTGATCGACACGGTCTGCGCGTAGACGCCGGTGTCGTCGGCGTTGGTGAAGTTGACGATCCCGCCGGTGAACGTCTGCTGCCGGTGGAACAGCGATGCGTACTCGGTGATGTCCTTCGCGAAGTGGTACGTGATGCCCGCCGGATCGGGCTCGTAGGTGGTGCCGAACCACACCTGCGTCGTGCCGATGTCCAGTGACCCGGACCGGTCGAACTGGCGGCCCTGCACGCTGGTCGTCCAGTCCAGCACGATCTTCGTCCACGGCCCGGCGCAGCCCGCCGGTGGCGTGATCGTGCCGGAGAAGTTCTGCGCCGCCCCGGTCGCGTCGTTCGACGGGAAGTCCGTTGCCAGGTCGGTGGTGCAGGAATGGGTGTGCGGGCGGGACACCGGGGGCGCCGCGGTCACCGGGTTCTGCGAGTTGATCTCCACCGATGGCGTCGAGGCTGCCGCCGTGACACCGGTGGTCAACAGCGCGGCACAGGTCAGGGCGATCACTAGCCGGATTCGGCGCACGGAACCTCCCGATCATCGCACAGGTCACCAGGACTGTAGTTCCACCCGAACGGTCGGCAATCAGCCGTTCAGCGGCCGGTCATCACTGTGATCGGAAAAACCGGATGCTGTCGGTAGGCGCGGTGGTGTCTGATCAGGGGCATGGCGACTGTGCTGGGCAAACCGGGAGCCGACGGGCTGACCGAGGCCGTCGACGTGCTGCGCGAGTGGCAGTACGACGGGGAGCCGATGCAGCTTCATCCGGGAGACGTCGGCTGGTTCTGCCGGTTCGGTGTCGCGGCGACGGCCGCTGCGGTCCGGACCTGGAGGCGGGACGGCCAGATCCTCGCCTTCGGGTTGCAGGACGAACCCGACGTGTTGCGGCTGGCGATCGCGCCGGACGCTCGGCGGGACGAGGAGCTGGCGCGGCAGCTGGTGGACGACGTGAGCGAGCCGGAGCGCGGCGTACTGGTCGAGGGGAAGGTGGCCATCGAGGCGCCGAAGGGTGCCCTGGTCCGGGACCTGCTGGTCGAGCACGGTTGGACCGCCGACGAGCCGTGGACGCCGCTGCGCCGCGATCTCGCGGAGCCGGTGGAGGACCCTGGCGTGCGGATCGAGGTGACCGGGCCGGAGCAGGCGCCCGTGCGGGCCGAGGTACAGCGGGCAGCGTTCGACAGGTCGACGTTCACGGCAGAGCGCTGGCACGCGATGGCGGCCGGTTCGCTGTACGCCGACGCCCGGTGTCTTGTCGCGTACGACGACCAGGACAACGCGGTGGCGGCCGTGACGGTGTGGTCGGCCGGTCCGGGCAAACCAGGGTTGCTCGAGCCGATGGGCGTGCACCGGGACCATCGGGGGCACGGCTACGGCAGGGCGATCACCGTCGCCGCGGCAGTGGCGCTGCGGCAGTTGGGCTCGTCCAGCGCGATGGTCTGCACCCGCAGCTCCAATGTCGGCGGCGTCGCCACCTACAGGGCAGCCGGCTACCAGCAACTGCCCGAGACCCCGGACCTGTCCCGGGACGCGTAGACCCCGAGTTGCGTGCTGCGCCGGACCGGCTAGCCCAGCAGGTCCACAATGGCCTGCTGTTCGACCTTGGCCGGTTCGGATCCCACGCCACCGCGCCCTGTCGTCCAGCGGGCGAGATCAGCGGCCGTCGAGCCGTGGTCGTTCGCCAAACGCGGGTCGGCGCCCGCGCGCAGGAGGGCATCGACAGCCGCTGAGCATCGGTTCCGGACGGCTCGATGCAGGGGCGTGACGCCGCCCGCGGCGGTCGCGTTCGGGTCGGCACCTCGGGCGACGAGGTAGTCGATGACCGCCCGCTGACCTGTCGGGTTCCAGTTGGTCGCGCCCGGTGCACCGGCGACCGCCGCGTGCAGGGGTTCGCTCCCCCGGCGGTTCCGGGCCCGGACGTCAGCACCGCGTGCGACCAACTGCCGAGCGATCTCGACGTCGTAGGCGAACGCGGCGCCGTGCAGCGCGGTGTCGCCCTCGTAGACCTGGGCACGACACCCGGCGATGAAGAACTCGTCAGCGCGCGCCAGCCGCGCCGTCGCCAACACCGGTGCGGCGGCCAGCGATGCCCTGACGACCGGGCGATCGCCGGCCGCGATGGCCACCAGCAACCCGACGAGGTCCTCGATGTCAGCCATACGGCACGCTACCTGGTGGCGGCGCCCGGGCTTGGCATGACGAAGAGGGTGAAGTCCGCACGGGCCTTGGCGTCGATGGCCATGGGCAGGCTGATGCGGCCGCAATCGACCATGCCTCTGACAGCGGATCGACTCAGGCCGAAGCCGGCCGTGAGTAGCTTCCCTACCCGGATGGGCGCCGGGAGCTCGAACCTGACGACGACCGCGAGTGGCGCAGCATCCGCACGATCGAGTTCGTAGAACGGCATGTCGGTGTTCAACTCCCAGGTGCCGTTCCAGTCGAGCTGGTACGCGGCCTTGCCGGCCAGCGCCGTGTCCATCACCAGTTGGCGCACCATGACCGGATCGTTGCTCTCGAACATCAACAGCCGCTGGTGATCGAGTGCCTGCACATGGATGCGCTCGTGCACCGGGATCTTCGACGTGCGGTCGCACAACTCGCAGCAGATCAGCATCCAGACGTCGAGCAGCTTGCCGTTCGCGTTGACCCGGAACTTGCCGGTGGGATGGTGACGCGTCGACCGGCACGACACGCACGCCCTGACGATGGCGGGCAGTCCGAGCTCTCGGACCACCCACAGCGCTTTCCTGTCGATGCCGTCATCTGTTGCGGGCACACGGATACTACGAAACTCGTTCATGGCTTCTGCGAATTCCCCGGTTCGATGTGGAGGCGCCCGGCAGCGCAGCGCGGCACCGGGAATCGCCTCCTGGATCCAGTGGCGTAGGGCCGGCGTGCGAATGAGCGACACGCCGGCCGGCACGACGTCGTACATCACGTCGCGTGAAGGAAACCCGCACTGGTCACCCGGTGCGGGCTTCGAGAGGTACGTCGGACAGCGACGGGGAGTAACTCGAACCCGTCCGCGGTCCGCACTTGCGCCACTGGTCACAGCTCCATGCCCGCCATGATGTGCAACCGGCAGGCCGTCCGGCAACAGGTTTTCCGGGCCCACCGGGTCCGTCCCATGTGTTCTGGGGCCGTACCGTGTCGGGGTGACCATCCCCGAGGACTACCGCGAGTTCTTCGTGGCCGCCGCCGGTGCGAGCGGAGCCCTGATCGGCCTGCTGTTCGTCGCGGTTTCGGTCTTCCCGGAACGCGCACGTCGGGCTGCGACCCGCGTCGAGTACCACACCCGCGCGTCGACAGCGTTGGTGGTCTTCACCAACGCCCTGGTGTTGTCGCTGACCGCACTGGTGCCCAATGTCGACCTGGGCTGGTGGACCTTGGTCATGGGCATCATCGTGTTCGCGTTCGCCGCGGCGACGGCCAGGCTGATCGTCACTGCGGCTCTCCGACGGCGCGAGCACTGGAGTTCGCTCGTGCTCGTGGCCGGGCTACTGGTCATCGCTGTCACCGAGTTCATCACCGGCATCCGGCTGATCATCGACGACACGGACCTGTACGCGATTCATGTCCTGGACTACCTGGTGATCGTCGACGTCCTGGTCGGCATAGCGCGTGCCTGGCAGTTGGTGAACATGCGCGACACCGGCCTACTGGCCTCACTCCGTGTCCTGGCCCACGGCGACGACCTGGCCGGCGAAGCCGACGACGAACGTGACACGCCGCCGAGTGAGTAGCCGCATACCTGGGTTGTACGACCGCCGTTCTCAGCCGGGGTCGGCCATCGAGGTCGACCACACGCCCAACCACTGCTGTGTGCCGTACTCCTCGAACTGCTCGACCTCGGTGAACCCCAGCTTCACGGCGACGCGCATCGATGCGGCGTTGGCGGTCTGGGTGCACAGCTGCACCGACTCGCCGGGCAGCGCGTCGGCGAACCAGTCCAGTACCGCCGCACACGCCTCGGCGGCGTACCCGAATCCCCACGCCTGCTGCAGGAACATGTAGCCCAGCTCGGTCGCCGCGGCATCCGGACGGGCGTGGGCAGGATGCTCCGCGTCGCGCGGATCGAGCGTGACCATGCCGATCATCGCTCCGTCCAGCTCGGCCACGAAGAAGCCAGGACGCCGCCCTGGCACGTCGGGCAGGGTGCGCTCCAGGTCGGCACGCGGTTGAGGGCCACCGACGTAGGTGCCCACCTCCGGCGAAACGAACAGCTCCACGAACGCCGAACGGTCCCGAGCCTCGGACTCGCGCAGCACGAGCCGCTCGGTCCTGATCGGAGCAGGCGGCCAGGCAACGGTTCTGAGCACGGTCATGGCAGGCAAGCTATCGCACACCCGCCGCCGCCCGTGCGGCTGAACGAAGCCGGACGCCGTGGACCGCGCGCCTACTCGGTACAGCTCACCGACACCGGGCGGGCGGCGTTCGTACAGGCCGAGCACAGCGCGATCACCGTCGTCGACGAGTTGCTGTCCGGGCTTCACCGCCGCCGAGAGCAAGCAGTTCCGGGACCTGCTCGTGCGGTTCGTCGCCGACTGAGGACCGCCCCGCTGCCGTCCTGGACAGGGCTCGGTGGCGGCGCGTAGCGTCCGACCTGATCGACCGGACGTGGCTAGGGTTCCGCTGCCCACCGTGGGTAGGACTGGTCCGGGCGCCACGACCCACCTCGGTGGGCATCTGAAGGGGCAAAAGCCTGGTAGGGCGAGGTCGGTGCGTACCAACGCGCCCATCTACCGCCCGAGGTTGCCGTGCCGATCATCGACTTTCCGACCCGCCGCGCGTCCCTGACGTCCTGGATCAGCAGCTACCGGGATGTGCTGGCGACCCCTGGGCTGCGCGGCGTGGTCGTCACATCCGCGATCGCCCGACTGCCGAAGGGCATGGCACCGCTGTCGTTGGTGGTGCTCGTCCGCGATACCGGCCACTCGTACGTCATAGCGGGCCTGGTGGCCGCCCTGCTGGGGCTCGGCGACTCCGTCACCACGCCGTGGCAGGGTTGGCTGGTCGACACGTACGGCCGAGGCCGGGTCCTGCTGCCGACAGCGTTCCTGCACGTCACCGCCGTGTCGTAATCGACTCGTGGGCGCACCATCCGCTGCGCGCCCTCCTCGACGCCGGCGTGCTGGTGACGTTGAACGCCGGCGATCCCGCGATGTTCGGTACCAGCCTGGTCAACGAATACGCGACTGCCGCGTCGGTACTCGGGCTGTCCCGCGACGAACTGGTCACCATCGCTCGCCACGGCGTCGACGCAACCTTCATGTCGGCGCAACGCAAGCGAAGCACACACGCCGAGATCGACCGCCACGTCGAGCAGGACATGGCCGACCGATGATCACTCGGTCGGCTGTACTGGTCCGGCCCTGGACCGGCCGCGGATGTTCAGGCGGCCGGCGTGGACACGATCTCCGGAGCCAGCGGGGCGACCAGTCCGATGATCTCGTCGACCGTCACCTGGTCGAGGCCCGCCCCGGTCAGCGTCGCGATCAGGTGGGCCGCGACCAGGTCGAAATGCTCCTGCATGATGCCCCGGCCCTGGTGCACCTGCCTCATCGGCACACCGAGATAGGGATCTGGACCACCGAGCGTCGTCAATGGCAACAACGGACTCTCAATGGTGAACAATGATATGTGAATTCCGTCGAAGAATTGACGATGTACGGCCGAATCCGCTGCGGCAGATGGCCGCAGGCTCAGCTGAGCACCCGGTAGGACAGGTGGTGGGCCGACGGGGTGGACACGATGCCGACCTGCTCCAGCCGCAGCCGTTTCGCGTCGTGCGCCGGGAACAGCCTGGTTCCGGCACCGAGCACGATCGGCGCCAGGTGGATGTTCAGCGTGTCCGCCAGGCTCTCGGCGAGGAATTCGTGACAGACGGCGCCGCCGCCCATGACCACGATGTCCTTCTCCCCCGCCACCGCGCGGGCCTGGCGCAGGGCGCTGTGCGGACCGTCGGTGACGAAGTTGATCCGGTCGCCGAGCCGCCAGGTTTCCGGTGCCTGGTGGGTGAGCACGAACACCGGTGCCGGCCCGTTGCGGTCGGCGCCGTAGCCGATCGACTCGCTCCAGCCGTGCGGAGCGTCGATGACGTCGAACAGACGGCGGCCCATGATCACGGCTCCGGTGCGCGCGGTCGTGTCGTCGAGGATCCTGCCGTCCTCGGGAGTTCCGGAGAACACCCATTCGTGCAATGGTTCGCCGTCGATGCCGAGGCCGTGGTCGACGTCCGCGCCGGGCCCTGTCACGTATCCGTCGAGCGACATCGTGATGTCGACGATCACCTGGCCGCTCATCGGGCCAACACCTCGTCCAGCCGGTCCATCGAGTCGCGCAGGCCGTGCTCCATACCGCTGGCGACCATGGCGTCGCGGCCCTCGACCGTTGTGTACACCGTGCGGCCGTGCACCCGGGTGCGATCGCCGCTGAGGTCCTCGAACGTCATCGTCTCCAGGCTGACCTGGTTCGGCGCGCCCTCGTACTCGAATGTCTGGACGATCAGCTCGCCAGGGACCACGTTGTGGAAGACGCCATGGAAGCCGTGCTCGCCCCGGTCGTCCGCGTGGACGTAGCGGTAGCAGCCGCCGGGACTCGCGTCGTACTCGAACAGCTTCATCGTCATGCCGCGCGGGCCGAGCCACTGCGGCACCAGGTCCGGGTCGGTCCAGGCCCGGAACACCCGCTCGCGGGGCGCGTCGAACTCGCGGACGACCTCGATGAACGGGGTGCCGGGTTGGGCGGTGATCGTGGTCTCGTTCATTTCTCCTGCTCCCTCATGGTTTCCAGGACCGCGTCGAGCCTCCGGTAGTTCCGCTCGACCTCCAGTCGGTACGTGTCGATCCAGCTGGTCAGCTCCTCGAGCGCGGCTGCGTCGAGGTGACAGGGACGCCGCTGGGCGTCCCTGCTGCGAGTGATCAGGCCCGCCGTCTCCAGCACGTGGATGTGCCGGGAGACCGCCTGCTTGGTGATGGCGAACGGTTCGGCGAGCTCGTTCACGGTCGCGTCGCCACGGGACAGCCGGGCGACCAGCGCACGCCGGACCGGATCGCCCAGCGCGGTGAACGCGCGGTCCAGCCGCTCCTCCACCTCGTCAACCGCCACGCTTATCAACTCATCTCTTTATCAACCGATGTGTTGAATATAGGTGGAGCGGCGGTCGCTCGTCAACCCCGACCGGCCTAGCATGGGGCGTGGCCCATGATCGACCCGCGACGACCGAGGACGTGCACGAACTCGCCCTGGCGATGCCACACGTCACCGTCTACCCAGGAACTCCCAGGGCCATCTACCAGGTCGGTGGGAAGTCATTCGTCTACTTCCGGAATCCGCGACCCGACGCGGTGGATCCGGTGACTCACGAACGGTATCCGGACGTGATCCTCATCTGGGTACCGTCCGAGGCGGACAAACACGCCCTGGTCCAGGATCCGGAGTCACCGTTTTTCACCACGGCACACTTCGATGGCCATTCATCGGTGCTGGTGCGGGAAAGCCGGCTCGGTGAACTGTCCCGCCAGGAACTGGCCGAGATCGTGCAGGACGCGTGGCTGTCCCGCGCATCGGCCAAGCGTGCCGCCACCTGGCTGGCCGAACACCGCTAGCTGCCGACGGGCACCTGTTCGACCGCAGGACCCTTCGACTTCGGGTGCAGCAACCGCTCCCCCATCGGCGCGAACACCAACGCGATAGTCGCCCACAGGATCAACTGCGCCGCGACCGAGTAGAACCGGAACAGGAACAGCGTGTCCGCCGGGAAACCCGGGTACACGATGGCGCCCTGGGCGTTCCGTAGCGGCAGCGGTGTCTCGGTCGGATGCACGCCGTACTCGCGCACGTTGTCGGCCAGGTGCCCCAACGGCGGCAGGATGGCCATCACGATCCCGATCAGCACCACGAACCCCAGCGCTGCCAGCAACGTGGCGTTCCAGTTGCCGAACCGAGGCGCCAGCCTGCGACCCAGCCAGAGCGCTCCGGCCAGGAACGCCAGCGAACACACCACCAGCACCACGTACAGGCCACCACGATCGCCGATCGTGTCCGGGTGGCCGACCGAGGGCGGGTTGGCCGGGTACTTCACGAACGGCACCAGGTAGATGCCCACGAAACCGCCGCCCGCCACCAACAACGCCAGGTTCCGCGCCCGAATGCGGCCGACCCGGCCGAGACACACCGCGTACACGACCGCGAACAGCAGGCCCATCGCGATGCCGAAGAACACCATGCCCACGCCGATGCCGACGTTCGCCTGGATGGTGCGACTGAAGATGTCCGGGCCGGGCGGCTCGACGGGCAGACCCTGTGCCTTGTCCAGCGCGGACTGCACGGCGTCGCGGCCGCTCTCGTAGTCGATCGCCGCCTGGATCTGCGGTTCGGCAAAGATCCTGGCGAAGACGAACGCCAACAGCCCGCCGATCGCACCGGCGAGCACGCCACGCAGAACGATCTTCTTTTCCATGTTCGGTCGTCCCTCCGGCCAGAATTGGTTCAGTGGCAGGGGAAACCGAGGAAGTGCCGCGAGTCGTGGACGAACTCGTGGATGACCATGCTGTTGCCGAACACCGACGTGGCGCCCTCGTCGATGCCGATGAAGTAGTACAGGGCCAGCGCGACGATCACAGCGCTGCCGAGCCAGATCAGAGCCTTGGACACCGGCAGGACCAAGGGGGTCGCTGCACTGGGTGCGGGCAGGGTCGTCATGGTGCCTCCTCCTGGGGATCGTGCGTCCCGTCGTCGTGGAGCCAAGTGACGGCGCCGTATCTGACTCACCCGGGTGGGCTCACAGTGGCGCGACCGTGCCGGACTTGCACCGGCTTCCAGACACCATCACTCAAGCGCGCACACTACGGACCGGCGCTCGACGGAGTCAACCGTCAGCCGGCGAGGGTGCCGCGCATCTCGATGGCGATCTGCGACGCGTCGAGGTTGGCCAGCGCGTTCGCCAGGACGTCCGCGTCGAAAGTGCCCTTGTCCCGCGCGTCGAGCAGCACCGACCGCTGGGCCGCGATGACCTCGAGCCGGTGCTTCCTCGCCACGGTGAACGCGGCCGGCGTCGGGTCGCCCTCGGGGTGCGGTGGTTCCGGGACCGTCTCTGCGCTCGTCCTCAGCAGCTCCATGATCCGGGTCTGCTCTGCGGTGGTCTGCTCGTCGATCGCGGCCTGGTCGACCTTCGGCGCGATGAAGCGGAGCAGCGGGCCGATGGTGCCGCCCTGGACCAGCAGTGACATGGCCGCGACGGCGAACGCGATGAGCACGAGGACCGATCGTTGCGGGGTGTCGTCGGGGAGCGTCTGCGCCGCGGCCACGGTCACCGCGCCGCGCATGCCCGCCCACACGACCGCGGTGCCCTCGCGCCACCCGAGCGGCTCACGGAGGAAGTACTCGATGTCGGCGAGTACCCGGGTGATCCGCAGGGCGAACCGGTCGAGATCGCGCTCCGACACCCGCCGTCTGCGGGAGTTCACCTCCTCGAACGTCTCCTGCTTGCCCTCCGGCGTGGTCATCCGCTCCTGCATGCCCTGCACCCGGGTCTGCATCTGCTCGCTGTGCCGCACCCGGCTGGCAAGAATGCCGAGCAGCGGCGTGACGTAGGCCGCGCGCACCAGGACCGTCAGGGCGAGGGCTCCTGCCGCGACGAGCACGGCGGCGCCGACCCCGGCGTGGTCCTGCTCGACGTTCGTGACGATCGACTTGAGCTGCACGCCCATGGTCAGGAACACGGCGCCCTCGAGGACGAGCTCGACCGTGCGCCAGTTCTGCGAGTCGGAAAGGCGATGCTGCGGCGAGAGATCGCGTGGCGCGCGGATCCCCGTGACGAGGCCTGCGACGACGGCCGCGACGAGACCGGATGCTCCGGCGAGCCCGGCAGGCACGGAGGCGACGAACGGCACAGCGAACGAGATGACGGTGTTGACGGTCGGGTCGGTCACCCGCTTGCGGACCACCAGGTTGAGCCAGCCGACGACCCCACCGATGACGAGCGCGACGACGACCGAGTACGCGAACGTGCCGATCGCGCCCCAGAACGAGAACGACGCGGCCGTCGCGACGATCGCGGTGCGGAGCAGCACGAGCGCGGTCGCGTCGTTGAGCAGGCTCTCTCCGTCGAGTGTCGCCACGACGCGCTTGGACACCGACGCCTGTTTGATGATCGACGTCGCCACGGCATCGGTCGGGCTGATGATCGCGCCGAGGGCGACTCCCCACGCGAAGCCGAGCCCGGGAACGACGAACATGAAGAACAGGCCGAGCAGGAGCGCGCTGCCGACGACGAGCACAATGGACAGGCCGCTGATCGCCCCGAACTCGCGGCGGAAGTTCATCGCCGGCATCGACACCGCCGACGAGTAGAGCAGCGGCGGCAGGACGCCCGCGAGGATCCACTCCGGCTCGATGTGCACCGACCCGAACGCCGGCAGGAAACTCGCCGCGACGCCGATCGCGACGAGTACGAGGGGTGCCGCGATCCCCAGGCGCGGACCGACGAGGGCCGCGGCGGCGATCACCACGAATGCGGTCACGAGCACGACGAGCAGTTCGGTCACGGGTCCAGACTGGCAGCAACGTGCGCCGACTCCCGGGATCTTCGCGGCCGATCGAGCCAGATGTCGCGGTCACCACCCGCCGTCAGAGTCCGTCCGCCGTCGCGTCCAGGTAGCCGAAGTGACGTCCCATGTAGACCAGAGCCTGCGGCGTGATGGTCCGCCGTTCCGCATCGCCCAACTGCGGGGACGCCGGAATCGTCACAGCCATTTCGGTGGCGCGGTGGGCCGATCCCTCCCCGAAAGCGGAGAAATCGATCAGATCGTCCAGAAAGGCCTCCGCGGTCAGGCGGAATTCGACGTGGGGCACCTCCCGCCAGCGACGCCCGGTGACGGGGAACCCGAACAGGTCGAGCAGGTCCACCGCAGCCATGCGCCATGCGGCGGCCAGCAGGTCCCGTAGGTCAGGCAGCGTCAACCGAACCGGTGTCGGGAGCGGACTCCCGGCCATCGCCGCTGTCCAGGCCGCCGCTTCGTAGATCCTCAGCTCCGCACACGTCACGAGCCCTGCCGCGCCGGCCGCCAGTACCTCCAGCTGCGCGGCCCGGTCGCCGTTCGGCGCCGCGAGGGTCCACGAGTAGCTCGCCTGGCTGGGATCGTTGCGCTGTTGGCCCCGCTCCCAGATGCCTGGCGGCAGCACCACACCCCGTTGCTCCGCGAGGGTCGGAAGGATCTTCGCGAAGTCGCTGTCGACGAGCGCCGCCACCAGGTCCCGGCGCCGCTCCGGAGTGATCTCCCAGCTCTTCGACCACATCACGTCAGTGGTGACGACCACCCGAGCTCGCAGCATCGGGGTGGGCGGCTCACCGGTCCACATGCGGGCGGCTCGGGTCATCGCCATGCTGAACGAGTCCGGTTTCGGCTGCCATTCCCAGTCCCGGCCCGCTCGCACCAGCAGCCCGGGTCCCCAACTCCCACCGTCCATGTCGACGCGCACGGCGTCGGCACCGATGATCACCGACGGATCGTCGGACACCGGGTACCCGACCGCGTCCAGTGGGCTCGGCAACAGCGCTCCACCACCGGCGATGTGGGCGCCCTCCCAGACCGGCTCGGCCACGGCCGCCGCACGACCATCCGGAAGGGCGCACAGCACCCAGCCCGGCTCTGGTCCGACGCCTGCGAACTCCCATCGGATGCCCGGCCCGTACTGCTCCATCGCGGTGACCGGTTCGCCCACGTCGAATTGTCGCCGCAGCGTGTCGAGCAGCCGTTGGAACGTCGAGCGCCACCCTGGCACGCCAGCGCTGTCCGAGCGGGCCCGTGTAGTGCCGGCCGACATCCCGGGCAGCGTCATCGAGTCGATCGATCCGGCCTGGATCACGATGCCGGAGACGTTGCCGCTGATCTCGTTCCGCACCGTTGTGGTGGGTCGCGCCGGCACGGTGCCGCCGCGCGGCCTGTTCGGTGTGGCCGATCGCGGTTTCAGTTCGGGCACCGGCCCCAGTTCCGGCGTGATCAACCCGGGTTGTCCGGTCAGGAAACGCAGCAGCTCATCGGTGCCCTGGACGGTAAAATCGGACACGTAGTACACAGTGGACGTGGCGGGGGCGAGAAAGTCCGGTACGCCGTCGACGGTCTGACCAGGCAGCACCACCGGCACGAACCGATCCAACCTGCTCTGGTCACGATAGAAAGCGTCCCTGATCAGCCGGGCCTCCCACTGGACGCCCCG
The DNA here is from genome assembly GCA_036502345.1 of Pseudonocardiaceae bacterium. GTDB lineage: Bacteria > Actinomycetota > Actinomycetes > Mycobacteriales > Pseudonocardiaceae > DATEPR01. The sequence goes on along the minus strand of DASXYT010000312.1, from coordinate 4,574 downwards.
TCCCACGTCGGGACCGCTCCTGCCCTCGGCGCGTTCCCGGTAGGCGGGCGACGCGATCACCAGTACGAAATCGGCCGCCCGGATCTCGGCACCCATCCACAGCGCCCAGTCCCGCCGCTGCTGTGCGGCCGCCAGATCCAATCGGGCGTCGATACCGCAGGACCGCAAGAACTCCCAGAACCGGTGGACCAACTCGATGTCGACCGTCTTGTCGGGGCCTTGTGCATACGAAATGAACACCCGGCGCGGCAATGCCGAGCCCGACCGTTCAACCACCTGTGCCCCTCACGCCAGCAATCATTGCCTTGCGACCGTATCGCCCCGGCCCCTCGGACCGCGACCGGCCGATCCAGCGCGGCCAGGTCGCCATCACATTGCCTCTGCGATGAGCTGGATTACAACCCGGAAGAATGTCCAGGATCTGTCACCTGTAAGGCAAGCCCGTCACGCACCATCCTCGTGGGCTCCCGTGTAGAACCATCCGATGGCCGGATTGTCGGTGGACTACGCCAGATTGGTGCGGAGCTTGGGCGTGCCGCTGGCCCATGCCGATCTCGGCCGAGCACTCCTCGAAGCCGTCGCGGAACGCTACGAAGACCTGTGGCCGGACTGCTCGTTGGTCCGGTTCGAGCAGGCCAACGCTACCTATCTGTTCGACCTTGCCAGCGCGGTCGGCGCAGCGCAGGAGGATCGCACGGTGGCCGCGTGGGCGGTAGCGCCGGCTGCGATCAGCAAGCGCGACCACTCTTATCAGCGTGGGTTCCCACTGCCGCCGGACCCGGACGGTGCCGCAATGGACCGGGGGCATCTGATCCCTCATCTGTCTGGAGGCGAGTTCGGCCCGAACATCTTCCAGCAGCATCGGGCTTTGAACCGAGGCTGGTCCGAAGAAGGCAAACGGTTCCGGGCACTGGAGCGTGCCGCAGCCAAGCCTGGCGCCTTCTACTACGCCCATCTCCTCTACGACGACGACACCGCCTATCCAGTAGAGATCGAGAGTGGCCTGCTCCGCGGTACCGAACTGCACGTCGAGCGATTCCGGAATCGGTTCTCGGCCCGTTGATCGACCTTTCCGGCCCGGAGATGTGATCCTGCGACTTTCACGCATCGGGGTTGGCGAGCCGGGCGCGATGGGCGCGTACGCGCAGTCGGTTGCCGCAGCGTTCGTCCGAGCACCAACGACGACGGCCGGTGTAGTCGAGGAAGATGCCCGAGCAGGTGTCGTCGCCACACGTGCGCAGGTGTGCTCGCTGCGGCCCGCTCAGGTCCTGGACCGCGTCCCGGACCAGCCGGGCCAGGGCCTCCCCTGCGCTCTCGGGCCGGACGACGTCGATGCCGCCGTCGTTCAGCCGAATGCCGAGCGGTCGATCGGCCTCGAGTACCCGGGCCAGCACACGCACGTCGGCCGCCTGGGCTCGATCACCGGACAGCACCGCCACCGCGGTCCTGTGCAGGGCCTCCCGCACCACCTGGACCTGTTCGACGTCGGCCATCGTGATGTCGCCCGTCGGCTCCTGGCCGTACTCCCGCAGCCACTCACGCAACGCGGCCGTGTTCTCGATCGCGTCGATCTGGCGCTCCCGGTAGCGACCGTTGAGTTGGGCGAGCAGGTCGAGCCATGCAGCGCCGTTGCCGGACCGGAACTGTGTCACCCCACCCATGGTAATGGTTTGACTCGTTACCAGCCACCGTGCACCCTGTAATGCATGAAGTCATTACGGGTAGATGTGACCGCCGTCGCGTTCGTACTCGTGTGGAGCAGCGGCTACGTCGTGGGCGCCCTCGCCACCCAGGTCATCCCACCGCTGGCCGTGACGCTGTGGCGCTTCGGCGTCGCCGCTGTCGTGCTCGCCGTCATCGCCCGCGTACGCGGAGAACGCTGGCCACGCGGCCGGCAACTCATCGCGCCAGCCGTGGTCGGCATACCGCTGTTCGCGGTCCAGTTCAGCGCGCTCTACTCCGCGTTGGCCGACGGGATGCCCGCGTCGACAACTGCACTGATCGCCTGCTCGTCACCGCTGCTGGTCGCCGTCATCGGCGTGTGCGCCCGGTGGGAGCGACTGCGTCCCGTGCAGTGGATGGGAATCGCGCTCGGCGTGATCGGCGTCGCCGTCACACTGGCCGACCGCGTCGGCCGCCCGCCGAGCCTGGCGGCACTCGTCTGGGCACTGCTCGGCCTCGCAGGACTCGCCGTCGGCACTGCCCTGCAGGCACGACTGAAGCCGAATGCCGGCGGCCCGTCGTCGATCGCCGCCACCGAACTGGCCGTGGCGTTCGTCGTGCTCGCGGTGTGGGCACCGCTGCGCGGCAGCCTCGCCATCCCGCTCACCGTGCACGGACTGGGCACCTTCGCCTGGCTCGCCCTCATCACCGGGGTCGGCGCACCGCTGCTGCTGTTCGCCCTGATCCGGCAACGCGGCGCGACCCGCGCCAGCAGCTTCCTGTTCGCCGTTCCCGCGGTGACGGCCCTGGCCGCCTGGCCGGTCCTAGGCACGCCGCCAGGTCTGCTGACCCTCGTGGGCCTCGCCATCGTCGGGACAGCCCTGTGGCTCGCCCGGCCACGCACGCAGAGCACTGCCGCAACTGGAGATCAGCACCGGAGCACCGACGAGCGTGCCATGGTGGACACCGCAGCTTCGGCGGGCGCCAGGACGTGATCCAGAAGGCACCCAGTACGGTTTGCTGGTGGATCAGCAAACGGAACAGGCAGAGCCTGTCGCACCCCCTCGCCGGCGGCGGGCGGGCCTGATCGTCGGGCTGGTGATTCTGGTGCTGGGCGTCTGCCTCGGTACGGTCGGCGCGCTGCGGTGGCGGGCCGATTACACCACGTCCGTGGCCACCAGTCGGTCGATGAGCAGCACAGTGTCACCCGGCGATCGCATCCTGTTCCGGTTGTCCACTCAGGACGTGCCGCGCCGAGGCGACGTGGTGCTGTTCGCTCCCAGCGCCTGGCACGACCTGACACCCGGCACCGAGTTGGTGCAGCGGGTGATCGGGGTCGGCGGCGACACGGTGATCTGCTGCGACAACCACGACAGGATCACCGTCAACGGCCACTCGGTGACCGAGGACTACGTGCACCCGGACCCGACGGTCCCCGTGAACGGGACCATCGACCTGCCGTTCCGTACGACTGTTCCCAAGGGGACCGTGTTCCTGGCCGGTGACGACAGGGGCGATTCCTACGACTCCCGGTTCCGTGGCCCGGTGGCGGACTCCGATGTCCTGGGTATCGCCGTGACCGACGTGTCGATCGGCGGTTACCGGCAGATACCGGCCACCAACGTCTTCGTGGCCGCCGGGCTGCCGGGGGCAGCGACCCGCGATGGCGGCTATCTCGTCGACCCGGTGCTGCTGCTCAGCGGCGCGATCTTGGTTCTGGCGGGTGTGGTCTGGTTGCTGGTGGTCGGTCTGCGTGCGGTGCTGGTGTCGACACGTCGTCGGCGGCCATTCCGGTGATCTGCCAACCAGATAGCGTGACAGTCTTGTGAATCTCTCTCCACGCGCGGCACAATGTCCGAATTATCGCGCGTGGTCGAGCGAGGGAGTGGTTCACGTGACGCGTCGGGTGCTCGTCGCCGCAGGCGCCTGTCTGATCGGTCTGGCAGGCCTGGCACTTCCGGCCGCCGCCACGCCGACACCGCCCGTCGCGTACGTCGACGTCGCGGTCGCGACCGTCTGGACGTCACCCGACAGTCCACGGCCGATCGACCGGCCCGCACTGACCAACCCCGTGGACGTCGAGGGCTGGCTGGCGTCGATGACCCTTGCGCAGAAGACGGACCTCACGTCCAGCAACCGCACGCAGACCCAGGCCCTGTACGGGCAGGCCGTCTACGTGCTCGCCACCCAGGGCGACTGGGACGAGGTCGCGGTGCCGGGTCAGCCGACGCCGAAGAACCCGCTCGGCTACCCGGGCTGGGTGCCCAAGGCGCAACTGGACACCCCGGCTCCCGGATATGCCACCGTGCGACACAGCCGCCCGTTCGCCATGGTCGACCGCGCCGCCACCGCATGGCTGTACGACAACCCGCTGCTCACCCACCGCGACCTGCGCCTGTCCGTCAACACCCGGCTCCCGGTACTCGCCAGGGCCGGTCGCGCGATCCTCGTGGCCACACCGGATGCCGGCCCGAAGTGGTTGTCCACACAGGACGCCACCGTGTACCGCGGCGACAAGGACATCTCGTACCCGACGGGCGCGGAGTTGGTTCGGTTCGCCGAGACGTTCGTCGGCCGGCCGTACCTGTGGGCCGGCCGTTCCGGGTTCGGGTTCGACTGCTCCGGCTTCACGTCCACGATCTACCAGACCCACGGCATCACGATCGGCCGCGACTCCGGCGTGCAGGCGACGGGCAGCGGCGGCACCCCGGTGGCCAAGGACGACCTGCGCCCTGGCGACCTGCTGTTCTACGCCGACGACAACGGCACCGGCTCGATCTTCCACGTCGCGATGTACGCGGGTGACGGCCAGATGGTCGAGGCGTACGACGCGGCGACGCCCGTGCGGGTCACGCCGGTCCGCTTCGGCACCGAGTACTGGGGCGCCGAGCGGTACCTGCACGGCAGTTGAT
>DASXYT010000311.1:0-7178 GCA_036502345.1 Pseudonocardiaceae bacterium | reverse complement strand
TGATCCTGACCACTGCCATCTCCCTCGGCTTGCTCGGCGGTGGCCTGTTGATCGTCAGAACGATCGACAAGATGCAGGACATCTTCCTGAACCAGTTGCAGGTCGCGGTCAACCTGACCGACGACATCAGCGCGAACGACGTCAACTGCGGCCAAGCGATGTGCCAGGGCCTGAAGGCGCAGTTGGAGAGCACGCCCGGGGTCAAGGACGTGCAGTTCGTCAGCCGCAACCAGGCCTACCAGCAGTTCCGCGCCGAGTTCGCGGACATGCCGGAACTGCAGGCGCTCGGCCGCCCGCAGGCGCTGCCCGCATCGCTGCGGGTGGACCTGAACGACCAGAGCCTGTCCGGCGCGATCGTGAAGCAGTTCACCGGCCGGCCCGGCGTGAAGAACGTGGACGACCAGGGCGTGTTCGTGGCGCGGTTGACCGACGCGTTGAACGGCGCCCGAAACCTGACGTTCGTCATCGCACTGGTAGCCGCGTTGGCTGCCCTGATGCTGATCTCGATCACCGTCCAGGTGTCCGCGTTCACCCGACGAACAGAGGTCGGGATCATGCGGCTGGTCGGTGCGACGCGCTGGTACACACAGCTGCCGTTCCTACTGGAGGCGGTGGTCGCCGGCGTTGTCGGTGCCGTGCTCGCCACCGGTGGGCTGGTGCTGGCCAAGACGGCGTTCCTGGACAAGGCGTTCGGCTCGCTGTTCCAGTCCGGGATCATTCCGCAGATCCAACTGGGCGACGTGCTGCTGTTCGCCGCTCCGTGGCTGCTGCTGACGGCGATCCTGGTGTCCGCGCTCACCGGCTACCTGACACTGCGGATGTACGTCCGGCTCTGAGCTGGGAATATCGGCTGGTCGGCAAACGTAGAATTGATGTCATGCCTAAAGAAGTTGGTCGCAAGGTGATCGCGTCCAACCGCAGGGCCCGGCACAACTACACGATCCTGGACACCTACGAGGCCGGGGTCGTGCTGCTTGGGACCGAGGTCAAGAGCCTGCGGTTGGGACGCGCGTCGCTTGCTGACGCGTTCGCCACCGTGGACGACGGTGAGGTGTGGCTGCGTGGGCTGCACATCCCCGAGTACGACCGGGGCACCTGGACCAACCACGAGCCACGCCGGACCCGCAAGCTGCTGTTGCACAAGTCGGAGATCCTGCGGCTGATCGGCAAGACCAAGGAGACCGGCCTGTCGCTGGTCCCGCTGGCGATGTACTTCTCGGACGGCAAGGTCAAGGTCGAACTGGGGCTTGGCAAGGGCAAGAAGGAGTACGACAAGCGGCAGGCGATCGCCAAGCGGGACGCCAACCGGGAGATCGAGCGGGCCGCCGGTCGGGCCGCCAAGGGTAAGTACAGTCGCCGTTGATGGGACCGACCAGCGATGACGAGGTCGCCGACTGGGCGCGCGGCCTGGGCCTGCCCGGCATCGTCGACCTGCACCTGCACTTCCTGCCCGAGTCGATGCTGCGCAAGGTGTGGGCGTACTTCGACGACGCGCAGGCCAACTACGGCATGGACTGGCCGGTGCACTACCGGCTGCCCGAGGCCGACCGGGTGGCCGTGCTCGGCAAGCTGGGCCTGCGTGCGTTCGCGCCGCTGGTCTACGCGCACAAGCCCGGTATGGCCGCGTGGCTGACGTCCTGGGTGACCGAGTTCGCAGCGCAGGTGCCCAATGCCGTGCCCACCGCGACCGTCTACCCGGAACCCGAGGTCACCGGGTACCTGGAGCCCGCGCTGCGGGCCGGTGCCCGGTGCGTCAAGGCCCACGTGCAGGTCGGTGGCTACGACCCGAACGACCCGTTGCTGGATCCCGCGTGGGGCATGATCGCCGACGCGGGTGTGCCGGTGGTGGTGCACTGCGGTCACGGCCCGAAGCGCGGCGAGCACACCGGGATCGAGGTGTTCGCGAGGGTGCTGGACCGCCATCCCCGGCTGGTCACCGTGCTCGCCCACGCCGGGATGCCGCAGTTCGAGGACGCCATCGCGCTGGTCCAGCGGCACGACACCGTCTACCTGGACACCACGATGGTCGGCGTGCCGTTCACCGAGCGGTTCAGCCCGGTCCCGGCCGACTGGCCCGCTCGCCTTGTCGACATCGCCGACCGGGTGGTGCTGGGCACCGACTTCCCGAACATCCCGTACGAGTACGCGGCACAGTTGCGGGCGGTGGCCGGCTGGGCCGCCGCTGACGACCGGCTCGGTCCCGCGTTCCTGCGCCGCGTACTGCACGACACCCCGGCCCGGCTGCTCGGCCTCAGCTGAAGACGACGTCCAGCAGCCTGCCCAGCCACCGGGCCACCGTGTCCCGCAGGCTCGGCCAGGCCAGCGCGAGGCCGGCCAGGACCGCTGCCACCCATGGCAGCGCGAGCGCGGTGCTGGCGAAGCCGAACGCGGCCACTCCGGTGAAGCCGACGCACAGCAGCACCAGCGCCGCGACCAGTCGGCGGACCGACGGCGCGCCATCTGCGGGCCGGATCGACTCGAACCGACCGAACGCGCGGACCAGCAGGCTCAGCACCAGCGCGAGCGCGCCGATCCACAGTGGCGTGACGGCCAGCCACAGCGGGCTGCCCGGCGCCGGGGTCGCGTAGCCGAAGCCGAGTACCGCGATCCCCGCGACGATCACCATCGCCGGCATGTGCCAGAGGTAGACCGTCATGCAACGGGAGCCGACGGCGCGCAGTAGGCGGCTCCGTCCCCACCAGCGGACGATCGACTCACGCAGCGCCAGCAGCACGCCGATCTGGCCGACGCCCAGGCACAGCAGGCAGACGGTGGCCGGTGCCATGTTGGAGACCTGGCCAGGCAGGCCGACCATGCTGTCCGGATAGTGTCCGAAGAGGACCAACAGGACGGTGGCGGCGAATCCGGCACAGCCCAGGGCTGCCGCTGCCGACCGGGACAGCCGGGCGAGTCGACCGTCGGCGTAGGCGAACCCGAGTTGGCTGACGGCCAGCCACACCAGCACCTCGTTCACGTAGCCGACGAGCGGCACGCCATGGAACCGCAGGGCGTCCACCCCGACCGCAGCGACACCGAACAGGACCGCGAGCCCCATGCCCTTGCGGTGCAGCAGCGGCACGGCGGCCACGGTGAGCACGTACACGGCGAGGAACCACAGCAACTGCCCGACGATGCCGGCACCCAGCGCCACCGGCTGGTTCGGCACACCCAGGCCGCGCAACACGGGTGGCACCACCAGCCACACGGCGAGCAGCGGCAGCACCGGCACGGCCAGCCGGCACAGCCGTGCTGAGAGCCAGCCGCGCGCGTCCCCGCCCCGCCGCAGCGCCGCCGTGTACGAGTGGAAGTTGGCCGCGCCGCCCGCGAAGAAGAACACCGGCATCACCTGCAGCGGCCAGGTCAGTAACCACCAACCGGGCGTGGCCAGCGAGTTGCCCGCGGTCAGCGTGCCGCCCTGCGACCGCAGCACCGGCATGATCCAGTGCCCGCAGGCGACCACCAGAATCGCGCAGGTCCGCAGCAGGTCGATGAACGGATCCCTGGTCAGTCGCTTCGGACTGAGCACAGTGGACATTGGAGCCCCCCGGAAGTCTCGATGTCGTCATGTCGAGACTTCCGAAAAGGCGGGTCGAACACAGCGGTGCAGGCTGGTGTCTGTGTGGTGGGGCCAGCCCTACCGTTGCTCCAGATAGGTCAGTACCGCCCGCACCCTGCGGTGCTCCTCGGGCCGTGGCTCCAGGCCGAGCTTGGCGAAGATGTTGCCGATGTGCTTCTCCACGGCGCCGTCGGACACGACGAGCTTGGCCGCGATCCCGCCGTTCGTCATGCCCTGCGCCATCAGTTCCAGCACCTCGCGCTCGCGTGGGCTCAGGCCGTCAACCGGGTTGCGCCGCCTGCGCACCAGCAACTGCGTGATGACGTCCTGGTCGATGCACGTGCCGCCGTCGGCCACCCTGCGCACGGCGTCCACGAACTCGGCGACGTCGGCGACCCGTTCCTTCAGCAGGTAGCCGACTCCCTGTGCGCCACCGGCGACGAGTTCCACCGCGTAGCTCTCCTCGACGTACTGGGACAGCACCAGAATCGGCAGGCCGGGCAGCCGTTCCCTGGCCGTCACGGCGGCGCGCAGGCCCTCGTCGGTGAACGTCGGCGGCATCCGGACGTCCACAATGGCCAGATCCGGCCGGTGCTCGACGACAGCGGACAGCAGTTCGGTCCCGTCGCCGACCGCTGCCACGACGTCGATGTCCTCGTCGGCGAGCAGCCTGCCGATGCCGGCCCGCAGCAGCACGGAGTCCTCGGCGATCACCACACGCATGGCAGCTCCGCGGTCACGATGGTCGGCCCGCCCGGCGGGCTGGTCACTGTCATCACGCCGTCGATGGTGGCGGCGCGGTCGGCCAGCCCGGCCAGACCGCCGCCGGGGGTCAACTCCGCGCCGCCCGTGCCGTCGTCGGCGACCTGGACGGTGACCAGATCGCCGTCCCGGCGCACCGACACGGCAGCCGAGGTCGCCGACGAGTGCTTGGCGAGATTGGTCAGGGCCTCGGCGACGATGAAGTACGCGGTGCTCTCCACGGCGTTCGGCGGGCGGGGCTGCACGTCGACGCCGACGTCGACCGGCACCGGGCACTTGGCGGCCAGTGCGGACAGCGCGGCATCCAGCCCTCGGTCGCCCAGCACCGCGGGGAAGATCCCTCGCGCCAGGTCTCTCAGTTCGGCGACGGCCAGTTTGGCATCCGCGTGCGCCTCGTCGATCAGGGCGCGGGCGGAGTCCGGGTCGTTCGCCAGCTTGTTCCTGGCCCTGCCCAGCGTCATCGCGACCGCGACGAGCCGTTGCTGGGCGCCGTCGTGCAGATCCCGTTCGATGCGCCTGCGCTCGGCCTCTGCGGCGTCCACCCCGCGGGCCCTGCTGGCGTGCAGGCGTTCCGCGGTGACCGTGAGCCGGGCTGCCTTGGTCGGGCCGAGCAGCCCTCTGGCCAGCACGGCCTGGAACCGGGCGAGTCGCGGCGTCATGTAGATGGCGATCAGCAGCAGCACGACACCGACGATCGAGTACGGCACTGCCTGGCTCGCGGTGTTCACCGTGACGATGTGTCCATGGATGTCGGGCAGGTTGACACCGTTGTCCTTGGGCAGCAGCGGTGCCCACACCGGCAGCGCGATCATCGCGAGCGAGTACACCCAGAACGCGACGACCAGGGCGAAGTCGATGAGACACAGGGGCAGGCGCAGCATCAGGTAGGCCATGTCCCGCCAGGTGGCCGGGTCTGCGACCTTGGCCCGCCAGCGCCGGAAGACCGAGCCGGGTGGCAGCGACCGGTAGGGCGTCGGGATGTCCACACCCAGCATGGTGCGCATCCAACTGCGCTCCGCCCTGGCGAAGGCGCGCCAGCAGGTGGTCACGGCGATCAGGATCAGCAGGCCGACCCAGACGATCGACAAGGCGATGCCCGCGATCGTCAGCACGAGCAGCGGCAGGCTGCTGACCAGCGCGATCGGCAGTACGGCCAGCACGTAGGCCAGCGAGCCGCCCAACCGGGGTCTGTGCACCCTGGCGCGGTCCGCTGTGCGTTCTGTCACCCTGGCCCCGATTCCTCCGAATGTGTCCTGGTCAGGATGCCTCGGTATCGCGCGCTGGGCCATGAGGTTTACCCCTGAATCCGGGGTAGGGCTGTCCCCACCCCCTGATCAGGGCATTAGGCACGCTGAGTGACAATCACCAGGTGTCCGCACTGCTGCTGTCGCTGGTCGCCGCGCTCGGCTACGGAGTCAGCGACTTCGTCGGCGGACTGGCGGCACGGCGAACCGCGGTGCTCAGCGTCGTCATGCTGTCCTACCCGGTCGGCTTCCTCGGCCTGCTGGTCGTCGCGCCGTTCGCCGGCGGTGCGCCGAACACCCAGTCGCTGGTGCTCGGCGGGATAGCCGGCCTGGTCAGCGGCCTGGCCATCCTCTGGTTCTACGCGGCACTGGCGTCCGGACCGATGAGCATGGTGTCGCCACTCACCTCGTTGCTGGTGGCCGGCCTGCCGCTGGGCGTCGGCATCGCGGAGGGCGAACACCCCGGCCCGCTCGCGCTGGTCGGCGCCGGTCTTGCCGTGATCGCGGTGGTGCTGGTGAGCCGGCAGGAGAACACCCCGGGCGACGAGGGTTCACCCGTCCGATTTACCCCGAAAGTGGCCTGGCTGACGTTCGGTTCCGGTGCCGCGTTCGCCGTGTACTTCATCCTGCTGGACAAGGTCGACACCGGCACCGGCCTGTGGCCACTGGTCGCGTCCAGGGCGTCGGCCTCGGTGTTGGTGCTGGTCGCAGGGCTGGCCACCGGCCACCGCACGCTGCCCAAGGGTGCGGTGCGGCTCTCCCTCGGTGCGGCGGCGCTGGACATGGTCGCCAACGTGGCGTTCCTCTACGCGCTGCGGGCCGGAATTCTGGCCATCGTCAGCGTGTTGACGTCCCTGTATCCCGCCGGCACGGTGCTGCTGGCCAGGCTGGTGCTCAGGGAACGCACCGGCTGGGTGCAGCGGATGGGCCTGGTACTGGCCGCGGTGGCGGTCGCCCTGATCGCCGGAGCACCGGCCACCGGCTAACCAGATGATCAGCGGTGGACAGGCGGATATACTGGTGGGGTCCAACCATCGACAAGCACGGGGGTGAACGGTTTCGACTCTGGACGTTGAGTCAGGAGAAGCGTGCAGGTGCAGGCGAGAGACCACCTCAAGCGTCATCGCAAACCAATAAGCGCCACGACTAATAGTCAGCGCGACTTCGCCCTCGCCGCCTGAGCGAGTGTGAGTCTGTCGGCCCGGGAGCGCCTCCGTCCCGGTTCGCCGGCATCAGTTAGGAGGCTTACCGTCAGCATCGGTCGCGGGTGCTGATTGGGAAACTCACAGCGGCTGGGCCCGTCACACCGGCTTGTTCACGTGATCGGTGGGGTCAAGTAGAGGCATAGTGAACTGCGCACGGAGAAGTCCTGTCGAGGCGACAGAGGACCCGGGTTCGATTCCCGGCACCTCCACGTCCTCAGGCCGACCCTGCTCGGCGCTTGCGCGCCTCGCCGGGTCGGCCGTCTCTGTTTCTGGGGGGCGGCCCCCCAGACCCCCACGGTGCGAGCTTCTTGCGTTGGCATCTTGGTTGGGTTGGTCGTTGACCAGCGTCTGGTCGTGGTTCGTATGGTGTTGCGTCAGGCCCACGTTGGAGGTCTTACTAGAACAGTGGAC
>DASXYT010000310.1:0-26929 GCA_036502345.1 Pseudonocardiaceae bacterium | reverse complement strand
GGACGCCGAGTTGGTGCGGCGTGGCCTGGCGAAGTCCCGAGGCCATGCCGCCGACCTGATCGCGGCAGGCCGGGTCACCCTGCGCGGCACGGTGGCCAGCAAGCCGGCCACCGCCGTGGACACCGACGCTCCTGTCGTCGTACGCGAGGACGTCGACGATCCCGGCTACGCCTCCCGTGGCGCGCACAAGCTGGTCGGCGCGCTCGCCGAGTTCGAACCGGCAGGCCTCACGGTCGCGGGCAGGCGCTGCCTGGACGCTGGCGCGTCCACGGGTGGCTTCACGGACGTGTTGCTGCGCAACGGCGCCACCCAGGTGGTGGCCGCCGACGTCGGCAACGGCCTGCTGGACTGGCGGCTGCGCACCGACGAACGCGTTGTCGTTCGCGACAAGCTGAACGTCCGCCACCTCACACCGGAGGACATCGGTGGCCTGGTCGACGTTGTCGTCGCGGACCTGTCGTTCATCTCGCTCGGCCTGGTGCTGCCGGCTCTGGTGTCCTGCATGAGCGAGGACGCTGATCTGGTGCCGATGGTGAAACCGCAGTTCGAGGTCGGCAAGCAGCGGGTCGGCTCCGGTGGTGTGGTGCGTGATCCCGAGGTGCGCGCGGACGCTGTGGTCGGCGTGATCCGGTCCGCTGCCGGACTGGGGCTGTGTCCGAAGGGTGTGGTGGCCAGCCCGCTGCCCGGCCCGTCGGGCAACGTGGAGTTCTTCGTCTGGTTCCACCGTGGCGCCGCGCTGCCCGACGCCGATGTCGCTGAACTCGTGCTCTCGGCCGTCCGGAAGGGGCCACAGTGACGGATCGAGATCGAGAGATCCTGCTCTGCCTGCACACCGGCCGGCAGACGAACCTGGACACCGCGGCGAAGGTGGCCGCCTGGTTCATGTCGGCAGGCGTGCGGGTGCGGGTGCTGGCCGACGAGGCGAGCGATCTCGACCCGGCCTGCTACGACTCGGTGGTCCCGGTCGGGCCGACGGCGGCGGCCGGCACCGAGATGGTCTTCGTGCTCGGTGGTGACGGCACACTGCTGCGGGCCGCGGAACTGGCCCACCCGGTCGGTGTGCCGGTGCTCGGCGTGAACCTGGGCCGGGTCGGGTTCCTTGCCGAGGCGGACTCGGACGCCCTTGAGGAGACCGTGGCGCACGTCGTCGCCAGGGAGTACCAGGTCGAGGAGCGGATGACGGTCGACGTCACGGTGAGCCTGGAGGACGAACTCACGGCCAGCACGTGGGCGTTGAACGAGGCCAGCGTGGAGAAGAGCACCCGAGGCGGGGTGCTGGACGTGCGCATCGAGGTGGACGGCAGGCCGGTGACCGCGTTCGGCTGCGACGGCGTGTTGTGCGCCACGCCGACCGGGTCGACGGCCTATGCGTTTTCTTCGGGTGGGCCGATCCTGTGGCCGGACGTGCAGGCGCTGCTGGTGGTGCCGAGCAACGCGCACGCCATGTTCTCCAGCGCGCTGGTGGTGGCGCCCACGTCGGTGGTGACGCTGGAGGTGGACCCGGACGGGCATCCGGCGGTCCTGGTCTGCGACGGAAGGCGCACGTTCGACGTGCCGCCGGGTGCTCGGGTGCGAGTACAGGACGGTGCCGTGCCGCTGCGCCTGGCCCGGCTGCACGCCAACACGTTCACCGAACGGCTGGTGCGGAAGTTCGAGCTGCCGGCGCAGGGCTGGCGAAACCGCGCGGACCGTAACCTGCCGCCGGTCGGCGACACCTACTAGGGTTCGCCCTGTGCTGGCCGAGATGAGCATCTCCGGCCTCGGCGTGATCGACGAGGCCACTCTGGAACTGCACCCTGGCTTCACTGTCCTGACCGGCGAGACGGGTGCCGGCAAGACGATGGTGGTCACCGGCCTGCATCTGCTGTCCGGTGGCCGGGCCGAGGCGTCCAGAGTGCGCAACGGCAGTCAGCGTGCCGTGGTGGAGGGCAGGTTCGAGCCGAAGCCGGGCGACGAGGCGATCAAACTGGCCGCTGAGGCCGGTGCCGAGCCCGACGAGGACGGCAGCCTGATCGCCGTCCGGACGGTGAGCGGCGACGGCAGGTCCCGCGCTCACCTGGGTGGCCGCTCGGTCCCCGTCAGTGTGCTCAGTGGCCTGGCCGAGCACCTGATCGCTGTGCACGGCCAGAACGACCAGCTGCGCCTGCTGCGGCCTGCCGAGCAGCGTGCCGTGCTGGACCGGTTCGCCGGTTCGCCGGTCACCGGACCGCTGGCCGAGTACCGGGTGCTGCGCGAGGACTGGCTGCGGGTGATCGCTGAGCTGGCCGAACGCACCGAGCGGTCCCGTGAGCTGGCCAGGGAGGCCGACCTGCTGCGGCACGGGCTGGCCGAGATCGAGGCTGTGGCGCCGAAGCCGGACGAGGACATCGAACTGATCGACGAGGCCAACCGGCTGTCCGACGTGGACCAGTTGCGGACGGCGGCGGCGGGGGCGCAGCTCGCGGTCACCGGTTCGGCCGATGGCGACCCGGACGCGCCGGGCGCGCTCGGCGCTGTGGACTCGGCGCGCAGGCTGGTCGAGGCCACCGATGACACCCAGTTGCGTGGGCTCGGGCCCCGCCTGGCCGAGGCCGCCGTGCTGCTCGCGGACGTGGGCGCGGAGCTGACCGGCTACCTGGAGGGCCTGTCCGCCGATCCTGCCCGGCTGGAGCAGGTGTTGGCCCGCCAGGCCGAGCTGAAGGCGTTGACCCGTAAGTACGCGGCCGACGTCGCAGGCGTGCTGGCGTGGGCCGAGGAGGCCGAGCAGCGCCTGGCCGGGTTGGACACGTCGGAGGAGGCGCTGGCCGGGCTGGCCGCGCGTCGGGACGAATTGGCTGTCCGGTTGGCCGAGCGCTCCGAGTCGATCACGGCCGCCCGCAAGCATTCCGCGGCCGATCTGGCGAAGGCGGTCACCGAGGAACTGGCCGGGTTGGCCATGGCGCAGGCCACCATTGAGGTGTCGGTCGTGCCGAGGGTGGTCGAGCAGACCGACTCGCTGGCGCTGCGGGTCGGCCGGCAGTTGCTGCACGCCGGGCCGGACGGTGTGGACGATGTGGAGTTGCGGTTGCGCGCGCATCCCGGTGCCCCACCGCTGCCGGTGCACAAGGGAGCGTCCGGCGGTGAGCTGTCCAGGGTGATGCTGGCGCTGGAAGTCGTGCTGTCGCACGCTGATCCGGTGCCGACGCTGGTGTTCGACGAGGTGGACGCCGGAGTCGGCGGCCGGGCCGCCGTGGAGGTCGGCAGGCGGCTGGCCCGGTTGGCGCGCAGTCACCAGGTCGTGGTAGTCACGCACCTGCCGCAGGTGGCCGCGTTCGCGGACCGGCATCTGGTGGTGGACAAGACATCCGGCGGCGGCCTGACCCGCAGTGGGGTGCGCACGCTCGGCGACGCGGACCGGGTGGTCGAGCTGGCTCGCATGCTGGCCGGTCTGGACACCACGGACACCGGCCGGGCGCACGCCGAGGAACTGCTGGCCGCGGCGGCATCGGACAAGGCCACCGATGCGGCCGCGGATGCCGCGCCACGCAAGAAAAAGGGCAAAGGTCGCATCGATACGTGATCTTGACCATCGAAGGTGATCTTTCATCACACGGTCGGTAGGGCGTCGACCTCGGACAGTGCATTTGCCATCATCCGATCGGGTGCCTTCCTTGCACCGTTCGGACGATTGCATGAGCGGCATAGCCCGTTACCGTTCCGTGACGTGTCATCCCTCAGCTCCGTACCGTCGTCGACGGCTGGCCTCACGTCCGCAGAGCGACAATTCCATTTGGCCAAGGAAGTCGATCTGGACGAGGCCGAGGAGTTCATCCGACAGTTCCACGACGAGAACCCGGACATCGGCGACGTGAACCGGCGGGTCGCGTGGGTGCGGGCCGAGGTGCTCACCACCGGCACCTACCAGCACACCACCGCCGAACTGGCCTTCGGCGCCCGGGTCGCGTGGCGCAACAGTGCCCGGTGCATCGGCAGGCTGTACTGGCAGAGCCTGCGCGTGCGGGACCTGCGTGCCGTGCGGGACGCCGACCGGGTGGCCGCCCAGTGCGCGCGGCACCTGCAGATGGCCACCAACGATGGCCGGATCCGGCCGATGATCAGCGTGTTCGGTCCCGAGACGCCGGACAGCCCCGCGCCTCGGATCTGGAACGACCAACTGGTCCGCTATGCCGGCTACCGCCAGCCGGACGGTTCCGTGATGGGCGACCCGCGCAACGCCGAGCTCACCGAGACGGTGCGCGACATGGGTTGGCGGCCGCCGGGTGAGCGTGGCCGGTTCGACGTGCTGCCGCTGGTCGTGGAGACCGAGACGGAAGGTCCCCGGCTATACCAGATCGACCCGAACCTGGTGCTGGAAGTGCCGCTGAGCCACCCCGACCTGCCCTGGTTCGCCGGCCTCGGCCTGCGCTGGCACGCGGTGCCCGCGATCAGCAACATGCGGCTGTCCATCGGTGGCATCGTGTACCCGGCCGCACCGTTCAACGGCTGGTACCTGGGCACCGAGATCGGCGCCCGCAACCTGATCGACGTCGACCGCTACGACATGCTGGCCCCGGTGGCCGAGCTGATGGGCCTGGACACGTCACGTGAGCAGACCCTGTGGCGGGACCGGGCGGCCGTGGAGATCAACGCCGCCGTGCTGCACTCGTTCGCGCAGGCCGGCGTGACCATCGCCGACCACCACACCGAGTCGCAGCGGTTCCTCACGCACCTGGCCAAGGAGGAGAAGGCCGGTCGGCGCTGCCCCGCCGAGTGGTCGTGGATCGTGCCACCCATCTCGGGGTCGTTGACGTCGGTGTTCCACCGCTACTACGACACCGGGTCAACCGGCCCACAGTTCCTACCCCCGATCGGCGCGACATACTAACCACGACGGGTCGTGCCGGCGTGGCGAACGGACTAGCGCCACCGTATTTGTCACCATCGGCGCATGAAGCTCCCCGGTTTGCTGGCCAGGACCAGTCGTGAACTGCCCGGTGTCATCGGGGTCGCTCGGGTCGACCGGCGTACCGGTGACCTCCTGCGGCGCGTCGGACCCGGCGACATCGTCGTGTTCAACCAGCTCGACCTCGACCGCAGGACCGCCGACGCGCTGGTCGCGGCCGAGGTGGCGGGCGTGGTCAACGTGTCGCCGTCGATCTCCGGTCGGTTCCCGAACCTCGGCCCGGAGATCCTGGTCTCCGCCGGCATCCCGCTGATCGACAACGTCGGTCCGAGCGTGCTGCACGACATCAAGGAGGGCGCCCGGCTGCGGCTGCACGAGGGTGCGGTGTTCGCAGGTGAGCGCGAACTTGTCTCCGGGACCGAGCAGACCGCCGAGTCGGTCGCCGACCAGATGATCGAGGCCAAGGCCGGGATGTCCGCGCAGCTGGAGGCGTTCTCGGCGAACACCATCGAGTTCCTGCGGCGCGAGCGCACGATGATCCTGGACGGCGTCGGTGTGCCCGAGTTGTACGTGTCGCTGAAGGACAAGGAAGTGCTCGTCGTCGCGCCCGGCCACGGCCACGCCGAGGAACTGCGCAGCCTGCGCCGCTACATCAGGGAGCACCGGCCGGTGCTGATCGGCGTCGAGTCCGGCGCCGACACGCTCCGCTCCGCCGGGTACAAACCGCAGGTCATCGTGGGTGACCCGGACGGCATCCGGACCGAGACGCTGATGTCCGGCGCCGAGGTCGTCGTCCCGGCGCACACCGACGGCCACGCGCCCGGCCTGGAACGGGTCCAGGACCTGGGCATCGGCGCCGTCACGTTCCCGGCGTCCGGCAACGCCGAGGACCTGGCCCTGCTGCTGGCCGACACGCACGGCGCCAGCCTGGTGGTCACCGTCGGCTCGCAGGCCACGCTGGCCGAGTTCCTGGACCGCGGCCGGTCCGGCTCCAACCCGTCCACCTTCCTGACCCGGCTCAAGCTGGGCAGCAGGCTGGTGGACGGCAAGGCGGTGGCCACGCTGCACCGGGCACGGGTGTCCACCGGTGCCGTGCTGCTGCTCGTCCTCGCCGTGATGGTCGCCGTGGGCGTCGCGCTCGCGGTGTCCGACGCCGGGCAGATCTACCTGCACTGGATCACCGGTGCGTGGCACAACGTCGTCACCTGGGTCAGGGGGCTGTTTTCGTGATCTCGTTGCGTTACCACGTCATCTCCATCGGTGCCGTGTTTCTCGCGCTCGCGCTCGGCGTGGTGCTGGGCTCGACCACGCTGTCCGATTCGTTGCTGTCCGGGATCAGTGGCCAGAAGGCCCAACTCGGCGAGCAGGTCACCGACCTGCAGGCGCAGCGCAACAGTTTGAACTCGCAGCTCTCGGACGCTGACCGGTTCGCCACCGGCATCGGGCCGCTGGCCGTGCGGGGTCTGCTGGCCCAGCGCACCGTGGTGCTGATCAGTGCCCCGAACGTGAGCCAGTCCGATGAGGACTCGCTCAAGGAGCTGCTCACCTCGGCAGGCGCGAAGGTGACCGGCCAGGTCAGCCTGACCGTCGCGTTCAGCGACCCCAACCGCGCCGACCAGTTGCGGGACCTGGTCACCCAGATGATCCCGGCCGGTGCGCAGTTGCCGGTGGCGTCCGACGCCGGCACCCTGACCGGTGGTCTGCTGGGGGATCTGCTGCTGTTGCACAAGACCACGAACGCGGCACAGGCCACCGCCAACGAGCGCTCCGCGGCACTGACCGCTCTGGCGTCGGCCGGTTTCATCCGTCCGGTGCAGGGGTTGGCGCCCGGCCAGCTGGCGATCGTGCTGACCGGCGGCGCGCAGACCGGCGACAGCGCGGGCGACCGGGCAGCCATGCTGGCCAACTTCGCCACCCAGCTGGAGCACGCGGGGTCTGGCACGGTGCTGGCCGGCAGCAGCGGCTCAGCCACCGGCTCGGGTGCCATCGGTGTGGTGCGTGCCAACAACAATGCCAACTCGGTGTTGTCCACAGTGGACGACGCGGACACGGCGGCGGGCCGGATCGTGACGGTGCTGGCGCTGCAGGAACAGGTGCAGGGCAAGGCCGGTGCGTACGGCACGGCGGGCAACGCGAACGCGCCGGCACCGGAGCCGTCGGCGAGCTGAACGGGCCTGGAGACACCGACGCACCCCGAACGAAGCCAGTGGCTCGAACAGGGGTGCGTCGGTGCGGTACCCCGGTCGTCGAGGGGGGAGGTCACGACCGGGGCCCTACCCGGCGGTTGGGGGAACCTGCCGGGGGCGCTCTAGGCGCCTACTGACGAGTGTACCCGCTCCGTAGTCGGGGTACACCTGCGTCAGCGGCAGTCAGAACGCCTGGTCGACGCGCCAATCGTTCACTCGAAGGGGTGGCGCCCAACCGGTCTATCCGGCTAGTCGGAATACTGACCGTGGGGCGTGGACCAGGCACGTTGCTGGTTCGCTCGGAACGCGCGGCACGGGGGTGTCGCAACCCTCCGGGTCTGGTTCCTGCTCCGTTCGTGCTACGGTGAAATTCCGTGGGTAGTCAGGCTGGCCGAGTGGGTCGCGCCAGCCGAGAACACGGGGAGCGTTGTTGGTGCTTCAGGCGCGGATGACCAAGCACGTTTTCGTCACCGGGGGCGTCGCCTCCTCATTGGGCAAGGGGCTGACGGCCTCTAGCCTGGGCCAACTTCTCACGGCACGGGGTCTCCGGGTCACGATGCAGAAGTTGGACCCCTATCTGAACGTCGATCCCGGCACGATGAATCCTTTCCAGCACGGTGAGGTGTTCGTCACCGACGACGGCGCCGAGACCGATCTGGACATCGGCCACTACGAGCGGTTCCTCGACCGAGCGCTGTCCGGCAGCGCCAACGTGACGACCGGACAGGTCTACTCGACGGTCATCGCGAAGGAACGGCGCGGCGAGTACCTGGGTGACACGGTCCAGGTGATCCCGCACATCACGGACGAGATCAAGGCCAGGATCAGGGCGATGGCCGAGCCGGGACCGGACGGTGAGCGCCCGCACGTGGTGATCACCGAGGTCGGCGGCACGGTCGGCGACATCGAGTCGCTGCCGTTCCTGGAGGCGGCCAGGCAGGTCCGGCACGACGTGGGCAGGGACAACGTGTTCTTCCTGCACGTGTCGCTGGTGCCCTACCTCGCGCCGTCCGGCGAGTTGAAGACGAAGCCGACTCAGCACTCGGTGGCCGCGCTGCGCAACATCGGTATCCAGCCGGACGCGATCGTGTGCCGGGCGGACCGGGAGATCCCGGCCGGCCTGAAGCGCAAGATCGCGCTGATGTGCGACGTGGACACCGAGGCGGTGGTGGCCGCACCGGACGCGCCGTCCATCTACGACATCCCGAAGGTGCTGCACGCCGAGGCGCTGGACGCCTACGTCGTGCGGCGGCTCGGGCTGCCGTTCCGGGACGTCGACTGGACGGTGTGGGGCGATCTGCTGGAGCGCGTGCACAACCCCGCGGAAACGGTGCGGATCGCGCTGGTCGGCAAGTACGTCGATCTGCCCGATGCCTACCTCTCCGTGACGGAGGCGTTGCGGGCAGGCGGTTTCGCGCACCGGGCCAGGGTCGACGTGCGCTGGGTACCGTCGGACAGCTGTGAGACGGAGGCCGGTGCCGCTCGCGCGCTGGCCGACGTGGACGGCGTTCTGGTGCCCGGTGGGTTCGGCGTGCGTGGCATCGAGGGCAAGCTCGGCGCCGTCCGGTACGCCAGGACCCGTCGGATCCCGCTGCTGGGCCTGTGCCTCGGCCTGCAGTGCATGGTGATCGAGGCGGCTCGGCACCTGGCCGGCATCACCGATGCCGACTCGGCCGAGTTCGACGAGCACACCACCCATCCGGTGATCAGCACGATGGCCGACCAGGCCGACGTGATCGCCGGTGAGCGGGACATGGGCGGCACGATGCGGCTGGGTGCCTACCCGGCGACACTGCAGCCCGGGTCACTGGCGGCGCGTGCCTACGGCACGACGGAGGTGTCCGAACGGCACCGCCACCGCTACGAGGTGAACAACGCCTACCGCGACCGGCTGGCCGAGGCGGGCATGGTGTTCTCCGGCACGTCGCCGGACGGGCACCTGGTGGAGTTCGTCGAACTGTCCACCGACCTGCACCCGTTCTTCGTCGGCACGCAGGCCCATCCGGAGTTGAAGAGCCGCCCGACCAGGCCGCATCCGCTGTTCATGGCCTTCATCGGCGCGTCCGTCGACTACCGGGCAGCCGACCGGCTGCCGGTGGAACTGCCGGAGACGGCGACCGCGGGAGCGCAGGCATGACCAGCGGCTCGGCCGCTCGGGAGGAGCCCGGCACCCACCGGTTCGAGACGGTGGCCAGCCGGGACATCTACCGGGGCCGGGTGCTGGCGCTGCGCTCCGACGATGTGGCCATGCCGGACGGCAAGGTGGCCGTCCGGGAGGTGGTCGAGCACTTCGGTGCGGTGGCCATCGCGGCGATCGACGAGCAGGACAGGGTGGTGCTGATCCACCAGTACCGGCATCCGCTGGGCAGGCGGCTGTGGGAACTGCCAGCCGGGCTGCTGGACGCACCCGGCGAGCCCCCGGCCGACACGGCGGCCCGTGAACTGGCCGAGGAGGTCGGGCTGGCCGCCGGCGACTGGTCGGTGCTGGTGGACGTGGCCGCGTCTCCCGGATTCACCGACGAGGTCGTCCGGGTCTTCCTGGCCAGGGGCCTGGTGTCGGCCGACCGGGAGCGGCCGATCGGCGACGAGGAGGCCGATCTCGTCGTGCACCGCGTCCCGTTGGCCGAGGCGCTGCGCATGGTGCTGGCCGGTGACGTGGTCAACGCGTCGTCGGTGGGCGGCATCCTGGCCGCGCACGCCGTGCTGTCCGGTGCCGGGGTGACCCGGCCGGTGGACGCGCTGTGGCAGGACAAACCGACCCGGCTGGCCGAACGGGGATGACAGGCGACTCGGCGGCCGGTGGTGCGGACGAGATCGCCCCGCCGCTGGCCGCCGTGCTGCGTCAGTACCTGGATCACCTGGCCGTCGAGCGCGGCATCGCCAGCAACACGCTGGAGTCCTACACCAGGGACCTGCGCCGCTACCTGCGCTACCTGACCGGTCTCGGCGTGACCGAACTGGCGGGCGTGACGGAGGCCGGGATCAACGGGTTCGTCGGCGCGCTGCGCGAGGGCGACGCCACTCACCAGCCCCTGGCTGCCTCGTCGGCGGCCAGGGCGGCGGTCGCGGTGCGAGGGCTGCACAAGTTCGCCCTGCTGGAGGGCCTGATCGAGGTCGACCCTGCCCGCCAGGTCAAGCCGCCGTCGTTGCCGCGCAGGCTGCCCAAGGCACTGCCGGTGGACGACGTGCTGCGCTTGCTGGACACCGTGCCCACCGACGAGCCCAGATCGGTGCGGGACCGGGCGCTGCTGGAACTGCTGTACTCCACCGGCGCCCGCATCTCCGAGGCGGTCGGCCTGGATCTGGACGCGGTGGACCGGGTGGACAGAACGGTGTTGCTGGACGGCAAGGGCGGCAAGCAGCGGCTCGTCCCGGTGGGCAGGCCCGCACTGGCCGCGATGGAGGCCTACCTGGTGCGCTCCCGGCCCGCACTGGCCGCGGCCGGCCGGGGCACGCCAGCGGTGTTCCTCAACGCCAGGGGCGGCAGGCTGTCCCGGCAGAGCGCGTGGCAGGTGCTCAAGGACGCGGCCGAGCGCGCCGGGATCGGCGTGCCGGTGTCCCCGCACACACTGCGCCACTCGTTCGCCACGCATCTGCTGGAGGGCGGCGCCGACGTCCGGGTGGTCCAGGAGTTGCTCGGCCACGCGTCGGTGACGACGACCCAGGTTTACACCTTGGTGACCGTGACGACCCTGAGGGAGGTCTACGCGACCGCGCATCCGAGGGCGCTGGGTTGACGGTATGGAGTTGCGCCGAACGGGAACGCGGACGGTGGTCGGCCGGTACCGTGACCGGAGTAACAGCGCCGGCAGGATGAGGTGGTGGGGATGGGCGATGTGGATGAGCCGACAGGCGACGAGATCACGCTGGTCGGTGTGCTGCACGCGCTCAGTGACCCGACCAGGTTGGCCGTGGTGAGCCAGTTGGACGGTGGCGGCGAGACGCTGTGCGGCAGGCTGGACGTCTCGGTGGCGAAGTCCACGTTGTCCCAGCATCTGCGCGTGTTGCGCGAGGCCGGTGTGACCCACACCAGGCCCGCGGGCACCCAGCGGTGGCTTTCCGTCCGCAGGGGTGATCTTGACCTGCTCTTTCCCGGCTTGTTGGACGTGGTGCTGGCCGCGGCACGGCATCCATCGCTCACCGGTTAGCATCCCGGTGTCCGGCGAGGCGCGTTGCCGCCGCCATGACTGCCGCATAGCATGCGGCAGTCGGTCTCATGACTACAGGGAGCCAGGTCGCCATGTCGACACCGCAGTCAGCCGCCGATGGGCGGCCGCGCGGTTCGGTTGAGCTGAGCCTCGCCCCGCCGAGGGCAGCTGTCGACGAGGACGAGCCGGACAGCGGCAACGGCCTCGGTCCGATGGGCAGGCCCAAGCGGAGGGTTCCGGAACCGGCCCTGATCGCCAACCACGGCCCGGCCAGGATCATGGCCATCTGCAACCAGAAGGGTGGGGTCGGCAAAACAACGTCGACCATAAACCTCGGTGCGGCGCTGGCCGAGTACGGCAGGCGCGTGCTGCTGGTGGACTTCGACCCGCAGGGTGCGCTGTCCGTCGGTCTCGGTGTGCAGCCGCAGCAGCTCGACCAGACGATCTACAACGTGATCATGGAGCGGGACGTCACCGTCCACGACGTCATCATGCAGACCACCGTGGACGGCATGGACCTGCTGCCCAGCAACATCGACCTGTCAGCGGCCGAGGTGCAGCTGGTGTCCGAGGTGGGCCGCGAGCACACCCTGGTCCGGCTGCTGCGTCCGCTGATCGAGCACTACGACTACATCCTGGTGGACTGCCAGCCCTCGCTCGGCCTGCTCACCGTGAACGCGCTGGCCGCCGCCGACGGCGTGATCATCCCGCTGGAGTGCGAGTTCTTCAGCCTGCGTGGCGTCGCCCTGCTGATCGACACGATCGACAAGGTGCGCGAGCGGCTGAACCCGAAGCTGGAGATCACCGGCATCCTGCCGACCATGTACGACCCGAGGACGCTGCACTGCCGCGAGGTGATGGCCAGGGTGGTCGAGGCCTTCGGCGACGTGGTGTTCGACGCGGTGATCAACCGTACGGTCCGGTTCCCGGAGACCACGGTGGCCGGCGAGCCGATCACCCGGTGGGCCCCGAGGTCGGCTGGTGCCAAGGCCTACCGGGAACTGGCCCGCGAGGTGATCGCGCGGTGACTCTGCTCGTTGTTCCGTCCTGGGACGGCGAGGCGATGGGGTGACTCGACGCGCCGCATTGCCGGGCGCGGCCGAGTTGTTCCGCTCGACCGATCCATCGGCTTCCACCGCACCCCTACGCGTCCCCGACGATGCCCGCACGGGCTCCGGTCGGCACCGACACGACGCGAAGATCACCGTCTACGTGTCCGACGACGAACTCGTCGAGCTGGAACACGCCCGGCTGAAGGTCCGCGCCGAGCACGGCCTCGCTGTGGACCGTGGGCGGATCGTCCGGGAGGCGATCGCCGTGCTGCTCGCCGACCTGTCGGCGCATGGTGCGGATTCGGTGCTGGTCCAGCGGCTCCGCCAGGAGCGGGGCGAGTGACACTGGTGGACGTGACGCCGGACTCTCTGGACGAGAACGAACCGGTGCCGGCCGATGAACCTGTTCGGGACGGCAGGTTCCTGGTGCGGCTGGCCAACTTCGAGGGCCCGTTCGACCTGCTGCTGCAGCTGATCTCGCAGCACCAGATGGACGTGACCGAGGTTGCCCTGCACACGGTGACCGACGACTTCATCGCGCACATCCACTCCATGGGCCACGAGTGGAACCTGGACGAGACCACAGAGTTCCTGGTGATCGCGGCGACCCTGCTGGACCTCAAGGCGGCCCGGCTGCTCCCATCGGCCGAGGTCGAGGACACAGAGGACCTCGCGCTCCTGGAGGCCCGTGACCTGCTGTTCGCCCGATTGCTGCAGTACCGGGCTTACAAGCAGGTGGCCGCGCTGTTCGCCGAGTTGGAGGCATCGGCGCAGCGCCGCTACCCGCGGTCGGTGGCATTGGAGGAGCGGTTCACGAAGCTGCTGCCCGAGGTGCTGATCGGCGTGAGCCCGGCGAAGTTCGCCGAGTTGGCGGCCGCGGTGTTCCGGCCGAAGCCGCCGCCGGTGGTGTCGCTGGACCACCTGCACGTGGCCCGGGTGTCGGTCCGTGAGCACGCGGCGCTGCTGCGGATCCGGCTGGCCGAGTTGGGCGGCGCGACGTTCGCCGAACTCGTCGTGGACTGCGACCACACGCTGGAGGTGGTGGCGCGGTTCCTGGCCCTGCTGGAGCTGTACCGGCAGCAGACCATCGCGTTCGACCAGGAAGACCCGCTCGGCGAGCTGCACGTGCGGTGGACGGGCGGATCGGTGCACGAGGCCGCAGCGGCGGCGGACGGCGACACCGGTGAGGACGAGGAGTACGGGTGACCGACCTGGAACCGCAGGAACCGAAGCCGCAGGCTTCGGAACCAACACCCGCGGCGGCCGAGTCGCCCACTGCCGGGGTCGAGCCGAGCGTTCGAGAGGTCGACTCGTCCGCTCCGGGGGACGAGTCGTCCGTAGTCGGGGTCGAGTCGCCTGTTGGTGAGCGCGAGTCGACCGGTCCTGAGGGCGAGTCGCGTGCCGCCGAGGTCGAGTCGCGCGCTCGCGAGGTCGAGTCGACCGTCCCTGGGGTCGAGTCGCCCATCGGCGAGAGCGACTCGCCTGTTCCTGCTGTCGAGTCGCCTGCCGGCGGAGTCGACTCGCCTGTTGGTGAGGTCGGGTCGTCCGGTCCTGAGGGCGAGTCGCGTGCCGCCGAGGTCGAGTCGTCCGCTGCTGGGGTCGAGTCGCCCGTTGGTGAGGTCGAGTCGGCCGCTCCTGACGTCGAGTCGCCCGCCCCAGCGGTCGAATCGTCTGTTGGCGGTGGCGCCGAGTCGCCCGCTCCCGAGGGCGAGTCGCCCGCACCCGGCGTCGAGTCGCCCGCCCCGGGGGTCGAGTCGTCCGTTCCCGAGGTCGACTCGGCGGGCGAGTCCGAAGCCGAGCCTGAAGCCGACATCGAACACAGCGACCTGCCCCCACTGGCCGACGACGCCGACCTCGCCAACGCCCTCGAAGCCCTCCTACTGGTCGTCGACACCCCGGCAGGCGAGGAACTCCTGGCCATCACGCTGGACCAGTCCGTGGCCAGGGTCACCGAGACACTCCACCGGATGTCCGCCGAACTGGCCGACCGCAACAGCGGCATCGACCTGCGCAGGGCAGGCGACGGCTGGCGGTTCGTGACCCGCGACAAGTACGCGCCGTTCGTGGAGAAACTGCTGCTGGACGGCCAGCGCGCCAAGCTGACCAGGGCTGCGCTGGAGACTCTCGCGGTGATCGCCTACCGGCAGCCGGTGACCAGGTCGAGGGTTGCCGCGGTGCGCGGTGTGAACGTCGACGGGGTCATCCGTACGCTGGTGACACGTGGCCTGATCCGCGAGACCGGTACCGACTCGGACACCGGCGGAATTCTGTACCGAACCACGGAACTGTTCCTGGAGCGGTTGGGGCTGTCCTCACTGGAGGATCTGCCTGCGATCGCTCCCCTCCTGCCAGAAGTGGATGCGATCGACGATGTCTGACCGGCCCGAACCGACGCGTGACGGCGTTCGGCTCCAGAAGGTGCTCGCCCAGGCGGGTGTGGCGTCCCGTCGCGCCGCCGAGGAGCTGATCGCCGAGGGCAGGGACAGCGTCGACGGCGACGTGGTGACCGAGATGGGGCGCCGCATCGACCCGGACAACGCCGTCGTGCACGTCGACGGGCTGCGCATCGTGCTCCGCGAGGAGATGGAGTACATCGCGTTCAACAAGCCGCTCGGTGTGCACACCACGATGTCCGACGACAAGGGCAGGCCGTGCGTCGGCGACTACATCCGCAGGAGCGAGGCCGGTAACCGCAAGCTGTTCCACGTGGGCAGGCTGGACGCGGAGACCGAGGGCCTGCTGCTGCTGACCAACGACGGCGAACTGGGCCACCGGCTGACCCACCCGTCCTTCCACGTGACGAAGACCTACCTGGCCGACGTGATGGGCACGATCCCCAAGGACCTTGGCAAGCGGTTGCGCGAGGGTGTCCAGCTCGAGGACGGCCTGGCCAAGGTGGACTCGTTCAAGCTGGTCGACACCGTGCCGGGCCAGTCGCTGGTCGAGGTCGTGCTGCACGAGGGTCGTAAGCACATCGTGCGCAGGCTGCTCGGCGAGGTCGGTTTCCCGGTGCACCGGCTGGTGCGTACCGCCGTGGATGGTGTGCGGATCGGCGACCAGCGGCCGGGTTCGCTGCGCAAGCTCAACCGTCAAGAGGTTGGCTCGCTGTTCGCGGCCGTGGGTCTGTGACCTGGTCCAACAGCACGCCGAGCAGCTCGGCCAACTGAGTCTGCTGCTCGGCGGACAGCACGCTGACGAGTTCGGCCTCGCGGCCCAGCACCAGGGCGACGGTGCGTTCGACGGTGGCGTGACCGGCTGGGGTGAGCGTGACCAGCACGGTCCGCCCGCTGCCTGGCGCCGAGCAGGTCGAGGGTGGCGCCGTCCACACCGGCCGCTGAGAGCATCCTGCGCCGGTCGTCGGCCAGCAGCTTGGCCAGCCGCCACACGGGCGTGACGATCGCGATGGACGACACCGGCGTGCCCGGCCGTTCGCGTTCCCACGCCGCCGCGATCTCCGCCACTGGGTAGATCGACGCCTGGTCCAGCGGGTATTCGGCCACAAGCCGACGGCGACGCCGTGATCGTCACCGGACGGCGCGACCTCCCACTCAAGGAGGCGGCCGAATCGATCGGCGGCACGGCACTGGTCTGCGACGCGGCCAGCCCGGGCGCCTGGGTGGAAGCGCTGCAACACCTGCCCGTCCGGATCGACGTACTGGTCAACGACGCGGGCGGCAACACCGACCTGGCCGGCATCGAGCAGGCGCGGCGAACCAACCTGGCGGCGAACCTGCTCTCCGCCGTGCTGACCACGCACGCCGTGTCCGACCGCATCGCTGCCGGTGGCACCGTCGTCCACCTCGGCTCGATCGCGGCTGACAAGGGTGCCGGTTCCTACGGTGCTGCCAAGGCAGCGGTCGCGTCGTGGAACGTCGACCTGGCAGGCGAACTCGGCCCACGTGGCATCACCAGCAACGTGGTCAGCCCCGGCTACATCGGCGACACCGAGTTCTTCCGGGACCGGCTCACCGACCAGCGCCGTGAGCTGCTGATCAACCAGACGGCCACCGGCCGGCCAGGCACCCCGGACGACATCGCTGGTGTCGTGCACTTCCTCGCGTCGCCGGCCGCCCGGCACGTCACCGGCCAGGTGATCAACGTCAACGGAGGTGCCTGGCCCACCCGGTGACCCCGGACAGGCAGGATTCCGGGTATGACAGGTGTCGTACGGCCGATCGCGGCCGGCTGGGTGGTCACCGGTGTCGGCGTGCCGGGGCCCGACGTTGACGAGTTCGCCGAGGCCGACCAGGTGATCACGGCGCTGGCCGGGCAGGCCGACGGCTCGGACACGTTGTTGGCCGTGCAACACCCACACCGCACGTCGGCCGCGCTGGCCGACGGCCTGTCCGTGCTGGACGCGTTGCCAGCCGCGCGGCGAATGTTGGACCGGCTGCTCGACGTGGCGTATCGCGAGGTCAGCGGCGTGATCGCGCCCTACCTGGTGAGTGGCCCGGACGGCACGGCGCTGGGCATGCTGTGCCTGGCCGACCCGGCCGTCGTGGACGCGGAGGGCATGGCCAGGGTCCGGCAGGCCGAGCAGGTCTACCCGAAGGTGGTGGCCGAGCGGGCCGCCGTGCTGGCCGGGCTCGGCTGGGCCACCAGCGCCGCGATGCTGGTCCCGACCACCGGCGGTGCCGAACTGACCGAGGCACTGGAACGGGTGATCAGCAGGCTCGGCGACCCAGAGGTGGCCACCATCGACTCCGCAGGCCGGCTGCACCGGCTCTGGCTGCTCGGACCGGGCACCGAACAGGACGAACTGATCACGGTGGCGGGCCGGCACCCGCTGCTGGTCGCGGACGGCAACCACCGGGTCGCCGCAGCGGCGGCCAGTGACCCGTCCGGCCTGTTGGCGCTGGTCACCGGTGGCCCCGACCTGCGGGTCGGCGCCATCCATCGGGCACTCGTCGGGACCGGCTTCGACGCTGCCGGCCTGGCTGCCGCGTGGCGTGGGCTCGGGCTGGAGGTGACCGAGACCTCGAACACGGCGCCGCCTCGGCTGCCCGGCACGGTGCTGGCGCTGGCCGGTGGGCGATCGCTGCAGGTCAGGCTGCCCGCGCCTGCCGTCGACGAGCCGCTGCCCAGGATCGACCACGGCGTCGTCGAACACGTGCTGATCGGCGAGGCGCTGGGCATCGATCCAGCAGGCCCGCAGGTCAGGGCGGTGCCGGCCGGTACACCGCTGCCCACCGATGCGGACGCCGTCCTGCTGCTCGCCCCGGTGCCCTACGAGGACGTGCTCGCGGTGCACGACCAGGGCCGAAGGATGCCGAGAAAGAGCACCTACTTCACGCCGAAACCACGCAGTGGCCTGCTGCTGGCCGGGCTGCGGTGACCGCCAGGCAGAATGGACAACTGGAGATGTCGTCCATTGACCCCTGGAGGAGCGCGGTGACACGCGAAGCGCACGGTCGAACGGCCCTGCGGGGCGTGGTGGCGTTGGACGGTCCGTCGGGCACCGGTAAGTCGACGGTGGCACGGCGGCTGGCCGGCGCACTGCATGCGCGCTATCTGGACACCGGTGCCATGTACCGCTCGGTGACCCTTGCCGTGCTGCGGGCCGGCGTCGACCCTGCCGACCGGGCAGCGGTCATCGCACTCACCAGCGCGAGCGTGCCCGTGATGGGCACCGACCCCGCAGCGCCGACCGTCCGGCTGGCCGGCGCCGACGTGGCCAGTGACATCCGTGGCCCCGAGGTGACCCGTTCGGTGTCCGCGGTCGCCGGCATCCCCGAGGTGCGCGCGGTGCTGATCGCCGAACAGCGACGCATCGTGGCCGACGTCGTCGAGGCCGGTGGCGGGATCGTCGTCGAGGGCAGGGACATCGGCACAGTGGTCGCGCCGGACGCGGGCCTGAAGGTGTACCTGACCGCCAGCGCCGCGGCCCGGGCGCGTCGCCGCAGCCGGCAGGACGCCGCAGCGGGGCGAACGTCCACAGTGGAGGAAGTGCGGGCGGACGTCGATCGGCGGGACGGGCTGGACACCCGCACCACTCCGCTGCGGGCGGCCGACGACGCGATCGAGCTGGACACCACGGATCTCAACGTGGACGGCGTGATCTCGGCACTGTTGTCCCTTGTGGACGAACACGGCATGAGTGTGGACGCGGTGACAAGGTGAGCCGACCCGACCGGGCGCCCGACGTGCCGCCCGGCACGTTGCTGTGGCTGCACGACTTCTGCCGCTGGCTGTTCCCGTGGCTGATGGCTGTCGTGGTGCGGCGCAGGGTGCACGGCCGTGAGCGCGTCCCGGCCACCGGGCCCGTGCTGCTGGTGGCCAACCACAGCTCGATGCTGGACGGCCCGGTGATCGCGTCGACGTTGTCGAGGAAACGGCGCCCGGTGTTCCTGATCAAGCGGGAGCTCTTCGTCGGGCCGGTGGGCAGCGTCCTGAAGTGGGCAGGCCAGGTGCCGATCAGCCGGGACTCCATCGACCGCGCGCCGCTGTTCACCGCGGTGCAGGTGCTGCGCGCCGGCGGCCTGGTCGGCGTCTTCCCCGAGGGCACCCGCGGCGAAGGGGACGTGTCCCAGGTGCACAACGGCGCCGCATGGCTGGCCCGGTCCGGCGAGGCCGTGCTGCTGCCGGTGGCCTGCCGTGGCACCTACCGTGCGCCGGGCGTGCGCAGGCGCTGGCGGCCGAGGGTGGACGTGCTGATCGGCGAACCGCTGCCGGTGCCGGTGCAGCGGGGCCGCGCCGGGCTGGTGACCGCCACCGAACAGGTGCGGGTCGCGCTCGCCACCACAGTGACCGAACTGGACCGGCTGCGCGCAGGTGCCGCACCGGATGCGAACGAATGGAAAGTGGAAAGCACGTGAGTGAACTGGACGGGACGTGGATCGACGAGTCCGAGTGGACTGTCGACGATCCGTCCGATGTGGGCAATGATGCCGGTGCGGTGCCGCAGCCGGTACTGGCCGTCGTCGGCAGGCCGAACGTCGGGAAGTCGACACTGGTCAACCGGATTCTCGGCCGGCGTGAGGCGGTCGTGCAGGATATCCCCGGCGTGACGCGGGACCGGGTCACGTACGACGCGCTGTGGAACGGCAGGAAGTTCACCATCGTGGATACCGGTGGCTGGGAACCGGACGCCAAGGGTCTGCAGGGTGCGGTCGCCGCGCAGGCCGAGATGGCCATGAACACCGCCGACGCCATCCTGCTCGTCGTCGACGCCACCGTCGGCGCGACCGGCACGGACGAAGCGGTGGCCAGGGTGTTGCGCCGGTCCAAGCGGCCGGTCCTGCTGGCCGCGAACAAGGCCGACGACCAGCGCACCCAGGCCGACATCGCCAGCCTGTGGTCGTTGGGCCTCGGCGAGCCGTGGCCGGTCAGCGGTCTGCACGGGCGTGGCTCCGGTGACCTGCTGGACGCCATCCTCGCCGCGATGCCGGAGAGCCCCAGGGACACGTTCGGGCACGCAGCCGGTCCACGCAGGGTGGCGTTGGTCGGCAAGCCGAACGTGGGCAAGTCCAGCCTGCTCAACCGGCTGGCAGGCGAGCAGCGGTCCGTCGTGGACCAGGTCGCCGGGACCACCGTGGACCCGGTCGACTCGCTGATCGAACTGGACGGTGACATCTGGCGGTTCGTGGACACCGCGGGACTGCGTAAGCGCGTGAACACCGCCAGTGGCATGGAGTACTACGCGTCGCTGCGGACGAAGGCGGCGCTGGACGCCGCCGAGGTGGCCATCGCGCTGCTGGACGCCAGCGAGCCCATCACCGAGCAGGACCTGCGGGTTCTCACGATGGTGGTCGAGTCCGGCCGGTCGTTGGTGCTGGCATTCAACAAGTGGGACCTGGTGGACGAGGACCGCAGGCACCAGTTGGAGAAGGAACTGGACCGCGAAATGAACAGGGTGCGGTGGGCGGAGCGGGTCAACGTGTCCGCGATGACCGGCCGAGCGGTCGCCAAACTGGCGCCGGCGCTGCGCACCGCGTTGCAGTCCTGGGACCAGCGGGTGGCCACCGGGCCGCTGAACTCCTGGCTGTCCGACCTGGTCGCGGCCACCCCGCCGCCGGTGCGTGGCGGCAAGCAGCCCAAGGTGCTGTTCGCCACCCAGGCCACCTCGCGGCCGCCGACGATTGTGCTGTTCACCACCGGTTTCCTGGAGGCCAGCTATCGGCGGTTCATCGAACGGAAGTTCAGGGAGACGTTCGGATTCACCGGCAGCCCGGTACGCATTTCGGTCCGGGTCAGGGAAAAACGTGCTCGTAAGTAGTGCGATGAGGTTTTTCGGGATCGTCTGGCCTGGTAGGAACAAGACAGCCGCACGATGATCCAGGTGGACGGGAGAACTGTTCGTGCCGGAGCAGGACAGCGGGTCGACCTCGGCACAGCCGGTGCGCCTTGTGCTCGCCGACGACGAGGCGCTGCTTCGGCGTGGGCTGAGGGTGCTGCTGGAGGCTGACGGGCGGGTCCAGGTGGTGGCCGAGGCGGGCGACGGGGCCCAGTTGGTCACCGCCGTCACCACGCACCGGCCCGCCGTGGCGCTGATCGACGTGCAGATGCCCGGCACCGATGGCCTCGGCGCGCTGCGCCGGATCCAGGAACTGCCCGACCCGCCCGCGTGCGCGATGCTGACCACCTTTGACGTGGACGAGTACGTCGCGCAGGCGCTGGACCTGGGTGCCCAGGGGTTCTTGTTGAAGGACGCCGAGCCCGAGGCACTGGTCCGCGCGGTGCTCGACCTGGCAGCCGGCGGCGCCGTGTTGGACCCGAGGATCACCGCCCGGTTGTTGCCGATGCTGCGCCAGTCCGGCGGCCAACTGCGGTCGACGCGGGCGGTGAACGAGTTGAGCGGCCGGGAGCGGCAGGTGCTCGACCTGGTCGCCTACGGGCATTCCAACGCGGCCATCGGTGCTCGGCTCGGCCTCGCTGAGGCAACGGTGAAGAGCTATGTGTCGGCGTTGCTGAGCAAGCTGGGTGTGCGCAACAGGGTCCAGGCAGCGCTGGTCGCCCAGCGGATCAACAGCGGGCGGTCATGAGTATCGCTGTGGCCGAGTGGGTGGCCAGGGTGCCTCCGGTGCCCAGGACGATCGCGCAGGAGATCGTGGTCGTCGGAGCGGCGCTTGGTGTCGTGCTGCTCTCGCATCCCACGGGTTTTCCCTGGTCACAGGCTGCCGCCATCGTGGCGTGCTGTGCGTTGCCGCTACGGCTTCGGTGGCCGTGGTTGGCGATGTTGTTCTGCCTGTGGGCCCTGTCCGGGCAGCTGGGCCTGGCACCCGCGCTGATCGGCCTCTACCGGATCGGGCGAACCGCCACATCACCCTGGGTGACCGTCGGGTGGGCCCTGGCCGGCGCGGTCGCCATCGAGACCTCGGTGTTCGCGATCGACCCGCTGACGCTGCAGGACGGCACGCTCAGCGTGTTGTTCGCGCTGTTGTGGATGTCGTCGCCGGCGGGGTTGGGGATGTTGGTGACCACGAGGCAGCGGCTGGCGGCGTCGTTGGCGGAACTGAGGGTGGCCAGGGACTCGGAGCTCGAGGTGCGGGCGGAGCGGGCCAGGCGGGCGGAGCGGTCCAGGATCGGCAGGGAGATCCATGACGCGGTCGGTCATCACGCGACGTTGATCGCGGTGGAGGCGGCGGCGCTGGAGGCGACCACCGGTGAGCAGGAGACCAAGGCGGCGGCTGGTCGGATGCGTGCGCTGGCCAAGGCATCGCTAGGTGAGATGCGGGCGGCGCTGGGCCTGGTCGGCGGCCGGTCCGAGGGTGGCAGCGGGCTGGCCGACGTGGCCGAGTTGGTGACCAAGGCACGCGAGGCCGGGATGTCGGTCGACCTGACGTCCGACCTAGCGGATGTGGATGTCCTGCCGGCGGTAGGCAGGGCGGTTTTCCGGATCGTGCAGGAGTCGCTGACCAACGCGGCGAAGCACGCGCCAGGTGCGCCGGTACGGGTAGTCGTAGGCCCGGAGTCGGGCTCGCTGGTGGTGCAGGTGACCAGCGACGGAGGCAGCCCGGCTGCAGTGTCGGACACCGGCGGCCTGGGCCTGGCAGGAATGGCCGAACGAGCCACGACAGTAGGCGGACACCTGGACGTGCAGCGCGGCCCAGGTGACACGTTCACCGTCTGTGCCCGCCTCCCGATGGAGAGTTACGGAGCGTCCAAAGTCGGTCAGATGGAACCGACTATCGACGGTACCGAAGCGGCGGTGGAGGCTCGATAGTAAGGCGCGTCGGCACCGGGGGAGGTGTCGAGGGCCGAGGGGAACACCAGGGACCCGCCGTCGCAGGCGGGTTCCTGTTGTGCTCGGCACCCGCGTCGGGGGACATGGGCAGGATGCGGTAGCGTAAGCGCCGCACCCAACACCCAGGGTGCGGCCGGGACGTGGCGCAGCTTGGTAGCGCACTTGACTGGGGGTCAAGGGGTCGCAGGTTCAAATCCTGTCGTCCCGACGGCCGAGAGAACCCGCTGACACTGGATAGAAAACCAGGTCAGCGGGTTTTTTCATGAACTGCTCTCGATCTTGCCGGACTGTCCACTATGGCCTTAATCAAGATCGACAGAGGTAATCAGGAGCGATTCAGGAGTGAATCATGAACACCCGTTGACGCAAGGCCATATGGGGTCGCCTTCGTGCCCGCTCCTGGTCGCGGCGCGCCCAACCACCCGAAGCTGCCCTCAACTGTCCCGAACGGCAGCCGGTCTGCGACGGTTCGGGGTGGATGGTCGCCGTTGGCTTTCGGTCACGCCGATTGGCGTCCTTGGCGTCCAGTTGGTGACAGGTGTGGTCGCGGGGCCGGTCGTGGTGGACCGTGTCGCGCGGAGTGTGGCCCCGGGGTCACCACTATGCGAGTATCGAACACATGTTCTAGGTCCGAGTTCGGTGGGATCGCGAGCGAGGGGATGGCACGGTGCGCAGTGACCTGATCCGGCAACTGTTCGTCAGTTATGCCCACGGTGACGACGCGGGATTCCATCAGGCCGCGCGGGAACTGATCGCGGAGGAACGTCGGCAGAAGCACCGGGTGTTGGCCGCCGAGTTGGAGCACGCGCTGCTGGCGCAACGCAAACCCGGGGCGGGGCAGCAGCCCCTCACGCTGCGTCCGGTTCCTGTTAGTCGTGACGAGCGGCCGTTGCTGCGGTTGACCAAACCGGAGCACGATCTCGCCGAGTTGGTCCTGTCCCCGACCGCGCGGGCGACGATCGAAGAGATCATCCGGGAGAACCTGAGTCGGACGAGTTTGGCCGGCCACGGTCTGCGACCCCGGCAGCGGTTGCTGTTCGTGGGTCCGCCG
The DNA here is from genome assembly GCA_036502345.1 of Pseudonocardiaceae bacterium. GTDB lineage: Bacteria > Actinomycetota > Actinomycetes > Mycobacteriales > Pseudonocardiaceae > DATEPR01. The sequence continues at coordinate 3,448 of DASXYT010000310.1, read as the reverse complement.
GGCACGGGCAAGAGTGCCACCGCACACGCGATCGCTGCGGAGCTGAGTCTGCCGGTCGCGGTCGCTTCGTTGGCTGCATTGACCTCGTCGTTTCTGGGCGACACCGCACGGAATATCGACGCGGTGGTGCGGTTCGCCGAGCAGACTCCCTGTGTGTTGGTATTCGATGAGTTCGATGTGCTGGGCCAGGAGCGTGGGCAGGGCGGTGATCACGGAGAGATGCGGCGGGTCGCGGCGACCGTGCTGCAACTGTTGGACGAGGTGCGCGGCGAGTCGGTGATCGTCGCGACGTCCAACCATCCGCGCCTGATTGATGCGGCGCTCTGGCGTCGGTTTGACGAGTTGGTGATCTTCGAGGAGCTGGGGGCGGCGGAACTGGGCGAGCTGATCGACCTGAAACTGCGGGGGTTTCCAGCAACGGTCTCGACTGCCGACAGGGCCGAGGAATTGGCCGGTCTGTCGCCGGCCGAGGTCGAACTGGTGTGCCGTGATGCGACCCGGCGGGCCGTGTTGGCGCAGCAGCCAGCGGTGGATGACACCACGTTCGGCGCAGCAATGAGTCGGATCCGGGCGCGTCGGGCGGCGATCGAGCGCGTGGGGGGCGCTCCCCCACAAGAGTGAGGATATCTGACTCGCCGCACAATCCGTGATTGTCGTTCTACAGTGCGTATATGGGGATCGATCCTGCCCAGCTGACCTTCGGCTCGGACCGTCGCCATGGTCATCTGCGGTTGGCTGCCGTGCTCAGTCCGCAACCTCGCCACCGACCATCCAATGGCGGCCCCGGCACGGGATATCCCGATCCGATTCGGCATGCTCAGGTTATCGCCGGGCAACTCGACGTTATTCGGGAACGGCATGCTCATCGGGCTGATGTGTTGGGCATCCATCCCGATCTGGTGATGGTCATTGTGTTCAAGCGTGGTATCTCGGGTATGGATGCGCTGTTAGGGAAGGCTGGTTTGCAGTTCCTCGCAGCAAGCGGGCGTGAGGCCATCGCTGCGTTCTCCTCCGACCCTGAGATGATCACCTTTCTCCATCATCTCCAGCTCTATGGCCGGGGGACGGCGACTCAGAAGACACCGCACCAGCAGCAGCTGTTCGGTGCGATCCACAAGGTCCGCCCGCTGACGCCCGAGGACGTGCTGGATCCTGACGTCCGGCAGGCCGCCGCACACACCGAGGTCCGGATGAGCTGCTGCGGGTGGACCTGCAGTGCTGGTGTCCTGAAGACGAGCCCGACGCCCGGCGTCGCTTCGCTGACACGGTGCAGGCGATCCAGACCGCCGGTGGCACCGTGGTCGACAGGTCGTTTCGTTACCCCTCGGGTCTGTCCCTGATTCGGGCCGATGTGCCTGCTGGCGCAGTGGTAACGCTGGCCCGCACCGACCGTGTGCGCTCGATCAGCCTGCTCCCGCGGCCGCTGCTGAGCACACCGGACATGGTGCGCGCGCAGGCGAGCACCTTTCCGCCGGTGCTGGCGGTCTCCCCGGACGCTCCGATCGTGGCGGTCCTGGCCACCGATGTCGGCACGAGTTTCGCGGCCCCGCTGGTCAGCCATGCCGCTTTGCGTGTACTGGGCCGGTATCCCGGACTCTCGGCGAACGCCGTGCGCGCGGTTCTGCTCCGACAGCCGAGGAAGCCCGGTCGGCTGTGGACGGTGGGACTGAGACTCAGCAGTTGCGTGCCCAGTTGCGGTTGACAGGGTTCGGTCGTGTGTCGGGTGACCGTGCGGAGTTCTCCGGCGACTATCGGGCTGTGCTGGTCGCCGAGGACATACTGGCAATGGACCAGGTGCACTTCTATGCGGCCCCGGTCCCGGATGCATTCTTCGTCAGCGGACCCAAGGCCATCCGGCTGGGATTCGCCTTCGACCCCGAGGTGCGAGCGACGCGGTTGCAGTACTTGTCCAACCGCATGTCCGTGTTCGCGTATCGCGGCGTGTCGGTGGAGGATGTCCAGGCGAAGTACGCCGCACACGGGGCTGACGATGGGCCGCCCGAGGAGTTGGAACAGTTCGCGTGCAGTCTCCAACCATCAGCCCAGGTTCGACTGCCGGGGGCGAATCACGCCGCGTCGAAGACTTGGACACAGGCGTGGAGTGGCCGGTATCGCGGTGATCTCGTTGTGGCTGTACGCAGCACGAACCGCTGGGCGCGGCCAGACACGAGGCAACGTTACGCGTTGGCGTTGACGCTGGAGACCAGCGAGATGATGGAGCCAGCGCTGTATGTCCAGTTGCGCGCCCGGTTGTCGTTGCTTGCGGAGATCGAACCTGAGATCGAAATGTGAGTCGGGGCGACGTGCATGCTGTTCGGGGGTCTGGATTCTGGTACCGGCTGGCAGGTAGAGGACGCACAGAGTGGTCAGGAGTCTGGACCCTGGCAGTGTGGGGGTCAGGGGTTCGAACCCCCTCAGCTCCACAGACGTTCGATACCGATGAATCGGCCTTCGACCTGGTAAAATAGGCTCGGAGGCCGATCTTGTTTCTCTGTTCCAAGCGGACAGTGCGCGCGGAATCTGGAGCAGATCTGGAGCAGCATGATCAACGCCGCGAAATAGGGTCATGCGTCTGCTCCATGCTGTTCGTGTGATTGCACTTCTGATTCGCCGCTCCCGGCGCTGGCGCCCTCATCGCTAGTTGGGTCATGCCGAACGGCTTGCTCGCCTGACGCTGCCATTACGCGGTTGTGTCGCGGGCGCTGGGCGATCATCCGACGACCGCTTCTGCCTTGACGCCTGGACGAGCAGCAGGCGAATGAAGACCCGCAACACGACGTCTCGCTGTCGGAGGGGCGAGGTGCGGGGCGAAACTCGCCGGTTCCGATATTCGTTGCCATCCCACAGGATCAGACGAAGTCCAGTTCGTCGTCGGACCGGCAAGACGCAACGTGTCACTTGCGCTGGTTTGTCGGATGTTGCGAGTAGCTTGTCTGTGACTGAGCAGCTTCGCTGGCTGGCCAGAGTCGAACACCACGACGACCGCACATTCGAGTTATGGAGGTTCTGGTGGTGACTGGTATCCCCACTCCTCCGAAACAGGCCGCACCGAGCCTCGTCGCGAACTTCCTGCCTGTTCGATTTCGTGGTAACACCTTCCAGGCTGGAACCTTGCCGTTCGACTCGCGTGATCAGTTGGTCTCGTTGCGGGAAGAATTTGGTAGCACTCACGTTGTGTGGCGCGATCGAGACCGTGTGGTCTGCGTGCCGGTAGTCCCAGAAGCCCAGGAAGTGGGCGATCAGGAGAAGCTCGCCATCGGTGAGCACCGGGACCTGGCGATGCGGCTGGTCCGGGAGTCACTCATCCGCGAAGTGATCGTGATGAAGTACAAGTTGTGCGCTTTTGCGCGGCCGAGCTTCGTATCCCGATATCGACAACATGATCTGCTTGCGACGTGCGCAGGTGATCATCGGCAGGCGCTGGCGGCGGTGCATGTCTATCCGGAGT
>DASXYT010000309.1:0-6414 GCA_036502345.1 Pseudonocardiaceae bacterium | reverse complement strand
AATCGGTGGTTGCCGAACATCACCTCGCGGATGACCAGCATCGACCAGCGTTCCCCGACAAGCTGCAGTGCCGAGGCAAGCGAACACGGCCGGCCCGGCAGGCTGGTCGGATCGATCCGAGAGTTCACCATCTCACCACGATGACACACACTCGTTTGATTTTCAAAGCGAAGTCCCGCTGGGGTTCGACGGTGGACTCGTTGTTGTGGCGAGGATGGGTCACGTCGGCATGGACGGTGTGTAGCCGTTCGGAAAACAGGTCGACGGGGGTAAGACGGGTGGACTTACCGACGCCAACAGAGCACAACCCGTCACGTCGACACTGTGAGGAACCCCATGACCGTACGCGTCGGACTACTGGTCACATTGCAGGCCAAACCAGGCAAGGCGCAGGCACTGGCCGCGTTTCTGGAATCGGGGCGTGCCCTCGCCCAGGCGGAGGAGTTGACCGTCACGTGGTACGCGTTCCGGATCGACGAGAGCACCTACGGAATCTTCGACACCTTCGAGGGTGAGGAGGGCAGGCAGGCTCACCTCAACGGTGAGATCGCCACCGCGCTCGCGAAGCACGGTCCGGACCTGCTCGCCTCGGATCCCGACCTGCGCCAGGTCGCCATTCTCGCTACGAAGTAGCGACGCGCGTCCACGGAGGACTCTAGCTGAATTGTCCGCTGTGGATGGTTGCCGGCGGAGTCTGTCAGACTTTCGTAAGGAGTTGTCACACAATGGTTTTCGAGGCTCTCCCGACAGTTGCCGTTGCGCTATGAGGCCAGTATGGTCGCGCCGTGGGAATCCAAGAGGCCACTGTGGACGTTGTTCTGCCATGCCTGAACGAAGCCGCCGCACTGCCCGGCGTACTTGCCGCTTTCCCGCCGGGTTATCGAGCGGTGGTCGTTGACAACGGGTCCACCGACGGCTCGGCCGAGGTCGCTCGGCAGTGGGGCGCGCAGGTGGTGCGCGAGGCAAGCCCCGGCTACGGCGCCGCCGTGCACGCCGGTCTGCTCGCTGCCACCAGCGAGATCGTCGGCGTGTTGGACGCGGATGGCTCCCTGGACCCGGCGGCATTGCCGCAGATGGTGCGGCGGGTCCGCTCGGGTGGGGCCGACATGGTCCTCGGTCGACGCGTGCCCTCCGGCCGTGGTGTGTGGCCGTGGCACGCCCGCGCCGGCAATGCCGCGCTGGCCGCTCTGTTGCGCCGGCGCGGCCTTCCGGTTCGCGACGTCGGCCCCATCCGTGTCGCGCGGCGTGCCGACCTGCTCGCGTTGGGCGTGCGTGACCAGCGGTTCGGCTATCCACTCGAACTGCTCCTGCGCGCCCATCACGCCCACTGGCGGCTGGTCGAAGTCACGGTGGACTACCGGCCACGCGCGGCCGGCACCACCTCGAAGGTGTCCGGCTCGGTGCGGGGTACGGCGCGCGCCGTCCGCGACATGATGGGTGTCCTGCGGTGACGCGGTTCTGTCTGCTCGTCGTGGCGAAAGCGCCCGTCGCGGGACTGGCCAAGACCAGGCTGACTCCTCCGGCGACCCCACGCGAGGCGGCGGCCATCGCCGCCGCGGCGCTGCTGGACACGCTCTGGGCCGTGCGGAACACTCCGGGCGCGATCCCGTTGGTCGCGCTGACCGGTGATGTCGCAGCCGGCCAGGAGGCCGCGCAACTGCATGACCTGCTGGCCGCGATGCCCGTCGTTTCCCAGCGTGGCGCGAGCTTCGCGGACCGCTTGGTCAACGCGCACGCCGACGCCGCTGCCCGATTTCCGGGACTGCCAGTGGTCCAGATCGGCATGGACACACCTCAGATCACCGCCGGCATCCTGGGTGACGTCGTTCTCCGACTGGCGGCCGACCCCGCTGTGCTGAGCGAAGCGGAGGACGGCGGCTGGTGGGCATTGGGGCTGCGCGACCCTGCGCATGCCGAGGCGCTGCGTGACGTGCCGATGTCCCGCGCGGACACGGCGGCGAGGACCCGGGAGGCCCTGACACGTCGCGGTCTGCGCGTCGGGAGTGGGCCGCGACTGACCGATGTGGACACGATGGCGGACGCCCTGATGGTGGCGCGTGGCCTGCCGGGTAGCCGGTTCGCGGCCGCCGTCGCGAACGCGACCGCCGGAGCGCTCGGGTGAGCCCGATCCCGCCGTCGGATGTCCTCACCTCGGTCAGTGGGTTCGACGCCGCACTGCGCGGCAGTTCGTGTGTACTGGAACTGGCAGGCGGTGAACGCATGACCCTGCCGGTCACCCGGTGGCACGGATCGCCGGACGCGTTCGACGACCTGCTACTGGCCCGGTGCCAGGGATGGACGCTGGACGTCGGCTGCGGTCCGGGCAGGTTGGTCGGAGCCCTGACTCGCCGGGGCGTGCCCACCCTCGGTGTGGACGTGTCCCCGGTCGCCGTGGCGCTGACCCGCTGGCGGGGGGCACCCGCGTTGCAGGCCGACGTCTTCGACCGGCTGCCGGGAGAAGGCTCCTGGCAGCATGTGCTGCTCGTGGACGGCAATGTGGGCATCGGCGGTGACCCCGTGGCCCTGCTGGCCCGGGTCCGGAATCTCCTGGCGCCGGGTGGCACCGCCATCGTCGAACTCGACCAGCCGGGTACCGGTCTGCGCCGGGGCACCGCGCGGATCGCCGGCCAGGCCGATACCTTCCCGTGGGCGCGAGTGGCCATCGACCTCGCCGCCATGGTCGCAGGCAGGGCCGGACTCAGCCTGTCGGCGTCGGCGGGCTCGGCCGGGCGGTGGTTCGCGGAACTGGCTCGCCGATAGCGGTCGACGTCAGTTGTTGTCGGCGTGCCAGCCCGGTCGCGGATGCCAGCGGTGTGCACGACTCGGTCGTGTCCATCGGCTCCGTCCTCCCGAGGGCGGTCAGGTCGCTGCCGTGACCGGGCCGCGCAGCGGTGCCGTGGCGAACTCGCGCACACCGTCGCCGAACGACACCCCGGCCTGGAATCCCAGTACCTGCCTGGCCTTGGCGGGATCGGCGACGATGTGCCGTACGTCCCCGGCGCGGGCACCTCCCACGACCCGAGGAGCTGGGCCGCCGCTGACCATGGCCAGTTCCTCGGCCAGTTCGCCAATGGTGTGCGGCTGCCCGGAACACACGTTCAGCGGCTCGCACCGCCCCTCGGGCGGGTCGGCGGCCAGCGCGAGACCGTTCACCCGTGCCACGTCCTCGACGTGCACGAAATCCCGCCGCTGCCCGCCGTCCTCCAGCACCGATGGCGCCTCACCGCGTTCCACGGCGGACCGGAAGATCGAGGCCACCCCGGCGTAGGGCGTGTCGCGCGGCATGCGTGGTCCGTAGACGTTGTGGTAGCGCAGCGCCCAGACCCCACCTCCGGTCTGCCTCGCCCACGCGCCCGCCAGGTGCTCCTGGGCCAGTTTCGTGGCGGCGTAGGTGCTGCGCGGATCCATCGGCGCGTCCTCGGGGACCAGTTCGCCGGCCAGGGCCGCGCCACACCGGGGGCACGGTGGCTCGAACCTGCCGGCGTCGATGTCCGTGCGCAGCCGGGGAGCGGCCCGGACGACGCCGTGCTCGGCGCAGCGGTAGCGGCCCTCGCCGTAGACGACCATCGAACTGGCCAACACCAGCCGCCCGATGCCGTGCACGTGCATCGCGGCCAGCAGCACGGCGGTCGCATAGTCGTTGTGGCTGGCATACTCGGGAGCGTCGGACGGGTCGACACCGTGGCCGACCATGGCTGCCTGGTGGCACACCGCGTCGATGCCGGGCAGTACCCGGTCGAGGACGGCACGGTCGCGCACGTCTCCGTGCACGAACTCGTGCGCACCGACCCAGTCCGGCGGCTGTCCATGACCGTGTGCCTGTGGCAGCAGGGCATCCAGCAGAACCACGTCATCGCCCTGGCGTGCCAGCAGATCGGCGATGTGGGAACCGATGAAACCGGCGCCACCGGTGACCAGGACACGCATGTGCGGACTGTAACCCAATCGCGGCGTCCGCGCAGAGCGCGACGTCCATGTCGGACCTTCCGTGCGGTGGCCGAAGGTGGCCCGTGCCACCGCGTCGGACGGTCGCGACTACAGTCTGCCGGTGGCTTCCGCTCCCGCCGACTCCCGGACCGAGTCGGTTCGCCGGTCCGGCTTGCGTGCCGATCTGCTCGTCGGGTTTCTGGCGCTTGGCCTGGTGGCTGCCGCGAACCTGGTCATCACCTGGGGCCACTGGTACACGTTCTTCCGGATCTTCGCGTGGGCGCCACCGCTGTTCGCCTACTGGCATCCACACGTCGGGCCCGGCACACCGCTGGCCGTCATCGTCGCGGTCGCGGTGGTCGCACGAGGACCGGGACTGGCCGAGCGGTTGCGCTGGACCAGGCTGGTCGGCCTCGCCTACGCCGCCGGGCTGGCGTGGACGTTCGCCGTGCTGCTGGTGGACGGGTGGCAGCGGGGCATACCAAGCCGGATCGCCACCGGCGACGAATACCTGGTGGACGTGCCACGGGTCCCGGACATTCCCGAGTTCCTGCGCACGTTCACCAGCCACATCCTGTCCGGTCGGGCGGGCTCGTGGGTCACTCACGTGTCCGGTCACCCGCCGGGCGCGACGCTGGTGTTCGTCTGGCTGGACCGTGTCGGGCTCGGCGGCGCGCCCCCGGCCGCACTGGCCTGTGTGCTGGTCGGCGGTCTGACCGTAGTGGCGGTGCCGGTCACGATCCGTCTGCTGGGCAACGAATCGGCCGCGCGGGCCGTCGTGCCGTTCCTGGTCCTGTTGCCCGGCGGCGCCATCGCCGGGGTGTCCGCCGACTGGTTGTTCGCGGGTGTGTCCTCGACGGGTGTCGCACTGTTGGCCCTCGGCGCGGTCGGCCTGCGGGCGGCCCGGCCACGCTGGCCGGTCCGCTCCGTGCTGATCTGCGTCAGTGCGGGCCTGGTACTGGGGTTCTGCGTCTTCCTGTCCTACGGGCTGGTGCTGTTCGGGTTGATCCCGTTGGCCGTACTGGTGGCCGCGGGCGGGCTGCGGGCGGTACTGCCTGCGGTGGTCGGTGTACTGGCGGTGGTGGCGATCTTCACCGTGGCCGGGTTCTGGTGGCTGGATGGCTACCACCTGGTCATCCAGCGCTACTACCAGGACCTGGGCGCCACCCGCCCGTACGACTACTGGGTGTGGGCCGATCTTGCCTGCCTGGTGCTGATCTGTGGCCCGGTGTTCGCGGCCGGCCTGCGGCGGGGTGCCGTGCTGGGCTTCGAACTGGTCCGCGAGCGGACGTGGAATCGAGACGTGGTCGTGCCGCTACTGACCCTGGCCGCGGTGCTGGCGGTGGCGGTCGCGGACGAATCGGGGTTGTCCAAGGCGGAGACCGAGCGGATCTGGCTGCCCTTCGCGGTATGGCTGGTCGTCTCGGCGAGCCTGCTGCCCGCTCGGCACCGGCGGTGGTGGCTGGTCGGCCAGGTGCTGGTCGCGCTGGTGGTCAAGCACCTGTTGTGGACTCAGTGGTAGGCCGCACAATTTTTCCACGCCGGAGGTAAGGATCGCACCGATCCTGCTGCTAACAGCTGACGGGGGCGGTCGCATACTCCTCTGTAGACCGTCGCGTCGCAGAGCTGGGCAGAAGTTATGAGTTGCTTACCGAATCGATCGTCACACTGCCGATGTCCCGACGGCTTCCTACGCTCCGATGTGACGTGCCGACCCCTGCGAGTACCGAGTCCGGATTGGAGCGAGCCTGATGGAGTCACGGGAGGACCAGGAGTACGGGTTTCCCGCCCGGCTGTGGCGTGCCATCGAACGGCACCGGCCACCCGGTCTGGGCAACACCCACTGGTGGCGCAGTCCACTACGCGGACCGTGGTTGACGTCGGTGTTCGGTGCGGTGCTGCTGGCCTGCCTGCCACTGGTCATCGTCACCGGCCTACTGGACTACATCGCCTACGGACCGCAGTTCGGGCAGGCCATACCGGGCAATGTCGGCTGGCTGCACCTGCCGATCTTCGACTGGCCGACCAGGCCCTCCTGGCTGTTCCGGCTCACCGAGGGACTCCACGTCGGCCTCGGTCTGGTCCTGATACCCGTGGTGTTGGCCAAACTGTGGTCGGTGGTGCCGAAACTGTTCAGCTGGCCGCCTGCCCGTTCCCTGGCACACGTACTGGAACGGGTGTCGCTGCTGTTGCTGGTCGGCGGCATCCTGTTCGAAATGGCCACCGGTGTCCTCAACATCCAGTACGACTACATCTTCGGTTTCAGCTTCTACACCGCGCACTACTACGGCGCCTGGGTGTTCATCGGCGGCATCGTGGTGCACGTCGCGATCAAGTTGCCGCACATGGTGACGGGGCTGCGGTCCCGCTCGCTGCGCACCGAGCTGCGCACGCCGCTGGCCGGGACCCGGCCGGAGCCGGCCCACCCGGAGGACCCGGACAGCCTGGTCGCGCTGGACCCGGCACCACCGACGCTGTCCCGGCGCG
>DASXYT010000308.1:0-29710 GCA_036502345.1 Pseudonocardiaceae bacterium | reverse complement strand
CTCGATCCGTCGGTTCCGTACGTGGTGGAACACCCTGCCGCGCCCGCAGCAGTGGGCGGGCGTCATTCCGATCGTGGTGCTGATCTACCTGCTGCCGGTGCTCAACCCGCCGTTCCTGACCACCGAGCCGAACGTGTTCTTCCCGATCTCGATGTTCAAGGCGTCGGTGCTGGTGCTCGTCGCGCTCGGCCTGAACGTGGTGGTCGGCCAGGCCGGTCTGCTCGACCTCGGCTACGTCGGCTTCTACGCCGTCGGCGCCTACGTCGCTGCCCTGTTCACCAGCCGCGACTCGATCCTGCACAAGCTGCCCTACCTGGCCACGTTGCCGCTGGCGATGGTGGTCACGATGGTCTTCGGGTTGATCCTCGGCATGCCGACGCTACGACTACGTGGCGACTATCTGGCGATCGTGACGCTCGGCTTCGGTGAGATCGTCCGGCTCCTGGCCACGCTGATCCCCGCGCTGAAGGGCCTGGTCGGCTTCCAGGACGTCGGCCACCCGCCGGGCACCCAGGCCAACGGTCAGCCGATCTTCACCACCACCAACGGCACTGCCTGGTACTGGCTGATGGTCTCGATCATCATCGTCATCCTGTTGTTCATCGGAAACCTGGAGCGAAGTCGGGTCGGCAGAGCCTGGGTGGCGATCCGGGAGGACGAGGACGCCGCGCAGATGATGGGCGTGTCGACGTTCTCCTTCAAACTCGCAGCGTTCGCCATCGGTGCCGCCATCGGTGGTCTGTCCGGTGCGTTGTTCGCAGGCCAGAACGGTTTCCAGAACAACCAGGACTTCGGCGTCAACTTCTCGGTGCTCTACCTGGCCGCCGTCATCCTCGGTGGCTCGGGCAACAAGGTGGGCGTGATGATCGGCGCGTTCGTCGTGTCCTACATCCCGGACCGCTTCAACAACCTCGGCAACCAGAAGTTCCTGGTGTTCGGCCTCGCCCTGATCGTGCTGATGATCTTCCGTCCGCAGGGTCTGCTCGGTGCCCGCCAGCGGCTGTTGGCCAACGGCCGCACGGCGTATCTCAAGTTGGTCGGTCGACCGGAGCAGATCTCGAGCGACAGTGCCCTGGTCGGGGAGAAGGGTGACGAGGTATGACCGAGAGCAGCCCGGACGTCCCCGCGGAGGGCGGGATCGTCGCCGAGGTCGCCCACATGACCGAGGCGGAGCGTTCCGAGCACTTCGACGAGGTCGCCGAGGTGGTGGCGCCGGAGCGGCAGATCGCCGTCGAGGTCGGCCAGACGCTGCTCGAGGTCGAGGACGTCACGCTGCGGTTCGGCGGCCTTGTCGCGCTGGACTCGGTGTCCTTCGACATCAAGCGCGGCGAGATCCTCGGCCTGATCGGCCCGAACGGCGCCGGCAAGACCACCTGCTTCAACGTGATGACCGGGGTCTACCGGCCGACCAGTGGCCAGGTGCTGCTGGAGGGCGCCCCGTTGGGCAGGCGCAAGCGCTACCAGATCACCAAACTGGGCCTGGCCCGCACCTTCCAGAACATCCGGCTGTTCGGCGAGATGACCGCGCTGGAGAACGTGGTGGTCGGCGTGGACGCGCGGCACATGACCGGTGTGCTCGGCGCGCTGGTCCGCTCGCCGAGGCACCACAGGGAGGAGCGCGAGGTCGTCGCGCCGGACCGGCAGATCGGCGTCGAGATCGGCCAGACGCTGCTGGAGGTCCGGAACGTCACACTGCGGTTCGGCGGCCTCGTCGCGCTGGACTCGGTGTCCTTCCAGATCAAGCGCGGCGAGATCCTCGGCCTGATCGGGCCCAACGGCGCGGGCAAGACCACCTGCTTCAACGTGATGACCGGCGTCTACCGGCCGACCAGCGGCCAGGTCCTGCTGGAGGGCGGGCCGCTGGGCCGCCGCAAGCGCTACGAGATCACGCAACTCGGCCTCGCCAGGACGTTCCAGAACATCCGGCTGTTCAGCGAGATGACCGCGCTGGAGAACGTGGTGGTCGGCGTGGACGCGCGGCACAAGACCGGTGTGCTCGGCGCGCTGGTCCGCTCGCCGAGGCACCACAAGGAGGAGCGCGAGGTCGTCGAGAAGGCCAGCGCCCTGCTGGAGTTTGTCGGCATCGCCGACCGGGCCGCCGACAAGGCCCGCAACCTGCCCTACGGCTACCAGCGCCGGCTGGAGATCGCCCGCGCGCTGGCCACGGAACCGAAACTGCTGTGCCTTGACGAGCCGGCCGCCGGCTTCAACCCCGCCGAGAAGGAAGAACTCATGGGGTTGATCCGCAAGATCCGCGACGACGGGTACACGGTGCTGTTGATCGAGCACGACATGCGCCTGGTGATGGGCGTGACCGACCGTATCGTGGTGCTGGAGTTCGGTAAGAAGATCGCCGATGGCCTGCCGGCGGAGATCCGGGACAACCCGGCTGTCGTCGCCGCCTATCTGGGGGTGCCAGACGATGGCGTTGCTTGAGCTTGCCGACGTGTCCGTCCACTACGGACGGATCGGTGCACTGTCCGGCGTCTCGCTGACCGTGGAGCAGGGCGAGATCGTCTCCCTGATCGGCGCCAACGGCGCCGGCAAGACCACCACGATGCGCGCGGTGTCCGGCATCCGCCCGCTGTCCGGCGGCCGGATCTCCTTCGACGGCGACGACATCACGAGGCTGCGGGCCGATCTTCGCGTGGTACGCGGGATCTCCCAGGCCCCTGAGGGCCGCGGCGTGTTCCCCGGCATGACCGTGATGGAGAACCTGGACATGGGCGCCTACGCGCGCAAGGACAGGAAGAGCCTGAGCGAGGACTACGAGCGCGTGTTCACGCTGTTCCCACGGCTGGCCGAACGGAAGTCGCAGACGGGCGGCACGATGTCCGGCGGCGAGCAGCAGATGCTCGCCATCGGCAGGGCGCTGATGGCCAAGCCGCGCCTGCTGCTGCTGGACGAGCCGTCGATGGGCCTCGCGCCGCAGTTCATCCAGCAGATCTTCCGGATCGTCACGGAGATCAACCAGCAGGGGACCACCGTGCTGCTGGTGGAGCAGAACGCGCAGCAGGCGCTGTCCCGCGCGCACCGGGCCTACGTGCTGGAGAGCGGGCAGATCGTGAAGACGGGGACCGGCCAGGAGATGCTGGCCGACCCGTCCATCAAGGAGGCCTACCTCGGCGTCGCCTAGCTGCCCGGCGTGTTGTCCCTGACGATGCAGGTCAGCCGGGCCGTGCAGGTCCGGCGACCGTCCTCGTCGGTGATGACCGTCTCGAACGTCGACGTCGTCCGGCCCACGTGCAGCGGCGTGCACACGCCCGTCACCTTGCCCGCCTTGGCGGCTCGGTGGTGCGTGCAGGACAGTTCCAGGCCGACGGCGATCCGGCCGGGCGCCGCGTTGAGCACGGCGGCGATCGAGCCGATCGTCTCGGCGAGCGCCGCGTTCGCGCCGCCGTGCAGCAGGCCGAGCGGCTGCCGGTTGCCTTCGACGGGCATCGTGGCCACGATCCGTTCCGTGCTCACCTCGAGGACCTCGATGCCGAGCTTCTCGTTGAACTCGCCGCGCATCGCGTTGGCTGCCTCGACGGTGAAGCCGGCGCGCGGCTCATCGGTAGCCGTCACCGGCACCTCCATTTCCCGCTGGTGGCCGTCGTCCGATCGGGTGGGACCGATGGCTCTGAACAGCCCTGTCGGGGTCTCACCCTAGACTCGCCGGGTGCCCGCCAAGTCCGAGACTCGCACCACACCTGCCAACGACACGCCCCGGCTGCTGCTGTTGGACGGCCACTCGCTGGCCTACCGGGCGTTCTTCGCCCTGCCCGCGGAGAACTTCCGCACCCAGACCGGGCAGACCACCAACGCGGTCTACGGCTTCACGTCGATGCTGATCAATCTGCTGCGCGACGAACAGCCCACGCACATCGCGGTCGCCTTCGACGTATCGCGGCAGACGTTCCGGCGGGACACCTATGCCGACTACAAGGCCAACCGTTCCACCACACCGGACGAGTTCCGCGGGCAGGTCGGCCTGATCCAGGACGTGCTCGGCGCGCTGGGCATCCCGTCGCTGAGCAAGGACAACTACGAGGCCGACGACGTCATCGCCACGTTGACGACGATGGCGGCCACCGAGGGTTTCGACGTACTCATCTGCACCGGCGACCGGGACGCGCTGCAACTGGTGACCGACCACGTCACGGTGCTGTACCCGCGCAAGGGCGTCTCCGACCTGACCCGGTTCACGCCGGGTGAGGTCCAGACGAAGTACGGCCTGTCCCCGGCCCAGTACCCGGACTTCGCCGCGCTGCGCGGTGACCCGTCGGACAATCTGCCCGGCATTCCCGGTGTGGGGGAGAAGACGGCCGCCAAGTGGATCCGTGAGTACGGCTCGCTGGCCGAACTGGTGGACCGGGTGGACCAGGTGCGCGGCAAGGTGGGCGACGCGCTGCGCCAGCACCTGGCCGCCGTGCTGCTGAACCGGGAGCTGACCGAGTTGGTCAGGGACGTGCCGGTGGAGGTCGACCCCACCCAGCTGGAAGTGCACCCCTGGGACCGGGACGCCGTGCACCGGCTGTTCGACGACCTGGAGTTCCGCGTGCTGCGGGACCGGCTGTTCGCCACCCTTTCGTCGGCGGAGCCGGAGGCCGAAGAGGGCTTCGACGTGCGGGGTGGCCAGATCGCACCAGGGGAGCTGGCCGCGTGGCTGACCGAGCACGCCGGCAAGGGCCACCGGGTCGGCATCGCGCTGAAGGCCAAGTGGGCAGCAGGTGCCGGTGACGTGCAGGGCATCGCGCTGGCCACCTCGGACGGCGACGGCGGCTACGCGGACGTGCTGCAGCTGACCGAGTCCGACGAGCAGGCGCTGGCCGCGTGGCTGGCCGACCCCGACGTGCCCAAGGCGGGCCACGACATGAAGGGCGCGCGGCACGCGCTGCGTGGCCGTGGCTGGTCGTTGGCCGGCTTGACCAGTGATACCGAGCTGGCCGCCTATCTGGCCCGGCCGGGCCAGCGCTCGTTCGAGCTGGACGATCTCGTGCTGCGCTACCTGCGCCGCGAGCTGCGCTCGGACAACGACACCGACGACGGCCAGCTGTCCCTGTTGGGCAGCGAGGAGGAGGACGCCGAGCGCCTGGCGAAGAACGAGATCCTGAAGGCGAGGGCTGTCGCCGAACTGGCCGACGCGCTGGACGTCGAGCTGGAGCGGATCGGTGGCGCGAAGCTGCTGCGGGACCTCGAACTGCCGCTGGAGCACGTGCTGGCCGACCTGGAGGCGGTCGGCATCGCGATGGACACCGAGCAGCTGGCCGCGCTGGAGGCCCACTTCGCCAGCCGCGTGAAGCAGGCTGCCCAGGACGCCTACGGCGTGATCGGCAAGGAGATCAACCTCGGCTCGCCGAAGCAGCTGCAGGTCGTGCTGTTCGACGAGCTGAGCATGCCGAAGACCAAGCGCACCAAGACCGGTTACACGACCGACGCCGAGGCGCTGCAGACCCTGTACGACAGCACGGAACACCCGTTCCTGCAGTACCTGCTGGAGCACCGTGACGCGACGCGGCTGAAGACCACGGTGGACGGTCTGCTCAAGTCGGTGTCCGACGACGGCCGCATCCACACCACGTTCAACCAGACGATCGCGGCCACCGGCCGGCTGTCGTCCACCGAGCCGAACCTGCAGAACATCCCGATCCGCACCGACGAGGGCCGCACCATCCGCACCACGTTCATCGTCGGCACGGGCTACGCCGAGCTGATGACGGCGGACTACAGCCAGATCGAGATGCGGATCATGGCCCACCTGTCCGGCGACGAGGCGCTGATCGAGGCGTTCCAGTCCGGCTTCGACTTCCACGCGGCAACGGCTGCTCGGGTGTTCGGTGTCGGTCCGGAGGAGGTCACCGGCGCGCAGCGGGCCAAGGTGAAGGCGATGAACTACGGCCTCGCCTACGGCCTGTCGGTCTACGGCCTGTCCCAGCAGCTGCGCATCTCGGCGGACGAGGCGCGCGGCCTGATGGACGAGTACTTCGCCCGGTTCGGCGGCATCCGTGACTACCTGCAGACCGTGGTGGAGCAGGCCCGCAAGGACGGCTACACGGCGACCATCCTGGGCCGCCGGCGGTATCTGCCCGACCTGGTCAGCGACAACCGGCAGCGCAGGGAGATGGCCGAGCGGATGGCGCTGAACGCGCCGATCCAGGGCAGTGCGGCGGACATCATCAAGGTGGCGATGCTCAACGTGCACGGCGCACTGGTCGCGTCCGATCTGCGCAGCCGCACGCTGCTCCAGGTGCACGACGAACTCGTGCTGGAGATCGCCGACGGTGAGCGGACGGCCGTCGAGGCGCTGGTCCGCGAGCACATGGGCAACGCGTACGAGCTGCGGGTGCCGCTCGAAGTGTCCGTCGGTGTCGGCCGATCGTGGGACGACGCAGCGCACTGACCTGGCGACCTGCCCACTGGACCGATCAAGTGGCGAGCGTGGCGACTGGTGGCGGGGATACGGTAGAGGCGCGACCGAGATCGCGGCGTTGCTCGCCGATCCGGGTGGTGAGTGTTGGCCGTCACGGCGTTGTCGGCCGGCTGCACTCACGCGCCGGTTTCATTCGCCGCCGCGACACGCGAACACACGCGGTTGATTCGGGAGGTGCGGTCATCATCCCCGCCAGAGGTGTACCCAGCCCAGCCAGAGCAGTAGCCGACACGGTGGTCAGCGGACCACGACGACACGGAAACTTCACCCCACGGCAGGCCCTCGTCATCGGCGGCTCCGGCATGCTCGCCGCCTGCGCGTCGACGCTCGTCGCGGACGGCTGGCACGTCGTGCTGCCCAGCCGCCGCTACTCGCCCATTCCCGCCGCGCCGGCAGGCTCGAACATGGCCGGCCGGGCGCTCTGGGTGGCCGCGGACTGGTCGGATCCGGTCGGGCTCGCCGACCGGATCAAGCGGGCACTGAGTGGACCGGTGGAACTACTGGTCAGCTGGGTGCGGCGGGAACACCGGCCAGCGCTGCTGAGCGCCGTCGCGCCGTTGTTGGCGCCGGACGCCCCGGTGGTAGAGGTGCACGGCAGCGCCGCGTTCGACCCGGTGACCGGCTACCCGGACCCGGTACTGGACGACCACCCGACGCAGCAGTTGGTGCTCGGCTTCGTGCCGGTCGGGCGGACGAGCAGGCGGCTGAGCCACGAGGAGATCTCCGACGGCGTGCTGGACGCCGTGGACAGAGCATTGGCGGGTAAGCCGCCTGGTGTTTACCAGGTCGGCGTGCCCAGGCCGTGGTCGATCGTGCCAAGAGGCTGACTGATCACTTAGTTGGTTGTGCAGCGGCCGCGCGAGGCGCCAGTCTGGGCGGGCGAGTCGACCGCGCTGGCGGGCAACTCGGCGAGTCGGCGTTCCCTGAGGGCGAGTCGACTGCGCTGGTGGGCGAGTCGGCATTCCCTGCGTGCGAGTCGGCCGCCCGGCTGGGCGAGTCGGCGAGTTGACGTTTCTGGCGGGCGAGTCGGCCGCCCAGGTGGGCAACTCGGCGAGTTGACCTCTCGCTGGCGCGGTGCGGTGGTGCCCGTGGGCTGCCGGCTGCTTTGTGGGTGTGCTGCGGCCGCGCTTGTCGTCCTTCTGGGCAGGCGAGTCGGCGTTCCCCTGCGGGCGAGTCGACCGCCCAGGTGGGCGAGTCGGAGAGTCGACGTTCCCAGCGGGCGAGTCGTCCGTCCCCGTGGGCGAGTCCGCGAGTTGGCCTTTCGCGGACATGGAGCGGTGGCGCCCAGGTGCTGACCGGCCGCTTTGTTCGTTGTACAGCGGCCGCGCGTGTCGTCCGTCTGGGTGGGCGAGTCGGCGTTCCTCGCGTGCGAGTCGACTTCCCAGGTGGGCGACTCGGCGAGTTGGCGTCCCCTGCGGGCGAGTCGACTCCCGGGCCGGCGAGTCGACCTTGCAGGCGGGCGAGTCGTCCTCCCCGGTGGGCGACTCGGCGAGTCGACCCTTCAGCCAGGCGACGGTGTGCCAGCACAGCTGACCAGCTACTTGTCGTCGTGTGGGCGGCGCAGTACGCCTCGTGCCCTGGTGGGTAGTCGTCGGTCCTTCGCCGCCCTGTCCACCACGGCTGCCCGCAGGTCCACTGCCTGCCGCGCCGTGCGGTTGGGCTGCGCACTCCTGTCATAACGCCACCCGGCGGCGACAGCGAACCGTCGCAGATCGGGCTCGTCGAAACCCGTCGTCGGCAGCCTGGCCAGCAGCGTCTCCCGCTCGTCCACCAGGAACACCGACTTGGGAGCCGTCACCAGCACCAGCGTGACCGTGGCCAGCGGTAAACCGTGCCGCAGTCCGGCCGCATCCACCAGCGCCGGTCCGCGCTCGTCCAGGATCAGGCCGCCGTTGTGCCACCAGCCGGCCGTCGGCGACGGTCCGTCGGACGCCAGCCACCTGTCCACCCGGTCTCCGATGCCGCGGGGCGGTTCACCGTCCAACTGGCGCGGCCGGACCCACACCTGCGCCTCGCCGGGAGCCACGTGATCAGGCCGCAGCCGCAACTCCTCCTCGCGGCGCGAAGCGGCGCGCACCCGTGCCCAGCCGATGCCCAGCGGCACCGCGGCCACCACCTGGCCGCCGACCAGCACACCCACCAGCCACTGCCACGGCACACCGTTCAGCGCCAGGATCGCGTCGGCCGTGATGATGCTCAGGGACACCAGGAAGCCCCAGCCCATCAGCCGTTGCCCCGAGTGCGGCGGACGTCTGCGCATCCACTCCACGACCATGGGCAACACGACCGTCACGGCAAGCCCCGCGATGACCCACGGCCAGTCGTCCTGGCGCAACAGGTGTCTCCCTTCCCCACGACCAGGCCAAAGATCAGCGCAGCGCGCCGGCCGGCCGTGTCTCCCAGATTGTCCACAGTGGACGGTAACCTTGCCTCGGCCAGAACACCGACGACAGCGGGTTGGGCGGGTTGTAGTACAGGTAGGTGCCGATCGCGCCTGCCCGGTGCAGTTCCTGGTGTGCCCAGGACATCATCGCCTGGCCGACACCGGTCGACCTGGCCCCGGGCAGCACTGACACCGAGTTCACGTAACCCCACCGGCCGGGCGGCACCGGGAACCGGCGCTCGGCGGCCGGATCGGCGTCGGTCAGCCAGCACTCGGCGAGCCCGATCGCGACACCGTCCCGCTCCGCCAGCCACACCAGGTCACCGTGGCTGATCCGGTAGCTCAGTGACGTGCGCTTGATGTCGATCGCGTCCGGCCGCACGATCGAGCCGCCCACCATCGACGAGTAGGCCAACTCGGCCAGCGCGATCTGCACGGCGACGTCCAGGTCCCGGCCGGTCGCTCTGCGGATGACCAGCCCGGGCGGTGTCCGCACCTGTTGCACCAGAGCCTGCCCGGGCCGTCGGACGGCGAGTACCGACAGCGGTTGGAAGCCGTGCGCCAACAGGGCCTTGCTGCCCTCGGCGTCCCGGCTGGGCCAGGTGACCACACACGCGGAGTCCTGGTCCGGCACACCGGTCCGGTCCATCAACTGGCGCCACGCCCGCAGCAGCGCGTCCAACCCGGGGCCCGCGTCCTCGCCGACCAACGGGAACAACTCCCAACAGTCCTGTGCCGACCACAGGCTGGTCGGCGCGCCGGGACCGTGCACGGTGCGGCGCAGCACGGCCGCCACCCGGTGGCCACTGGGCACCGCTGCACTCAGCACGTCACCGTCCGGGTCAGGTGCGGCGGCCGGCAGCAGCGGGTCCAGCCCGGCGAACCGGGCGGCCTGGGCCTCCCGCAGGCTCCGTGCGATGGTCATCCGACCGCCACCTCTCCTACCGCCATGTTCCTCGCCGGGTCGGGGTTCACACCCGCGTGCAGCAGAAGATCGCGGTGCCGGGGAACAGCCTGCCGCGTAGCGGACTCCACTGGCCCCACTCCCTGGTGTGTTCCGGCGGCCATTCCGGCTCGATCAGGTCGGTGAGCACCATCCCGGCGGCGCCGATCTGCCGGACGTAGTCACCCAGCGTCCTGTGATGCTCCACGTAGGTGGCCCTGCCGGTGTCGTCGACCTCCAGGTAGGGCGTTCTGTCGAAATAGGACTGCACCACGGTCAGTCCCTCCGGACCAGGGTCGTCCGGGAAAATCCACCGCATCGGATGGGTGACCGCGAACACCCACCGCCCACCCGGCCGCAGCACCCTGGCCACCTCGTTCAGCACGGCACCCGAGTCGGCGACGAACGGGACTGCGCCGAACGCCGAGCAGGCCGTGTCGAAACTGGCCGCCGCGAACGGCAACTGGTCCGCACTGGCCTGCACCAGCGACACGGTGATCCCGGTGGCCGCGCTGTCGGCCGTCGCGTGCCGCAGCATGCCGGCGGACAGGTCCAGCGCGACGGCGTGCGCACCCTGCCCGACCAACCACCTGGCGCACGCCGCCGAACCGCAGCCGACCTCGAGCACGTTGGTTCCCTCGACGTCACCGAGCAGTCCGGCGTCCGCCTCGCGGACCCCCTCCGGGCACCAGACGAAGTCGGCGGCACCGAGAAAGTCGCCGTGCTCGGCTTGGTAGTCGTCGGCGTCGGCGTCCCACCACGCCCGGCTCGCCACCCGCGACTCGCCGGGGTCGACGGCCCGCTTGGCGATGCCCACCGTGCCCAGCGCGAGTTCCGCGCTGATGTGTCGAGGGTCCGGTTCCGCGTTGATTTGGGGCCAATTCGGTTGCAGTTCGATTTCGGTTGACCCAGGCACGGGGTGTTCCGGCTCGGTCACAGCTGGCTCCTCGACGTCGATCCCGCTGGCTGGGTGGTTGCTGTGCGGTTCCTGTGAGATCCGAACGCACCCGCAGATCGTGCCAGCCCGTCGACATCGTCCGTGGTCGGAGCACCGAATTTGCGGTCCAACCCTGAACTCGCGTACGATATCGCCCGCGCAGTGGGTCTACTGCCTGCGGTCCCGCACGTCGGGAATCGGGCCGCCTCCGTCGTTGTTGAAGAGTGTGACAGCGACGTCTCTGCCCGGCCGCTCGCCGTCCGTCCTGTGGCGTGCCGCTCGTGCACTTGTCCACCCAACAACACCAATCCGTACCGGAGCAACCCACCCTATGTCCACCGACACCACCACTGTCCCGGCTGCCAAGGCCCCGACGCAGCAAGTCGCGATCAATGACATCGGGACGGCGGAGGACTTCCTCGCCGCCGTCGACAAGACCATCAAGTATTTCAACGATGGTGACATCGTCGAAGGCACCATCGTCAAGGTCGATCGTGACGAGGTGCTGCTCGACATCGGCTACAAGACCGAGGGTGTGATCCCCTCGCGTGAACTGTCGATCAAGCACGATGTCGACCCGTCCGAGGTGGTCAGCGTCGGTGATGAGGTCGAAGCCCTCGTTCTCCAGAAGGAGGACAAGGAAGGGCGGCTGATCCTCTCCAAGAAGCGCGCACAGTACGAGCGCGCCTGGGGCACCATCGAGGCGCTCAAGGAGAAGGACGAGCCGGTCAAGGGCACCGTCATCGAGGTGGTCAAGGGTGGCCTGATCCTGGACATCGGCCTGCGTGGCTTCCTGCCTGCCTCCCTGGTCGAGATGCGCCGTGTGCGCGACCTCCAGCCCTACGTCGGCCGCGAACTCGAAGCCAAGATCATCGAGCTGGACAAGAACCGCAACAACGTGGTCCTGTCCCGCCGTGCCTGGCTCGAGCAGACGCAGTCCGAGGTCCGCAGCGAGTTCCTCAACCAGCTGCAGAAGGGCCAGGTCCGCAAGGGCGTCGTGTCCTCCATCGTCAACTTCGGTGCCTTCGTGGACCTGGGTGGCGTCGACGGCCTGGTGCACGTCTCCGAGCTGTCCTGGAAGCACATCGATCACCCGAACGAGGTGGTCGAGGTCGGCCAGGAGGTCACCGTCGAGGTGCTCGACGTGGACATGGAGCGCGAGCGGGTCTCGCTGTCGCTCAAGGCGACGCAGGAAGACCCGTGGCGGCAGTTCGCCCGCACCCACGCGATCGGCCAGATCGTGCCGGGCAAGGTCACGAAGCTGGTGCCGTTCGGCGCGTTCGTCCGGGTGGACGAGGGCATCGAGGGTCTGGTGCACATCTCCGAGCTGGCCGAGCGCCACGTGGAGATCCCGGAGCAGGTCGTGCAGGTCAACGACGACGTGATGGTCAAGGTCATCGACATCGACCTGGACCGCCGCCGGATCTCGCTGTCGCTGAAGCAGGCGAACGAGGGCTTCACGCCGGACACGGAGTTCGACCCGACCCAGTACGGCATGGCCGCCGAGTACGACGCCGAGGGGAACTACATCTACCCCGAGGGCTTCGACCCGGAGACCCAGGACTGGCAGGACGGCTTCGACAAGCAGCGCGAGGAGTGGGAGCGCCAGTACGCGGAGGCGCACACCCGCTACGAGCAGCACATGAAGCAGATCGTCAAGGCGGCGGCTGCCGACGCCGAGGCGAGCAGCGAAGAGGCCACCGCCGGGAGCTACTCCTCCGGTGGCGAGGAGACCGCGACCGCGGCCCAGGGTGGCGGCACCCTGGCCAGCGACGAGCAGCTCGCCGCACTGCGCGAGCGGCTGTCCGGCGGCGTGTGATCCACCTGCACGACAGCTAGACCTACGAGGGGCCCGCACCGACACCGGTGCGGGCCCCTCGTCGCGCGTGGCTCTCGCCGTTTGTGGCGTGCGCCACTACCGTGCTGCAGATGAGGCGTCGCTGGTTGGCGGCCGGTTCCTCGGTGGTCGCACTCTGCCTGGTCGGCCTGCTCACGGCCGGCTGCACGTCGTCGTCCGGCGCCGCACCGAAGCCGCGCCATCCCGCCGTGCCCACGTTCCACACGTCCACCGTGCCGCTGCCACCGCTGCGCACCACGCCGCCGACGTCCTGCTCCGGCGTGGCGTCGGCCACCGACGTGGACGCCATCGTCGGGCACCCCCTGGTCGGATCGGCGAACCAGGTGGTCGGCGTGGCCGAACCGGCCATCCACCGCACCGGCAGGCTGGACTGCTACTACGGCATCCCGCTCGGCAAGGCCGTCACCGCCGGGGTGGTGTCCATCGGGATCGCCAGCTACACCGACCCGACGTCCGCGGCGCACCGGACCGTCGTCACGGTGAACAGCGCCCGCCAGGACGGCGCCACCACCAGCGACGTGCACATCGACTCGGCCGACGGCGTGCTGGTGGCCGGTGCGAAGAACCAGGAACTCGTGCTGTCCCGAGGTGACCTGACCGTGCTGGTCAGCGCGGACAACGGTGTCCTGCCGGCCGGCAGGATCGGCCGGCAACTGGTGCTACTCGCCCAGAAAGCCCTTGCCGGGCACTGACAGAATCGGATCATGCTGCGTGTGGGACTGACCGGCGGGATCGGCTCGGGCAAGTCGACGGTGGCCGGCAGGCTGGCCGAGCACGGTGCCGTGCTGATCGACTCGGACCGGATCGCCAGGGAGGTCGTCGCACCGGGCACCGACGGGCTGGCCGAGGTGGCCGATGCGTTCGGCACCGGCGTGCTGGCCGAGGACGGCTCGCTGGATCGCGCCGCGCTGGCTGCCGTGGTGTTCTCCGACGATGCCGCACGGAAGAGGCTGAACGCGATCACCCATCCCAGGATCGGCGCTCGGACCGCCGAGTTGCTGCGGGCCGCTCCGGACGACGCCGTCGTGGTGCACGACGTGCCGTTGCTGGTGGAGAACAACCTGGCCCCGGGCTACCACCTGGTGCTGGTCGTGGACGCGCCGGTCGAGGAGCGGGTACGGCGGGTAATGGCGACCCGCGGGACGCCGGAGCAGGACGTGCGGGCCAGGATCGCCGCGCAGGCCACCGAGCAGGCCCGCAGGGCCGCTGCTGACGTGTGGTTGGACAACTCGGGCACACCCGACCTGGTGCTGGCCGTGGTGGACGATCTGTGGGCCGACCGGCTGGTGCCGTTCGAGGCGAACGTCCGGCTGGGCCGGATGCCCGAGCGAGGTGGTCCGCGCCTGGCGGCCTACGACCCGACCTGGCCCGCGCAGGCCGAGCGAATGCTGGCCCGGCTGCGGCTGGCCGGGGGGGACAAGGTGCTGCGGGTGGACCACATCGGGTCGACGTCGGTGCCCGGCATCGCGGCCAAGGACGTGCTCGACATCCAGATCGCCGTGGCCAGCATGGCGGACGCCGACGCACTGGCGGAACCGCTGGCCAGGGCAGGTTTCCCGGCTGTCCCCGAGATGACCCGGGACACCCCGCACCCGCCGGACCTGGACCCCGAGCACTGGCGCAAGCGGATGGCGGCATCGGCCGACCCCCACCGCTGGGCCAACGTGCACCTGCGGGTGGCCGGCTCGCCGGGCTGGCGGGCGGCGTTGCTGTTCCGGGACTGGCTGCGCGCCGAGCCGACGTGGGTGGCCGACTACCAGGCGATGAAGGAGCGGACGGCGGCCGAGTTCGCCTCGGGCGGCATCCCCGCGTACGCCGACGCCAAGGAGCCGTGGTTCGACAAGGCGTTCGCCGAGATGGAGCGGTGGGCCTCGCGGGTCGGCTGGCAGCCGTGACGAGCTACAGCGGCGGCCAGGGCGTCGTGATGTTGTGGTACGAGAGCCAGTGCACCACGTCGTGGTAGCAGCGGCTGAGTTCCTCCAGCGTGCGGTGCACCGTGCGCAGCGCCATGTCGGCGTCGTCGGGGCGCAACACGCGGCCGGACACGGCGGCGGCGAACTCCTCCGAGCCGACGATGCGGGCCGTGGTCTCGCCGGGCACCGACAGGCCGAGCAGCAGGTCAGTGGTCCGCCAGGACCTGGTGTCGCGCTGGACGCGGACGGCGGTGAGCGTGGCGGGGCCGCTGCGCGCATGGCGGGAGCGGGGGCGGCGGTGGGTGAGCCGTAGGCCGCAGTCCGGGATCAACCAGGTGACTTCGCTGTCCACGAAGGGATCCTCGGGCGTGGGGCACTCCATCCGCAGACCCCAGGACTCGACCTGGCAGAAGGCCAGCCGAACGCTGCTACCGGATGAGTAGCTGCGCTCCGCGGTGAACGTGTCGACTATGTCCACCAACTGGGGCGTTATGGCGGTTCCCACCGGGCCGAGGGTAGCGGTGAGTGTGCACGCCGTGACGACCGGGGCCGATTCGTTATATGACAATTTGCTTACGACTTCATACCGACTTCACACCGAGTCTGCTTGCGAGCCGGTTAGCGGTTGCGGTTTCGCGCCGCATGCCCAGTTTATCGGGTCTCATCGGCGCCGCCACGTCAGCTCGATGTCCAGGTCGGCAAGCCAGGCTGTCACGTCGTAGCCGTGCGCAGCCAGTTGGTCGACCGTGCGGTGGGTGGTCTCGATGGCGGCCTGTGCGGTGGCGTTGTCGATGAAGCCCTCGGCGGTCGCGGCCAGCAGCTCGTCGGTGTCCACCACGTCGAGGCCCCGGCCGGTGCGCAGCACGACGTCCAGGTAAAGATCGACCAGCGTCCAGGTGTGCTCGCCGGGTCGGATGAGTCCGATATCGACGTAGAAGTCCTGGTCACGCTCATGTCCGGGGCGGAAGTACCAGTCGGTGACCTGGATGCCCAGGTCGGGCAGCAGCCACGACTCGCGGTAGCCGAGCGACCGGTGGCCGGGCACCTCCCTGGCCATGTAGAGGCCGAACGGCTCGACCCGGTACTCGTCGACCTGGCGGACGTAGCCCTTCGGATCCACGTGGGTCATGGCCGGCACGTCGAAGGTCTCGATCTTCGGCGGGTGGATGTGCACCACGTCGGCCGTGTCGTTCCGGCGGGCCGCCGGAAGCAGGTGCGAGCTGACGGTCATGGGCGTCATCCTGCCTGCGTGGCGGCGGTCTGCGGAGTCCTCGATCGAGTGTCACTCATACGAGGGATAATCGGTTGGGGGGCGCCCGGACTTTATGCCGTTGGCGGACGGAAGCTCGCTACCTCGAAGTTGTCGGTGCATCGGCCTACCCTTGATGCCGTGGCATTCGCGACCGAGCTTCCCGTCACCGCACACTCCGCGTTCCGACCCATCGGTGAGATCCCGCGCATCGACGGGCACTTCACCATGGTCAGCGACTACCAGCCGGCTGGTGACCAGCCGCAGGCCATCGCCGAGCTGGAGAAGCGGATCAGGGCGGGCGAGAAGGACGTGGTCCTGCTCGGCGCGACCGGTACCGGTAAGTCGGCCACCACGGCCTGGCTGATCGAGAAGGTGCAGCGGCCGACGCTGGTGATGGTGCCGAACAAGACGCTGGCCGCCCAGTTCGCGAACGAGCTGCGTGAGTTCTTCCCGAACAACGCCGTCGAGTACTTCGTCAGCTACTACGACTACTACCAGCCCGAGGCGTACGTCCCGCAGACCGACACCTACATCGAGAAGGACTCGTCGATCAACGAGGACGTGGAACGGCTGCGGCACTCGGCCACCATGAGCCTGTTGTCCCGGCGGGACGTGATCGTGGTGTCCACCGTGTCCTGCATCTACGGCCTCGGTACCCCGCAGTCCTACCTGGACCGGTCCATCTCGCTGGAGGTCGGCCAGAGCATCGACAGGGACATGCTGCTGCGGGCGCTGGTCGACGTGCAGTACACCAGGAACGACCTGGCGTTCTCGCGTGGCACGTTCCGGGTGCGTGGGGACACGGTCGAGGTGATCCCGGCCTACGAGGAACTGGCTGTGCGGGTCGAGATGTTCGGCGACGACGTCGACAAGCTGTACTACCTGCACCCGCTGACCGGCGAGATCGTGCGCGAGGTCGAGGAACTGCGGATCTTCCCCGCGACTCACTACGTGGCCGGGCCGGGCCGGATGGAGAAGGCCATCGGCGCCATCGAGGGTGAGTTGGCGGAGCGGTTGGCCACGCTGGAACGGCAGGGCAAGCTGCTGGAGGCGCAGCGGCTGCGGATGCGGACCAGCTACGACGTCGAGATGATGCGTCAGGTCGGGTTCTGCTCGGGCATCGAGAACTATTCGAGGCACATCGACGGTCGTGACGCCGGTTCCGCGCCCGCCACCCTGATCGACTACTTCCCCGAGGACTTCCTGCTGGTCATCGACGAGTCACACAACACAGTGCCGCAGATCGGCGGCATGTACGAGGGTGACGCGTCCAGGAAGCGGACCCTGGTGGACCACGGGTTCCGGCTGCCGAGCGCGATGGACAACCGGCCGTTGACGTGGGAGGAGTTCAGCGACCGGATCGGCCAGACGATGTACCTGTCGGCGACGCCGGGGCCGTACGAGATGGGGCAGACCGGCGGCGAGTTCGTGGAGCAGGTGATCCGGCCGACCGGCTTGGTCGACCCGGAGATCGTGATCAAGCCGACCGAGGGCCAGATCGATGACCTGGTGCACGAGATCCGGGTGCGGGCCGAGAAGGACGAGCGGGTTCTCGTCACCACGCTGACCAAGAAGATGGCCGAGGACCTGACCGACTATTTGTTGGAGTTGGGCGTGCGAGTGCGGTACCTGCACTCCGAGGTCGACACGCTGCGCCGGGTCGAGCTGTTGCGGCAGTTGCGGCTGGGTGACTACGACGTGCTGGTCGGCATCAACCTGCTGCGGGAAGGCCTCGACCTGCCCGAGGTGTCGTTGGTGTCTATTTTGGACGCTGACAAGGAAGGGTTCCTGCGTAGCGGGACGTCGCTGATCCAGACGATCGGCCGTGCCGCTCGTAACGTGTCGGGTCAGGTGCACATGTACGCCGACCGGATCACCGACTCCATGCGGCGCGCGATCGACGAGACGGATCGGCGGCGCAGCAAGCAGGTCGCGTACAACGAGGAGCGCGGGATCGACCCGCAACCGTTGCGCAAGAAGATCAACGACATCCTGGATCGGGTGTACGCGGAGGCCGACGATTCCGAGCGGACCGACAAGGGCGTGCCGGTAGGCGGATCTGGCCGGAACACGTCGAGGGGCAAGCGGGCCACGGGTGAGCCGGGCCGGTCGGGCCCGAAGAGCGCCGGGGTACTGGAAGCGGGCAAGGATCCGAAGAGCATGCCTCGGGCCGAGTTGGCTGACCTGGTGAGTCGGCTGACCGAGCAGATGATGAACGCGGCGCGCGACCTCCAGTTCGAGCTGGCGGCCAGGTTGAGGGACGAGATCTCGGACCTGAAGAAGGAGTTGCGAGGGATGGACGCGGCCGGAGTGAAGTAACTCGGGTTGGTTGGCCGGTCCAGTCCTGGGTCGTGCTGGCCGCCGTTAATGAGCCAGGCGGGAGCGCGCGCTGGCGTGTCGACCACGAGCGCAGGCGTGTCGACCACCTGTGTGGACGTGCCGACCGTTGGCGAGCGTTTCGACCTTCCCGGCGGGCGTGTCGACCGCTGGCGGGGGTGTGTCGACCTCTGGGCGCCGCGAGGAAGCGATGATGGGACCGGCCACGGCGAACCGCCTCGGCGTGCCGACCATTCCAGCGCGCGTGTCGACCCCTGCGGCGGGCGTGTCGACCTCTGCTGCGCTGAGTTGCCCCTCGCGGCGGGCGAGTCGACCGTTGGCGCTGGAGTCTTGACCCCCGTGGCGGTCGAGAGTCGATGGTTATTGATCGGTGAGTCGACTCCCGCGGTCGGCGAGTCGACCATCCATAGTCGGTGGGTTGCCCCCTGCGGCATGGGAGTTGCCCAGTCGCGGTGGGCGAGTCGACCGCTGCGGCGGGCGAGTCGACCGTTCTCCGTTGGTGAGTCGATCCTCTGTTGATCGTGAGTTGCAGGTTGGGCTTGGCGCCGGCCATCGCCCGGCGTGTCGACTGTTCGCTGGTTGCGAGTCGACCCGAAAACGACTCCGAGAGAGCGCTGGCCGGTGCTGGCGTCGGAACGGCAGTTCGCCGAGGCTTTCGCCGCGTATTGCTGCAGTCGCCACGCTTTCAAGTGACCTTCGGCGATTCTCTACAGACCGTCCGGCCGCCTGCTCATCGTGTCGAGTGTCGGCCAAGGAGGACCCTCGCGCAGCGCGCGCAGGAATTCCTCTCCGAATCGCCTCCCGTTCGGAAACTGGTCGCCAAGGTCCCACCGCCACGCTGCGACCATCGCGAGTACGAGCTGTCGGCACTCGTCCAGCAGTTCTTGGTCAGCGTTCGGGTAGTGCTCGCAGACCGCTTTGGGAACATGGGCGAGATCGAACTCGACGGGGCCGCGGCAGCACGTCTCAAGGTCGATGAACAACGGGCCGTTCTTCGTGCTGAGCACGTTGCCCGGATGCGGCTCGCCGTGCAGCAGTTGCTCCGCGGCGCCGCGGTCTTCGATCGCCCGTCGCAGGCTTCCCAGTCTGCCGCTGAGGAACACGCGGTCCGCGTCGGCGAGTTCCGGCGAGAGATCCGGGTTGGCGACGATCTGTTCCGCCTCCCCGATTCGATCCGTGAACCGTGGGCTGGCCACATCGACGTTGCGCATGCCGACGTGCAGCCGCTCCAGCGCCTTGGCGTAGTCGACCGGTGCGACGTGAGGTGTCACGGGCTCGTAGTAGATCCACAGCGTCACTGCGAAGCCATCCCGCGTGTACACAAGCGGATCCACCCGAGGCTCCAAGACGCCCACCGGGCATCCGACCTCGGCGAGTCGCCCCGCGAGCTCGACTTCGAGCTGCGCGACCTCCTGCCCCACAGGGGCGACCCGAGCAAGGACGTCGCACGGCGTCAGCCGCAGCGCCAGCTTGTTCGAGTTGTGGAGAACGATCGCGTCGTCGGCTGGCAGGTCGAGCGACGCGGCGATCGAAGTCGCGGCCGTGATCGCACGCCTGACGTCGGACATCTCCATGATCTGGTCAGGCTACGCTCGTGATCTTGCCGTACCACTCGATTTATCCCGCCACCGCAGGCGAGCCTCAGCTGGTGATGTCTTTCGTGGCGAATCTGCGGGCCGCCAGCGCGAAGAAGATCACGCCGTACACGAGCGCCGACAACAGTCCTCGCGCTATGTCACCCCAGTCCACCGACGAACTCAGCAAATCGCTCCACGCGTACACATAGTGCGTCGGCAGGTATTCCCTCAGCCCGCCCAACGCCGTGATCGAGTCCAGGATCTCGGACAGGATCGACGCCAGCACGGCTCCGCCGACCGCACCCAGCGGCGCGTTCGTGGACACCGACAGCAGCAGCGCCAGGCCGGCCACCCACAACAGGTGCACGGCCAGATAGGCGACCGTCAAACCGATCCGGCCGACCGAGACGCCGAACGGCAGTGCCTCGCCGGTCGGCCCGACCATGTCACCGGAGCCGTACCAGATCACCCCGACGAGCAGCGACACCGCGGGCAGCAGCACCAGCCCGATCAGCGACAGGATCCCCGCGACGATCGCCTTCTGCCGTAGCAACCGGCCGCGTGGCACCGGGATCGCCAGCAGATACTTCAGGCTCGACCACGACGCCTCGCTCGCCACGGTGTCGCCGAAGAACAGCGCCACCACCACGATCAGCAGAAACCCGGCCGACGCGAACAGCGCGAACACGGTGAAGTTCGACGCGCTCTGCGTCGCCAGGTCGACGAACTGGCCCGAGTTCCGGTTGCTGCTGCCGTTGCCGATCTTGAACGCGATCAGCAGCAGAAACGGCAGCAGGACGAGAAATCCCAACGCCAGCTGGGTCCGTCGGCGGCGCAGTTGCCTGGTGAGTTCCACTCGGGCCGGCAAGGTACGCGCCGCGCGATAGCCAACGGCAGCACTGGACGTACTCACGAGCCGCCACCTCCCACCAGTTCGAGGAACGCGTCTTCCAGTCGCCGCCGCGGCCCCACCTGATCCACAGCGACCCCGGCCCGCACCAACGCGTCCACGGCCGCCGACCTTGCTACCCCGTTCAACCGCGCGTGCACTTCCCCGGAGTCACGCGAGTCGTCGACGGACGGCACACCCGGGATCGCCCGCAGCACGTCGATGGCCCGCTCGGCGTCGTCCACCCGGAACGACGTCTCGCCGCCGCCGCTGACGATCTCGCCGACCTCGCCGGCCGCGACCAGCCTGCCCTTGTGCATCACGACGACATGCGTGCACGTCTGCTCGACCTCGGTCAGCAGGTGACTCGACACCAGCACGGTCCGCCCACCCGCCGCGTAGTCGCGCAGCACGTCCCGCATGTCGCGGATCTGCGGCGGGTCCAACCCGTTCGTCGGTTCGTCCAACACCAACAGGTCCGGCATGCCGAGCATCGACTGCGCGATCGCCAGTCGCTGCCGCATGCCCTGGCTGTACGTGCCCACCTTGCGCCGCACCGCGTCGCCGAGCCCCGCGATCTCCAACGCCTCGTCGAAGCCTGCCTGATCGTCTGGCCGACCGGTGGCCGCCCAGTACAACCGCAGGTTCGCCATCCCGGACAGGTGCGGCAGGAACCCGGACCCCTCCACGAACGACCCGATCCGCGACAGCACCGGCGAACCCGGCCGCACCAACTCGCCGAACACCCTGATCGACCCGCCGGACGGCCGCACCAGCCCCATCATCATCCGCAGCGCCGTCGTCTTACCGGCACCGTTCGGCCCGAGCAGCCCGACGACCTGTCCCTGCTCCACCCGGAACGACAGGTCGTCCACGGCGACCACACCACCGGGATACGACTTGCCCAACCCGGACAACACCAGCGGCACACCAACGGAATCCGGGTCGACGTTCTCGGTCCGCCGACGCCGCAGCAGCGCCACGATCCCGGCCAGGAGGCACAACCCCAGCACCACGACGATGGCGATCAACTGTCCGGCCGGGAAACCAGCCGAACGGGACACGCCAGGCACCACCGGCACGGCGAGTTGACCGTCCAGCGACACCCGAAGCACGGCGGGCGACGTCAGGTTCGCGTAGCTCTGGTCGGTGGTGGACACGACCAACTGCAGATGGTGTCCGGCCTGCACGGGCTGCACGATGCCGGGCAGCGTCACGGTCACGTCGACCGGCGAACCGTCGGCCGGCAGCGGATCGATCCGCAGCGGCGCGACACCGGCACCGGGCAACGTGCGCGACCCGTCCGGACCGACGTCGTACAGCTTGGCGAACAGCACCGCCTGCCTACCGGGTGCCTGGCCGGGCACCGCGGCGACCCGCAGGTGGACCGTGGACGATCCGGCGATCAGCAACTGGTCGGACATCGCGGCACTGGTGAACGACGCGTTCTCGCCCGGCACGTCCGATGTCAGCCTGCTGGCCGCGCCACCGAGTGCACCGTTGAGCCCCGGCAGACCGGTGACGGCGGCCGGATTGCCACCCGGCGGGTTGAGCACGAACTGGCTGGCATGGCCGTTCAGCGTGATCTGCTGCCGAGTCGTGCCGGCGCCGGTCAGACCTGGGTACGCGGGTGCGGTGACCGTGCGCACCGACGGCGTGCCGTTGGACCGGAACGCGCCCTGCACGTCGTACTGGAACGACAGTGCGGGCGCCGCGCCCTGGCCACGGAGGTAGTGCTGGAACCAGTCGCCGATCTGCCCGCGCAGTGCTGGTCCTGGCGCGGCGCCGTCGTGCCCGCCGTCGTACCAGATCACCTTCACCGTGCCGCCCGCCGCGGCGATCTGCCGCGCGTTGGCGTCGGCCTGGTCGAGCCCGAACAGCGTGTCCTGCTCACCCTGCACGAGCAGCGTGGGCACGGTGATGTGACTGGTGACGCTGACCGGCGAGTCGCTGCGCAACAGGTCGACGGTCTGCTGGCCGGCCTGGCCGGTGGTGGCGATCTGTTGGTACGCAAGGCAGACCTGCGGTATGAACCGGCCACACGCGCCGGAACCAGGTGAACCGGCGGAACTGCCGAGACCGGACGCGAAGAAGATGCCCGCCCAGGACCGCTTGAACACGCCATTCGCGGCGAATGCCCCTGCTGCCGGCGTTCCAGTGGCCGCCAGTGAGCTGGTGGCCGTGTTCGGCACCAACGCCTGCGACAGGTCGTTCCACGTGATGACCGGCGCGATCGCGTCCACCCGCTTGTCCGAGCCGGCCAGCATCAGCGAGAACGCCCCGCCGTAGGACCCGCCGGTCACGCCCACTCTCGGGTCGTTCGGGCCGTCCTTGGTCACCTCGGGCCGGGCAGCCAGCCAGTCGATCAACTGCTTGCCGTCGGCGATCTCGTAGTCCGGCGAGTTCAGCGCGATCTGCCCGGTGCTGGCGCCGAAACCACGCGGTGTGTACGTCAGCACCACGAAACCCTGTTGGGCCAGTTCAGTGGCCTGCTGCGCCAGCGAGGTCTTGGTGCCGCCGAAGCCGGGCGACACGAGCACGGCCGGGGCGGGCGTCTTCGAAGGGAAGTAGACCGTGGTGTCGAGTCGGATGTGCTGGTCGTGCGCCGGACCGTCCGCCACCGGGATGAACAGGTTCTGCGAACGCACGGCGGCCGCCGGCGTTCGGGTGGCGCTGATACCCACCGCCGTCCCCGCCGCCGCGAGCACGACGATCAGGCCCAGCACCAGCCAGCGGGTTCGAATACGGGGTGATCGCGACACGTTCGCGACACTACTGAGCGTTCGCTGAGAGACCCTCAGCGGCCTGGCGAGGTGTAACCACAGGACACCCAATGAGACGCCGCAGGACGGGATGTACAAGACTACGGTGTTACGTGGAGGGGAGTACTCCCTAAGCGGCGGTGTCGTCAGCACGGAACGTCACGTTCCCGGTGCCGTCGGTCAGTGCGAACTGGCGGAGGAGACCTCCGGACGGTGGCTCGCGCCCAGATCCGGAGGTCGGTTGTAGTGAATGTGCCCGTGTGGCTCTGGTTGGTCACCATTGTCGGGTTGTTGGCCCTGGTGGGCGTCGACCTGGTCGTGGTGGACCGTCGGCCACACCGGATCTCGATGGCAGAGGCCGGCAGGTGGGTCGCCGGGTACGTGGGCGCCGCGGTCGTGTTCGGCGGCCTGGTGTGGCTGCTCGCCGGCGGCAGGTTCGCGGGTGAGTTCTTCTCCGGCTACCTCACCGAGTACTCGCTGTCGGTGGACAACCTGTTCGTGTTCCTGGTGATCATGACGGCCTTCAAGGTGCCCGTGATCCACCAGCACAGGGTGCTGCTGGTCGGCATCCTCATCGCGCTGCTGCTGCGCGGCACGCTGATCGTGGCCGGGGCAGCGCTGATCAACCGCTTCGTCGCCGTGTTCTACCTGTTCGGAGCATTCCTCATCTATACGGCATATCGCGTCTACCGCTCACCGGATGCCACCGACGAGGAAGCCGAGTACGAGGACAACGCCATCGTCCGGCTGTTGCGCAGGGTCGTGCCGGTCACCAAGCGCTACCACGACCAGCGGTCGATGCTCCGGGTGGACGGCCGGCTGATGATCACCCCGATGCTGGTGGTGATGGTCGCGATCGGCACCACCGACCTGCTGTTCGCGCTGGACTCGATTCCCGCGGTGTTCGGCCTGACGCAGGACGCGTACCTGGTGTTCGCGGTGAACGCGTTCGCGCTGATGGGGCTGCGCCAGTTGTACTTCCTGATCGGCGGCATGATCCAGAAGCTGGTCTACCTGCGGGTCGGGCTGGCCGTGCTGCTGTCGTTCATCGGCATCAAGCTGATCCTGGAGGTCGTGGCGGAGGACTGGCAGCCGTTCCGGTCCGGTGCGCAGTCACTGCCCGTTCCGGTGCCCAATGCCGGTGTCTCGCTGGCCGTCGTGGTCGGTGTGCTGGGTGTCACAGTGCTCGCCAGCATGATCAAGACCCGCAGCCTGGCCCGGCGCGAGAAAGATAGTACGCAGGGCTAAGGATTCAAGGTAGCGTGTGACGCGTGCGTCCAGACGATCTCGCGTTGACAACGCTGCCCTCCAGCCTGACCCTGTACGGCGACCTGCTGGTGGTCGCGGTCGCCAGCCCCGATCCTGGGACGAACGAGTATCGAGGCGGCCTGCTCCGAGTTCCGCTGGACGGCGGTCCGCCGACGCCGTGGACGTGGCACGACCGCGACACGACCCCGGTGCTCTCGCCGGACGGCCGCTGGTTGGCCTTCCTGCGACCGGCCGCCACCGGTGATGCCAAGCCGCGGCCCCAGTTGCACGTGATGGCCACCGACGGCGGCGACGCGCGGTGTCTGACCTCCCTGCCGCTCGGTGTGTCGAAGCCTGTCTGGGCGCCCGACTCGCAGCGCATCGCTTTCACCGCAAGGGTTCCCGAGGCCGGCCGGTACGGTACCGAGGACCCCGAGTGGTCCGACTCGCCGGGCCAGGACGCCGAGGCGCCCCGCCTGATCACCAGGCTGGACTACGGCCGGGACAACGTCGGCTACCTGGCCGACCAGCGCACCAGGCTGTTCGTGGTGGACGCGGGACCGGCGCAGAGCCAGGGCTCCGACGCACCGGAGCCGACCGAGTTGACCGACGGTCGCTGCGACGTCGACGGACCGGCGTGGACACCGGACGGTGAGTACCTGATCGTGGTGGCACCGCGCGATCTCGGCGCGACCGAGACCCTGCACGACGACCTGTACGCGGTGCCGGCCGGTGGCGGTGAACTCACGCTGGTGGCCAGGACCGAGGGTGATGCCGAGTCGCCTGCGGTGACCGAGGACGGCCTGGTGCTGTACATCGGCGCCGAGCACGGCGGCGTCGGCGAGTCCGCGGCGCGCAACCACGGCCTGTGGGCCACGCTGTTCCGGCCCGGTGAGCCCTCGACGCCGCGCAGGCTGACCGACGTCGAGACCGTGGACTGCGAATCCGGTGCCGGCGCACCGCTGCCGGCCTGCGGCAGCGTGCTGGTCGGCGTGCGCAACCGGGGTGCCATCGAGCTGCGCAGGGTGCCCGTCGACGCGACCGGTGTCACGCTGGAACAACTGCCCGTACTGCTCGGCCAGCAGGCCGCCGTGCGGGCGTTCACCGCGCAGGACAACAGGATCGTCGCCATCGTGTCCCCTCCGGACAGTCCCGGTGAGGTCGTGCTCCGCTCCGGTGACGACACGACGACGCTCACCGATTTCGCAGCACCCGTGCGGGCAACCGGGCTGCGACCCGTGGTCGAGGTCAACGGCACCGCCCCGGACGGCTACCCGGTGCACGGCTGGGTGGTGCTGCCGGAGGGTCCCGGCCCGCACCCCGTTCTGCTGTGCGTGCACGGCGGGCCGTTCATGTACCACGGCTGGGGTTTCTACGACGAGGCCCAGATGTACGCGTCCGCGGGCTACGCGGTGGTGCTGCCCAACCCGCGTGGGTCGGCCGGCTACGGCCAGGCACACGGCCAGGCGATCGTGCGGGCGTTCGCCACGGTGGACGTGGTCGACGTGCTCGCCACCCTGGACGCGGCACTGGAACTGCCGGAGTGCGACGCCGACCAGGTCGGCGTGATGGGCGGTTCCTACGGCGGCTACATGACCAGTTGGCTGGCCACCCACCACGGCGAGCGCTTCCGGGCGGCGTGGTCGGAGCGCGCGCTGAACGCGTGGGACTCGTTCCACGGCAGTTCGGACATCGGCTGGTTCTTCACCGAGAGCTACATCGGACCGGACCCGGAGGAGTGGCGCAGGGTCAGCCCGCTCACCTACGCGGATCAGGTCTCGATCCCGTTCGCCGTCGTGCACTCCGAACACGACCTGCGCTGCCCGTTCGAGCAGGGCCAGCGGATGTTCGTCGCGCTGCGCCGGGCCGGGGTGGACGCCGAACTCCTCGTGTTCCCTGGCGAGGGCCACGAGCTGACCAGGTCGGGCAAGCCGAGGCACCGCGTGCAGCGGTTCCGGGCCGCGCTGGACTGGTGGGCTCGCCATCTCAAGACGGCGTGAGACCGATGGGCTGGACCGTGCGGGCGGCGACGCCCGCCGATGGTGCGCGGATCTCCGAGATCCGGGTGCTGTCCTGGCGGCACGCCTACCGCGACATCCTGCCTGAGGACGGGCTGGCCGGGCTGCGGCCGGAGGCCGGCACGGCGCGCTGGAGCGAACTGGCCGCCGCGCCGCCGCCGATCGGGTTGTTCGTCGCCGTCGCCGTCGACGACCTGCCGATGGCGTACTGCCTGGTCGGGGCCGCCCGCGAGGAGGTCGACCTGCATCCTGAGCTGCCGACCGGTGAGCTGTGGGCGATCTACGCCGATCCGGCGGCACTGCGCACCGGTGCGGGCCGCGCTGTGCACGATGCCGGCATGGAGCACCTGGCCGCGCACGGTTTCGCGCACGTCGTGCTGTGGGTGCTCGAGGGCAACGACCTCGGCATGCGGTTCTACCGGGCCAACGGCTGGCAGCCCGACGGCGGCCGGGCCGACTTCGGGTGGGCAGGCCGGACCGTCGTCGAGGTGCGCTACTCCCGGTCGCTCACCCCGGCTCAGCCGAGCAGCGTGTAGTTCAGGTCCTGGCAGATCCGGGCCAGCGGCACGTCGAGGCCGGGATGGTCCAGTGGCACGAGCGCGTCCGGCGTGACGGGCAGCGCCGTGCCGGCAGGCGGGTCCCACAGGCAGACCGCCGGGTTTCCCGAGTCCATCGAGGACCGGTACCACAGGCCGTCCAGGTCGGGGTACGCGTGCCGGATCGCCCGTGCCCACTCCTGGGTGCGCTCCCTCGGTCCGCTGCTGATCTCCTGGGACGCGCCCGCCCTCGTCGGCCACAGTCCGATCAGGTCCAGCAGGCGCAGTGTCCTGGTCGGGCGTGCCACCACCAGGAACGGCTTACGGGTCAACCGATCCACAATGGACGTGTCCTGGAATACCTCGGCGACGGCCGTCCGCACAGACAGTCCGAAGTAGAGGACACCATGGTCCGGCGCGTCGGTCGGCCGACCGCGCGGACCGGGCGGGTGGGCGTCGAACCGTGCGTGCGGCAGCGGGCCGGTGCGGCGGAACGCCTGCCACTGCTGCGGATGCCGGCCCGCCACGGTGAACACCCTGACCAGGCGGGTGGCCGGGTGGACGAACACGATGTCGTCGTCGGGGCGCAGCAGTTGGGCCAGTGCGGCAGCAGTGGGCGGCTTGGGAAGCCGTGCCATGTGTGTCCAGATGTCTCGGGGTCAGGTGGGAGTCAGGCGGGCGTGCCGAGCATCGCCGCGAGTCGGGCCACCCGTTGCGGGTCGCCACCGGCTGAGAGCCACTCGCACGGCGTGATCGTCCGCGACCTGGCCAGCAGGTCCTCCTGCGGCGTCGTCATGAACGCGGCGACCACCAGCGCCGGTTGGTCGGTGGGCAGCGCGGCCAGCACCTGCTCCAGGCCGGGCAGCACGCCGTGCTCGGTGAACTGCCACGCGGGCAGCCGCCAGCCGCCCTTGTCCTTCCAGCCCATCAGCCGGTTGGCCAGCAGGCGGTGGCGCACGCGGCTGGTGTCCACGCCGATCGTCCTGGCCGCCTCGCTGACGGTGAGCGCCGAGTCGTGCAGGACGGCCTGCTCGGCCACTGCCCGCGCCCTGCCGTCCGGTTCGTCGTCGCGCAGCGGGCTCAGATCGAGGCCCACGTCGCGCAGCGCGTCCCGCTGGTCGTCGGTGAAGTAGCCGCCCGGATCGGGGTGTGGCGGCGAGAACCTACGGGCGGCGTCCTCGACCAGTGACAGGAACTGGCCGGGATCGATCCGCAGGCCCGCCTTTGCCAGGACGGTCTCCAGAGCGACAGTCATACCGCACACAATAGCGCGTGCGTGCGCATTCGTGTGTCGCTAGATGGCGGTCTTCCGACCGGCCCAGAACGGCTCACGCAACTGCCGCTTGAGCACCTTGCCGGTCGCGTTGCGCGGCAGTTCGGTCACCACGGACACCGATTTCGGGCACTTGAACGACGCGAGGTGCTGCCGGCAGAAGGCCAACAGGGCCTCCCCGTCGAACTCGACACCCGGCTTGGCCACGACGATCGCCTTGCCGACCTCGCCCCACCGGTCGTCCGGCACGCCGATCACGGCGACCTCGGCCACGTCCGGGTACTCGGCCAGCACCCGTTCGATCTCGGCGGGGTAGATGTTCTCACCGCCGCTGATGATCATGTCCTTGATCCGGTCGGAGAGGTAGAGGTAGCCGTCCCCGTCCAGGTAGCCGGCGTCACCGCTGCGCAGCCAGCCGTCCTCGGTCAGCGTGGCGGCGTCGGCCTCCGGCTTGTGCCAGTAGCCGGTCATCAACTGCGGTGTGCGCACCCACACCTCACCGACGGCGTCCGGGCCGACCCGCTCGCCGCTGACCGGGTCGATGACGGCCAGCTCCACGCCCTTGAGCGCCTTGCCCGCCGACGTCATCCGGTGCTCGTTGGCCTTGTCGCGGTGCTCCTCGGGGCCGAGCATGGTGACCCCGCCGGACGCCTCGGTCATGCCGTAGACCTGGAAGTAGTCCACCGGGATCGCGGCCATGGTGGCGCGCAGCAGCGGCAACGGCATGGGGGAGGCGCCGTAGAACAGGGCGACGACGTGACTGTAGTCCCGCGCGGCGACGTCGGGCACCTGGAGCAGGAAGCCGAACACCGCTGGCACCAGGAAGGCGTGCGTGACCCGCTGGTCGACGATCTCGTCCAGCAGCGCCACCGGGTTGATGTCGCGCACCACGACGATCTTGGCGCCGTGGAACATGCCGACCAGCGCCCACGCCGAGCCGCCGACGTGGAACAGCGGCATCGCGACCATGGAGACGCTGTCCGGGTCCATGGTCGTCACGTCGGCCGACGCGCCGGAGTGCGCGGTCAGGCTGGCGTTGGTGAGCATGGCGCCCTTGGGGAAACCGGTCGTGCCGGACGTGTACAGCTGCAGGAAGCACTCCTTCGGGTCACGAGGGGCGGTGGCACCCAGGGGGGCGACGCCGGCCAGCCACGCCTCGTACTCGTCCTGCTCGCCGCCGACCACGATGACCCGCTCGACGGTGGGCAGCCCGTCCCGGATCTTGGCCAGGACCGGCAGGAACTCGGTGCCCACGAACACGATCCTGGCCTGCGCGTCGTTGATGACGTAGCGGATCTCGTCCGGCGCTAGGCGGAAGTTGACCACGGCGTTCGCGGTGCCGATGCGCAGGCACGCCATCGCGGTTTCCATG
>DASXYT010000307.1:0-1931 GCA_036502345.1 Pseudonocardiaceae bacterium | reverse complement strand
GACAGCGACCGGATGTCGGGCAGCACCTCGATCACCCGGCCGACGGCCTCCAGCACGCCGGTCTCCGGCGACGGGTCGTCCATGCCGCCGATGGTGAACCGGTGCCGCGGTGGCGGCACGCTGTCGTCCACCAGCACACGGTCGACCAGCGCCGGTGAGCTGCGCACCGCGTCGACCAGATCGAGCAGCTCATCGCGCTCGTCGGCGGACAGGCGGATGCGACCGGCGACCAGACTGGCCGTGATCAGTTCCACGGCCCGGTCCAGCTCCGCCATCGCGAGCAGCTCTCTGGCATCGGTCAACGCGTCGTCATCGATCCGGCCCGCACAGGCGAGCAGGAATTCGTGCACCCGGATGGGCAGGGCAATTCGGTCGGACGAGTCAGCCACGCCAGGTCTCCTTCCGGTTGGTTGGTCGGCCGGGCTCAGCTGTGGACGAGCTGGCCGTACGGGTCTTCCGCGCCCATGCAGAGCAGTTCACTCGCCGCGAACGCGGCCCGGTGGTACGGCGTCGGCGTGAACCCGGCGGGCAGCACCTCGACACAGGGGTCCGGTTCGCCGATGGCGCGCTGCACGCGCTGCAGTTCGCCGGTCAGCCCCGCGTGGTCCGCGGTGGCCGTGACCAGCAGTACGCGCTTCACCTCGATGCCGTTCTGACCGGCAGGCTGCCGCGAGCGACGCCAGGTGGCGCGCACCTCGCCGACGGCAGGCCGACCGCGCAGCAGTGCGGCCAGCAGGACCGCGAGCTGGTCGCCGAGGCTGTTGCGGCCCGGTGCGTCCGGGTCGTGCTCGGCGAACGTGTGGTCGGGCTCCGGCAGTTCGTACAGCTCACGCACGGAGCTGACCATGCCGATGTCCGCACCGTGCGCGCGCAGTGCGGTGTCGACGAGGCGGAACTCCTCGTCGATCAGGCCGATCCGCTCGCGCAGCAGGGTCAACGGAAGGACGTGGCTGAGCTCGGGCAACGCGCCCGCGGCCAGCCAGTCCCGGAATCGCCAGAGTTGCCGGTCGGGCAGTCGCCCGGCCAGTCGAAGCAGCAACTCGTGGCAGGCCGACTCGGCAGCCTCACCCATAGGTGATCACCGTCCCTCGGATGGGTTACCCGAGTCTGCCACGGTGACCAAACGTGGTGGATCTGGTCCACCAAACCGGCGCGTCGTTGTGACCATCGCCCAGGCCCACCGTGGATTTCCGCAGTTCAGGCCACTCTCGGTAGCCGAACGCGGTGACTCAGGCGACCTCGACGATCAGTTCGACCTCGACAGGGGCGCCCAGCGGCAGCTCGGCGACACCTACCGCGGACCTGGCGTGCTGGCCCGCGTCCCCGAACACCTCACCGAACAGGTCGGACGCGCCGTTGACCACCGACGGCTGGCCGGTGAACCCCTCGGCGGAGGCGACAAAACCGACCACCTTCACGACCCGGACCACCGAGTCGATGCCGACCAGCGCGTCCACGGCGGCCAGCGCGTTGAGCGCGCAGGTGCGGGCGTGGCGCTTGGCCTCCTCGGGGCTCAGCTCGCCGCCGACCTTGCCGGTGGCGGCCAGCTCACCGGCCACGAACGGCAACTGCCCCGAGGTGTACACGAGCGACCCCGTGCGCACGGCCGGCACGTACGCCGCGACCGGCTTGGCCACCGCCGGCAGCTCGATGCCCAGTTCGGTGAGCCGGGCGCTCCACGTGTCGCTCACGTCCTCACGCGCCCTTCGACCGCTTGAAGTAGGCCACCAGCTGCTCACCGGACGGAGCGGGCAGCACCGTCACCAGCTCCCAACCGTCCTCGCCCCACTGGTCGAGAATCGCCTTGGTGGCGTGGATCAGCAGGGGAACCGTTGCGTACTCCCACTTCGTCATGGTCGGCAGAGTAGTCGGCGGCCGGTACAGGACCCCGCCGCGGGGATACGGTGGTCACGTGGAGGTCTGGCGGGTCG
>DASXYT010000306.1:0-47550 GCA_036502345.1 Pseudonocardiaceae bacterium | reverse complement strand
CCAGTGGTACGGGGGCGAGTCCTCGCGCCACAGCACCCGGGCGCCGAGCCCGACCAACCTATCCACCGTCTCCTGTTCGTCCGGGACCTCGATGTCGACGTGTGCTCCGTTCTTGCCCGTCTTCGTCTCCTGCACCAACTGCAGGAAAACGCGGGGCTCGACCTCCTCTGGATCACGCAGGACCGCGTACTCAGCCGTCCTGTGGTCCAGTTCGTAGGCCAGCGCCGCGGCCCAGAAGTCGACCATCGGGTCTAGCTGGTTCACGTCGAAGACGATCTGCCGAACACGGTATCGGGCCATCCGGCCAGCCTAGAACGGCCCGCGTGGCGCTCCTCAAAGGATCGGAATCACGCCAGCAGTAGCGTCTTGCCGACCACTTGCCGCGCCTCGATGGCCGCGTGCGCATCCGCTGCCTTGACCAACGGGAACGTCTGCCCCACAACGGGAATCAGCCTGCCCGCCGCCGCCTCGGCCAGTGCCCGCTCGGTCAGCGAATGGCTTTCCGCAGGCGTGAACTGGACCTGCTCGATGCCTCGGACGCGGACGTCGCCTCGCTCGGCGATCGCCGGGTCGATGGCCGCGAACCCGCCGGCAGGCGCGCCGTGCGCGGAGAACCGCGCACCTGCCGCCGTGACCGCGAATGCCGCGGCGCCGATGGTCCCGCCGACGCCGTCGAACACGACATCCACGCCGGCACCGCCGGTCGCGACCTTGACCTTGTCCGGCCAGCCCGGCTGCGTGTAGTCCACAGCCAGGTCCGCGCCCAGCTCGCGAATCAGGTCCGACTTGCGTCCGCCGCCCGCTGCCCCGATCACCCGCGCTCCGGCAGCGTGCGCCAACCGCGCCAGCAGGCTGCCCAGGCCACCGGCGGCGCCGGTCACCAGTACCCACTCCCCCGACCGCACGGCAGCGCCCTCGAACAGGGTGAGCGCTGTCGGTCCGTCGTGCGCCAACGCGGCCGCCGTCAGCACGTCGAGCCCGTCCGGCACCGCGGTCATGGTGTCCGCCGTCGCCAGCGCCTGCTCGGCGTAGCCGGCCGCCGTCCTCGTGACCACGACCGTGCCGACCCAGTCGGCACTCACCCCGGCGCCGACCGCGAGCACGGCACCGGCCACCGCGCCGCCGGGCACGTAGGGCGGCGCCACCGGGAACTGGGCACGCCACCTGCCGCCGCGAATCTGGGTGTCCAGGAACAGGACGTCGGCGGCGACCACCGCGATCACCGCCTGACCCTCCCCGGCCACCGGCGCCGGTGACTCGGTGGGCACCAGCACCTCAGGACCGCCGAACTCACTGACCTGCACTGCGAGCATGTCGACCACCTCCTCGTACACCCAGTCTGTGACCTCTACCTGACTGGAGGTCAAATCGCCCATTGGTGCCCTGCGAGTGTCGGTGCGCGCTGCCAGGATGGCCCGGTGACCACATCAGCCTCCGTCGCCGCCTACTGGGACACCGCAGCCACCACGTTCGACACCGCACCCGACCACGGCCTCGCGTCGCCCGTGGTCAGAGCGGCCTGGGCGCAGCGCCTGCGGGAGTGGATCCCGGACGACGCGGCCGACGTGCTGGACGTGGGCTGCGGCACCGGCTCACTGGCACAGGTACTCACCGCGCAGGGGCACCACGTGACCGGCGTCGACCTCTCCCCCAACATGGTCGAACACGCCCGGCGCAAG
Organism: Pseudonocardiaceae bacterium; assembly: GCA_036502345.1. Classification (GTDB taxonomy): domain Bacteria; phylum Actinomycetota; class Actinomycetes; order Mycobacteriales; family Pseudonocardiaceae; genus DATEPR01. The sequence continues at coordinate 45,871 of DASXYT010000306.1, read as the reverse complement.
CTGGCCGGCCGCACCGCGACAGTGCTGCTCGGTGACGCTGCCGACCCGCCGGTCGACGGGCAGCGGTTCGACGTGGTGCTGTGCCGGCATCTGCTGTGGACGCTGCCCGATCCCGGCGCCGCGCTCCGCCGCTGGGTCGGAATGCTGCGACCCGGTGGCCAGTTGGTGCTGATCGAGGGCCGCTGGGGCACCGAGGACGCGACCGCCGACATGCCTTGGTGGGGCGGCGTATCGGCCGACATGCTGTGGGCCGCCGTGTCGCCGCTGGTGGCCAGGGTGCACGTCGAGCACCTGACCGACGCGCTGCTGTGGGGCCGCGAGATCAGCGACGAGCGGTACGCGCTGCTGGCCCACGTCTGACCAGCGGTTCCGCTATCCTGCCCCGGCAGGAAGGGGGCTGCTGTGGCGGCGGTCGGCGGTACTGGTGACCAGGCGGCTATCCGGCTCGGGCCGCTGTGCGGACGGCTGGGCGAGTGGCCCATGGCCCCCCGATCTTCCACGAGTTCCTCGCGAAACTGCGTGCCGGTGTCGAACCCTCGGACTTCGACGCCATGTCCAGGCTGGCACTGGAGATCCACCCACCAGACCTGTCCAGGGACCGGATCTTCCAGGACCTGCCGACCGGCGGTGCCGGGCATCCGCAACTGGACGTGCTGGTGTGTCCGCGCAAGCGCTGCGCCAGGGTCGGGGCCCCGCCCGCCTCGGGTGCCGACCCGGTCTGCCCGGTGTTCGCGGAAGCGTTGCCGCGCCGGCCAGCACGGCGACGCTCGGCCAACGGCACTGGTCGGACGGCCGCGCTGCGGGACCAGCTGAACACGATCGCCGCCGAGCCCGCACTGCGCAGTACCGGCACAGTGGTGCTGGCGCTGATCGCCGTGCTGGCCGGCGCGGCAGGAGCGGGGCTGATCGCACAGGCACTGGGTGGCGGACTGGAACGCCTGTGGTTGACCGACTCCCGTGTGCTCGGCGCGCTGACGAGCAGGCGGACACGGCAGTGGACCACGGCCGACGAGGACTTCCGGGCCGCACTGGTGGCCGCAGGCAAGGCCAAGATCGCCGATTCGGAGGACGCCAAGGCCCTGGCCACACGGGCGGTCGAGCTCAACGCGGCCCGCAACCAGATCGCGCTGGTCACGCCGAGTCATCCGTTCTGGCTCGGTGACCGGATCGGCGCCGTGGACGCGAGGGCCATCGACACCTACCAGCTGGACCTCGTCTCAGCCTGGCCTCGGCTGTGGCTGGTGGTGCCGGACGCGACACGAACCGAACTCGCCGCGGCGCGTATGGCGCTGTCCTCGGCGACCCGGGTCGGCGCGTGGGGTCTCGGGTACGTCGTCGTGGGCATCTGGTGGTGGCCGGCAGCGGTGGCCGGCGTGGTCGCGATCGGCACGGCGTGGTGGCGTGGCCGGACCGCAGGGCAGGCGCTCGCCGAGCTCCTGGAGTCCACAGTGGATCTGTATGGCCGCCAACTGGCCGACGCGCTGGGCATCGCCTGCCTCGGCCCGCTGACCTGCGAGGTCGGCGACGAGATCACCAGGACCCTGCGCAAACGGACCTGACACAGAACTCCGCCGCCCTGCTCGCGCCATCGGTGGGCATAGCAGCGGCAACGGGCTTGGCGCGGGCTGCCACTTCCGGCAGCAGAGTCGTGCGTAGCGCCGAAGTCAGCGATTCGACGGTCGGTGCGACCGGCTCGTGCGCGGTGCCGATTCCTAGGGCTTCGATTCGCTGCGCCCAGTAGTGCTGGTCGTAGATCTGCGGGATGACGACCTGCGCCGCACCGGCTCGCGCGGCCGCCGTCGTGGTGCCGGCGCCGCCGTGGTGCACGACGGCGGCCACCCTCCGGAACAGCGCCTGCTGGTTGACCTCGCCGATGGACAGGCAGTCCGATGCACCGTCCAACAGCGCCAGATCGGCCCAGCCTCGGGACACGATCGCGCGCCGTCCCACCGCCCGGGCGGTTTCGATCATCGTCCTCGCGATGTCCTGCGGAGCGCGCATGCTGCCGAAGCCGAAGTAGACCGGTGACTCGCCGGCGTCCAGGAATGCCGCCAACTCCTCGGACAGCGGCCGCTCGTCCACCATCAGCCACGCGCCCGTCTGCACGACGTGCGGGTCCGACGGCTCGGGCCACGGCCCCAACACCGGATCGGCGGCCAGCAACGGCCGGTCGGTGAAGATGTGGCCGCGCACGTCGGTGACGGGAGCCAGCCCTGCCGCTGCCCGAGACGAGTTGAGCGCGGCGCCGAACGTGTCGTTCCAGTGCTGCGCGTCCTGCGCCCAGAGTGTGCTGTTGTCGGTCACCCCGCTCTGGGCCCAGCCCGGTGCGGACAACGGCGGTGGCGCGTGGTGCGCGGAGGGCAGCGTGATCGGGCAGTAGCCGGCGTAGACGTAGGAGACGCCCAACTGTTCGGCCACAGATCGGGTGGCGAGATTCAACGCCCCGCCCGCCACCAGGACATCGCAGTCCTCGGCTGCCGCACCGACCGCGGCGAACTGGCCCGCGACGGTGGCTTCCACGATCTGGCGCCGCTGCTCGGCCGTCGGCGGAGCGGCAGGTGTGCTGGGTGCGGCTGTTGAACGGACCTCAGGTCCGATGGGCGCGAACGGAATCCCGAGAGCGTCGGCCCAGTCCCGGAAATCGGGTGGCGCACACAGTCGGGCATCGACACCGATGTCCCGTAGCCGCGCGGCCAGCGCGGCCAACGGCTGGACATCACCACGCGACCCGATGGTCGACAGCAGTACCCGCATCGTCAACATCCCCCTCGATCGGCCCAGACCGGAGAATTCTGGGCCGACACCGGGGCCTTGCCGCAAGACCCCCTCTCTGCTATACGTTGAGGTGGCAGGAAGATCAGTCCAGGCCGTCGCGGTCAGCCCACTCCAGCAGCGTGTCCAGCGAGTAGCTGACGTCGTCGATACCGGCGTGCAGATCACCCAGTTGCGCGAACCGTGCCGGCACGGTGGCGATCGTGCAGTCCTTCGGTTCCACGTCGTCGATCTCGTCCCACCTGATCGGTGTGGACACCGTCGCCTCCGGCACGCCGCGCACCGAGTAGGCACTGGCGATGGTGTGGTCGCGGGCGTTCTGGTTGTAGTCGACGAACAACATGGTGGGGTCGCGGTCCTTGCGCCACCACGTCGTGGTCACGTCGTCGGGTGCGCGCCGCTCGATCTCCTTGGCGAACGCCAGTGCCGCACGCCGCACCTCGGTGAATCCCCAGCGCGGTTCGATCCGCACGTAGATGTGCAGGCCGGCACCGCCGGACGTCTTCGGCCAGCCGACGGCACCGATGTCGTCCAGCACCTCGTGCACCACGTGCGCGACCCTGCGTACCGTGTCGAATCCGCACTGTGGCATGGGGTCCAGGTCGATGCGCCACTCGTCCGGCTTCTCGGTGTCCGCGCGGCGCGAGTTCCACGGGTGAAACTCCACGGTGGACATCTGCACCGCCCAGATGACACTGGCCAGTTCGGTCACGCACAACTCGTCGGCGTGCCGGTTGTAGCGCGGGAAGTGCACCCGCACGGTCTCCAGCCACGGTGGGGCGCCGCCCGGAATCCGCTTCTGGTGCACCTTGTCGCCTGCCACCCCGGACGGGAACCGGTGCAACATGCACGGCCGCTCGCGCAGCGCGCGCACGATGCCGTCGCCCACCGACAGGTAGTACTTGGCGAGGTCCAGCTTGGTCGCCCCGGTGGCCGGGAAGTACACCCGGTCGGGACTGGATACCCGCACCGTGTGGTGCCCGACCTCTAGTTCCACCGCGGAATCGCCTGCCATGGGAGGAAATCTACGGGAAACGAGCGTGGTCAGCCCGTCACTGCTTGCGTTCCCTGGCCCGGCGCTTGCCCTCGTGCATCGCGACGACCCTGGCGATCGGGATGGTGTGACCCTCCTCGACCAGGTCGGCCGGCAGTGTCTGCGGCGCCGGCAGCAGATCGGCCCAGGCGTCCCGGCCGGCCAGCAGGTCCACCGCGGTCCGCACGGTGAAGTCACCCGGCGTGACACCGTCCAGGTCGTCCCAGGCCACCGGGAACGACACCGGAGCACCGGGCCGGACGCGTGGGCTGTACGCGGCGACCACGGTCGCCCCACCTGCCCGGGTCGAGTCGAGGAACACCTTGCCCTCCCGGTCGTCCCGGATGAACGCCGTGGTGGCGAGCACCGGGTCGAGGCGTTCCGCGCGGGCGGCCAGAGCCCGAGTGGCCGCGGCGACGTCGTCGACCGCGGCATCCGCCTCGATCGGCACGAACACGTGCACGCCCTTGGCACCACTGGTCTTCACGGCACCGGCCAGGCCACAGTCGGTGAGGGCCTGGCGGACCAGGTGGGCGGCCTGGATCACGGGGGCGAAGTCGTCGCCGGCAGGCGGGTCGATGTCCATCACGAGATGTGTCACGTGCTGGTCCAGCATCAGGGGCACGTGGTACTCGATGGCGCGTTGGTTGGCGAACCACAGCAGTGTCCTGCGGTCGTCGCACAGCGCGTACGACACCTCGCGCTTCGAACTCTCCGCCCACACCGTCACCGTCCGTACCCACGGCGGCGTGTACTTCGGCACGTTCTTCTGCATGAACGCGTCCTGCCCGGGCCGGATCCGGACCACCGAGAGCGGTCGGCCGCGCAGCACGGGCACCATCCGGTCCGCCATCGCGTCCAGGTAGTCCACCAGGTCCCGTTTGGTGGCGTCCGACCCGTCGAACAGCGGTTGGTCGAGATTGGTCAACGAAACGCCGTCGCGCTCCTCACCGCCAGCAGCCATGCGACCACCATTCCAGGATCATGCCGTCGGTGCGAGCGTGGCGGACAAGCCGAACGCCGGGAACAGCTCAGGGCCGAACGTGGTGATCTCCGCGATCTCGCCGTCGCGCAGCCGCAGCACGTCCAGTTTGAACGCCCGGTACTCGGTGTCGCCGGGGCGCAACAGGTAGCTGGCGGCAGCGGGCATCCGATTCGCCGTCGTCGGCACGAGCCGCCACTCACCCTCCCGTTCCGGTCCGAAAGCCCGCTCCAGCAACGGAAGCAGCTCGGCCAGCCCGTCGAAGCGGTACGGGTAGGGCGGCATGGTGACGCGGATGTCCTGCGCCGCGATCGCCACAGCGGCCGCAGCGTCCAACCGTTCGTGTGCGTCGATGAACCGCCGGAGCAGCGCCCGCTCCTCGGCGCTCGGTTCGCCTGCCGACCAGTCGGCACGCCGGGCCGGCAGCCGGTCGGCCATGGTGGCCCGCGCCCGCTGCAAGGCGCTGTTCACCGAGGCGACGCTGGTGTCCAGGGCCGACGCCGTCTCACTGGCCGGCCAGCCGAGCACGTCCCTGGCGATCAGCGTGGCGCGCTGCCGTGGTGGCAGGGCCTGCAAGGCGGCGAGGAACGCCAACTCGATCGTCTCCCGGGCGACGGCGACCGCGTCCGGCTGGTCGTCGCCGGGCGCCACCTCATCCAGCAACCGGTCCGGGTAGGGCTGCAACCAGGGCACCTCGCCGAACGAGTCGGCCGTTGCCGGCCTGCGGGTACCGCGCCGCAACTGGTCGAGGCACACGTTGGTCGCGATGCGGTACAGCCAGGCACGGAACAGCAGGTCGCCGCCGAAGCTGTCCCGGCTGCGCCACGCTCGCAGGAACGTCTCCTGCACGGCGTCCTCGGCCTCGTCGAACGACGCCAGCATCCGGTAGCAGTGCACGTGCAGCGCCCGCCGGTGCCGGTCGGTGAGGACGCCGAACGCCGTCTCGTCCCCGGCCACCGCTGCCGTCACGGTGGCCAGTTCGTCGGTGCCCGTCATCCGTGGCCACGCTCTTGCAGCACCCACGTGTTGCCATCCGGGTCGGCGAAGTCGGCGAACGACTCGTAGTCGCCACGTTTCGGGTGCGCGCCAGGGGTCCAACCGTTCTCGCCGATGTGCCGGATCCCGCTGACCGGCACCCCGCGACCGGTCAGTTCGGCGTGCACGGCCTCGATGTCGGTGACCACGAGATGCAGGCCGCGGACCGAGCCGGGCTCCGCGTCGGTGAGGCCGATGCCGATCGAGATCGAGCATGCCGAGCCAGGTGGGTCGAGTTGCACGACCCGGAAGTTCTCCCCCGCCTTGTGGTCGACGTGCAGGTGGAAGCCCATCTGCTCGGTGTAGAACGCCTTCGCCCTGTCCACGTCCGTGACCGGGAGCACGACGAGTTCGAGTCGCAGGTCCATGGTGCAGTCTCCATCCGTTGTCCTGGTCAGCGCAGCACGAGGCCGGCGGTCACGTTCGTCATGGAACCAGTGATGCCGGATGCGAGGTCGGATGCCAGGAACGTGGCAGTGCCGGCGACGTCGTCCAGGGTCGGCGTGCGGCGCAGTGCCGCCATGCCGCCGATCATCTGCCGGACGACCTCCGGGTCCGGCACGTCGGGCCCACCGACGGCGGCGAGCTTGGCCTTGGTCATCGTCTCGATGATGCCGGCGGTCCAGATGCCGCACACCCGGACGCCGAACTGCCCGACCTCGGCCGCCAGATAGCGCATGAACGACTCGATGGCCGCGTCCGCGGGCCCTGTGCTGCCCATGCCGGGCATCGCGCCGTCACCGGACGCGCTGTTCAGGTGCAGGATCACGCCGGAACGCTGCTCGGTCATCCTGCGGGTGGCCGCTCGTGCGGTGAGGAAATTGGACCGCAGGCCGGTGTCCACGGCCCTGAGCAGGTCGTCCGCCGTCAGGTCCACCAGCGGCCTGCCCTGCACGTCTCCCCTGGCGATCAGGTTGAACGACACGTCCACCCGACCGGTCCGCGCCACCACGGCGTCGACGTGTTCGTCGACGGCCTTCTCGTCCAGTGCGTCGAGCACGGCCACGTCGGCGACACCGCCGTCGGCCGTGATGTCCTTCGCGACGGCGTCCAGCGTGTCCCGCGTGCGGCCGACCAGGAACACCTGGGCACCCTCCGCCGCGAACCTCCTGGCCACCGCGCCACCGATCCCGCCGCCAGCGCCGTACACGATGGCGGTCCTGTTGTCGAGCAAGCTCACTTCGATCTCCGTCTGTTCGTTTCCGACTGCCTACGTGTGATGAAACGACAGCCGTCGCGGAAACTCATCGGTCCTCCGACAACGTTTCGATCGGTGCCCTCACCTGCGCCTCGACCTCGGTGGTCACTGTGGATCGCAGGCCAGAAGACGCACTGTTACCGTGGTGACGGTGGACACACTGGACGTACCAGGCGCACACCTCTGTTACCGGGTCACCGGTAGCGGGCCGGTGCTCCTGCTGATCCCCGGCGGCCCCGCTGACGCGGCTGGCTTCGACCGGGTGGCTCGATTGCTCGCCGACGACCACACCGTTGTCACCTATGACCCTCGCGGCATCTCGCGCAGCACCCGGGACAACGCCGACGACGACGTGCTCGTCGAAACGCAGGCCGACGACGCACGCCGCCTGCTGGCCGCGGTCGGCTCCGGACCCGCGGACGTGTTGGGCAACAGTGGTGGCGCGATCACCGGGCTGGAACTCGTCGCCAGGCACCCAGAACAGGTCCGCACGCTGATCGCCCACGAACCGCCGGTCAGTGAACTGCTGCCGGACGCCGCGGAGCAACGCGCGAAGATGGACGAGGTCTACGAGACCTATCGCGAGGCCGGTGCCGGTGCCGCCATGGCGAAGTTCCTCAGCATGACCGGCCTGGAAGGCGCAGCCCCGCCGGACTCCGGACCGCCGAACCCGGCGAAGCTCGCCGCGATGGCGAGGATGAAGGGCAACCTCGAACTCTTCTTCGCACACATGATGCGGCAGATCGTGGCCTACCGTCCGGATGCGACAGCGCTGCGTGCCGCGTCGACCCGGATCGTCACCGGTGTCGGCACGACGACTGTGGGCCAGATCGCACACCGGTCCACACTCGCACTGGCCGAAGCGCTCGACACGCCCGTCACCGAATTTCCCGGTGGGCACGGGGGTTTCGGTGAACAACCCGAGGCGTTCGCCACGACACTGCGTGCTGCACTCGCCGAATCCGCTATATAACCAGTGAAGTAAGGCGGAAGGCCCAGCACGTTGGGGGTGAGCGCTGGGCCTTCCGTACCTGGGTTGTCGGGCGGGACCGTCGGCTCGTTACAGGGATCCCCCGGCTTGGGCGCTCAGCTTGGGCGGTCAGACCAACTTGCGCACTGTCGTGGCCAGCGCGGGCAGCATGTCGCCGGGTTCGCGGTAGCTGTGCAGCGCGTCACGTCCGGTGGCGCCGCGCAGTCGGGCGGCGAGTCGCGCGGGTAGCACGACCGTGCTGACGTAGCCGACACCGTCGAACCCCTCGACGAGCCATGAGGTCCACGGCAGTGGCGGATTCGCCGCAGGGCTGATCAACGCGGGCCGTTGGCCGTCCAGCGGGATGTCGTACGCACCGAACCGGCTCCAGTTGCTGACGGAGAACGTGCGTTGCGCCGGGTTGAACCCGATCGGCACGCAGTCGGGCAGCCGGGACGGTCCGAGCGCGGCAAGGAACTCCCGGTTGGCGCGGACGTTCAGGTGTGAGCCGACGAAATCCCGCACCGCGGCGCGGATGTCGCCGGCCAGTGTCTCGGGCCTGCCACCTGCTGGGCACGACAGGTAGATCTCGCCGAGCATGTTGCCGACGACGGCAGGCGACAGGTTGAGCGGTCTTCGGATGTTGACCGGCAGGGCGAGGAACCGGTCCTCGGTGTCGTCGTCCAGTGACCGGATGGTGCTGGCGACGTGGGCGCACAGCACGTCGTTCGCGGACAACGGCACACCGGCCTCGGCACCGAACTTCTGCTGCATCCTGGTGACTTCCGCGGCCCCGAAGTAGATCTGCACGGTCCGGTTCGCGCCAAGCGCGGTCGCGAACTCGCGCTGGATCGCCGCTGCCTCGTCGGCGTCCGGCAGCCGGAAGCCCGGTCGGCCGGAGTCCTGTGTCGGCAGCACGTCGTCCAGGTAGGCATCCCGGTCGGTGACGATGAGCGCGTCGGTGGGCGGCCCGCCCTCGATCGCGGCCGACCACGCCCGCAGCAGCACGATGAAACCCTGCATGTCGGCCACCGCGTGGTGCCACGAGATACCCACCGCGGTGGCACCGTCGACCAGCCTGTTGATCCGCACGGTCAGCAGCGGCAGCCCGCCGACCCGTGCCTTCGTCGCGTCGACGTGGTCGATGAAACCCGCGCCGGCCAACGTAACCCGGCCGATCGCGTCCCCGAGCGATTCGGCGACGTCGTACACCGAGAACGGCACACCGTCGTCGGTGCAGACGATCTCCAGCCGCCGGTCCGCCACCGTGCGCAGCCGGCCCGCGAAGACCGGCACCCGGTCCAGCGCCTTGGCCAAGCCGGCCGCGAGCCGCGACACGTCCGGTGCCCGCTCGTAGAACAACACCAGGGATACCGGGACATCGGCGAGCATTGTGTCGGTCAGACCGCACCGGACAACTGTGCCCGGTGCGTGGCCTGCCTGCACCACTCTGGATTCCTGCAACTCGGGCCATGTCGTCACGATCGGAACGGTAAGTCGCGGTAGACACTTAACCTAGTGGTGTGTTGACAGTGGCTCGGAACACTGTCAACGGACCGCCTGGCTAGGGGTTTTGTCCTCATCCGGCGAGATAGCGGACGGTTCGGATTCGGTAGCTGCCTGTTGTTTCTGCTCCGGTAGGAAATTCTCCGGTTCCCGCTCTGTTCTGCCGAATCCGAACAACGCGGAACCGACAAGGAAGGACACAGCGGCCGCTATCACCACGCCGAGAATGACGCCGACGAAATTGCCCTTCGGGGTCAGTGCGAGGACGGCGAAGATGCTGCCCGGCGACGGCGTGGCCGTCGTGCCGGCGCCGGTGACCACGAACGTGAGGACGCCCATGGCGCCACCACAGATCACGGCGAGGACCAGCTTCGGCCGGGCGAGGATGTACGGAAAGTAGATCTCGTGGATGCCGCCGAGGAACTGGATGACGATCGCGCCGGGCACCGACCCGCGCATCGGCCTCGGGCCGAACAGTAAGCACGCCAACAGAACCCCGAGACCGGGGCCGGGATTGGTCTCCATCAGGAACTCGATGGCCTTGCCGCCGTGCGCCGCCGCCTGCTGCACGCCGATGGGTTCCAGGATGCCGTGGTTGATGGCGTTGTTGAGGAACAACACCTTCGCTGGCTCGATGATGATCGACGCGACGGGCAGCAGGTGGACGTTGATCAGCGCCTGCACGCCCGATCCGGCGAGCTTGCTCAGCCACTGCACGGCGGGGCCGATACCCAGCACGCCGAGTACGGCGATGATGCCGCCGAGGATCCCGGAACTGAAGTTGTCGGCCAACATCTTGAACCCGGGCGACACGCGGAAGCCGACCCGCTCGTCCCACAGCTTGAGCAGGTAGGCACTCAGCGGGCCGACGATCATCGCGCCGAGGAACATCGGCACGTCGGAGCCGACAATGACGCCGATGGTGCCGATCGCGCCGACGACGGCACCGCGCTGGCCGTGCACCAACCTGCCGCCGGAGTAGCCGATCAGCAGCGGCAACAGGTAGGTGATCATCGGGGTGACGAGGGCGCCCAGGGTCGCGTTCGGTATCCAGCCCGTCGGGATGAACAGCGCTGTGATCAGACCCCACGCGATGAACGCGCCGATGTTGGGAAGCACCATCGCGGCAAGGTGGCCGCCGAACCGCTGGACGCTGGCCCGGACCGCCGTCCACCGGGACTGATCTGCCGTTTCGGCCGAAGTCGTCATCGTCTCCTCCAGTGTGATGCCGCCCACAGCTGACGCCGATGTGGCGTAACGCTACGTTGGTTCGCGCCCGTTTACAAGTGATTCATGTTGGATTCGCGACGCGATAAACACTACTTCCCGCATGAACGGGCTGAAAGCCAACTGGCTGGGTAGCCTGGGCCCATGTACGCGGAGGAGCGGCAGCGAGCCTTCCTGGAGCGGGCCAGGGCCCAGGGCCGGGTGGACGTCGCCCAGTTGGCCACCGAGTTCTCGGTGACCACCGAGACCGTGCGCCGGGACCTGACCGTGTTGGAGCGGCACGGCCTGTTGCGCAGGGTGCACGGCGGCGCGATTCCGGTGGAGCGCCTGGGTTTCGAGCCCGCGCTGGCCACCAGGGACGCCGTGATGACCTCCGAGAAGGACCGGATCGCGAAGGCGTCACTGGCCGAGATACCGGCCGAAGGCGCGATCCTGCTGGACGCGGGCAGCACCACGGCCCGCCTGGCCGAACACCTGCCGGCCGACCGCGAACTGACCGTGGTCACCAACTCGGTCACCATCGCGATGGCGCTGAGCACCCGCCCGAACCTGACCCTGATGCTGATCGGCGGCCGCCTGCGCAGCCGAACCCTGGCCGCCGTCGACTCGTGGGCCCTCCAGTCCCTGCGCGACACCTACGTCGACGTGGCCTTCATGGCCACCAACGGCATCTCGCTGGAACGTGGCCTGACCACGCCGGACACGGCTGAAGCCCTGGTCAAGCGAGCGGCCATCGCCAGCGCCCGGCGCACGGTGCTGCTGGCCGACCACACGAAGGTCGGCAACGACCACTTCGCCAGATTCGGCGACGTCAGCGACGTGGACACGTTTATCACCGACGTGGGCATCGACCCGAGAGTCGCCGAGGACCTGGCAGCGGCAGGCCCCAGGGTCGTCATCGCCTAGTCGGGGTCGAACGACCTGTCCGACTTCGTTCGGCGATGGCTTGTTCGTGACCGACAACGGAGCGCTTGACCTCACACTCGAACGACTCCAACCATTTGTGGTCGAACCAACCGCCAGTCGGTACCGGAGCGGTCCGTAGCGCGCCATACAGGGCACTGAAAAATCGAAGCTTGTCCTCATGGGTTGCGTCGTCAGCTATCCAGTGCCTGACGAAGTGCCAGACCACATCGCCCACGTACGCACCCGGATCCCACGGCGGCACAGCGCCACGCCTGTTGCTGCCGCTGTCGAAAACACCGTGCCCCGGTTCATGGAGAGTCGTCATCGCGAGTGGTCCTCCGTTCCACGGGTCGACTGGGCCGCTCCGCGGCATCCCGCTACCCTCTTGCCACAGATCGAGCGTTTGCCCGCATCCGCGTACGGAACGTAAGCCATTGACCGCAGTGACAAACAGTGCAACTCGCTGGGAGGTTCAACTTGGGTGGCAAACACCGACCCGGAACGCCCCGCGACCGCGCCATCGGCGCCGAGCTGAGGGCCATCCGCGAGCAGGCGGGCATGAGCCTGAGCGAGGTCGCGGGTGCGATCCAGTGGAACATCTCCACCCTCAGTCGTCTTGAACGCGGGCTCCGGCACATCTCGCCCGAGGCGGTAATGGGCCTCGCCGTCGTCTACAACCTGCCGGCCGACCGGCGCGACGAGTTGGTGTCACGTGCCAAGGAGCCCGTGGCGCTCGGCTGGTGGGATCGACCGCCGCCTGGCGTTCCCGGCGATCTCGGTGCGCTCGCCTCATATGAAGCCGAAGCCATCCGAATGATCGACTGGAGCCCAGGGCTGTTGCCGGGCTTGCTCCAGACGTCGACATTCGCACGAGCCGTGATGCGCGACTGGGGCGTCTCCGACCACGATGTCGAGCCACGACTGCGTGCCCGCGTACAGCGGCAGGAACTGCTGGGCAAGCGCGATGTCGACTACCAAGCATTCATTGGCATGGCTGCCCTGACCAACCAGCTCTGCGACGCATCCGGGTTCGTCGACCAGCTACGACACGTGCACAGACTGTCTCATCGACAAGGGCTGACCATCCGCCTTGTCGACCTGCCAACCTCCTTCAGCACCGCGAGCTGGTACCTGATGAACTTCGAGAAGGCAGGACCGGTGGTCGTACTGGAACACCTGGGCTCATCGACGTTCCTGTTCGATGAGGAGACCGACCCCTATACCACTGCCCGAGTCAAGCTGGACGGCATCGCTCTGTCAGTGCGGGCAACGAGGGATAGGATCGACGCGCTGATCGAGCAGTACGTGTTGGGGAGCTGATGATGGAGCGGAAACCTCTGCGGTTCAAGAAGGCTCGTGCCTCGGGTGGCCAGTCGAACTGCATCGAGGTCGCCCACAGCCTGCGCCACGTGCGAGACAGCAAGGCCTCAGGCGGCCCGGTACTTGAGGCGGACCTGTTGGCATTGGTCGCGGCGGTGAAGGACGGCGCCTTCGACCGCTGACGCGGATCAGTCGGGTGGGCCGGTTTCGGTCAGTCGGCCGTCGGCCAGGTGCAGCCAGCGGTCCACCTTGATCTCGGCCAGGAAGCGTTCGTCGTGACTGACCACCACGAACGCGCCCTGGTAGGCGTGCAGTGCGCTCTCCAACTGGCCGACGCTGATCAGGTCGAGGTTGTTCGTCGGCTCGTCCAGCAGCAGCAACTGCGGTGCCGGTTCGGCGCACAGCGCACACGCCAGAGTGGCGCGCAGCCGCTCGCCGCCGGACAGCACCGCGACCGGCAGGTGGATGCGGGAGCCGCGGAACAGGAAGCGGGCCAACAGATGCATCCGCTCCGTCTCCTGCATCTCCGGCGCGAACATCACCAGGTTCTCCACGACCGAGCGGTCGACGTCCAACAGATCCAGCCGCTGCGACAGGTACGCGATCCGGCCGTCGGCCCGCTTGACGATGCCGCCATCCAGGCCACCGGTGATCAATCGCAGCAAGGTGGACTTGCCGGCGCCGTTCGGACCGGTCAGCGCGATCCGTTCCGGTCCTCGGATCGCCAGGTCGACGCCGTCGCCTGCGAACATGGCGCGCTCGCCGTAGCGGACCTGTAGCCGCTCGCCGAGGAACACCGTGCGGCCGGCCGGCACGTTGGTGCCCGGCAGGTCCAGCGCGATCTTCTGCTCGTCGCGCAGTGCTCGGCCCGCCTCGTCCAGCCGGGACCTTGCGTCGCTGACCCGCGAGGCGTGCGTCTCGTCGGCCTTGCCGGCCGACTCCTGCGCGCTGCGCTTCATGGCCCCTGCAACGATCTTCGGCAGGCCGGCGCTCTTGATGTTGCGGGCCGCGTTGCTTGCTCTGCGTGCCGCCCGCTCGCGGGCCTGCTGCATCTCCCGCTTCTCGCGCTTCACGTCCTGCTCCGCGTTGCGCACGTTCTTCTCGGCGACTTCCCGCGCGGCCCGCACCGAATCCTCGTACGCGGTGAAGCTCCCGCCGTGGAACCGGACCTCGCCCCGGTCCAGTTCGGCGATCCGGTCCATCCGGTCGAGCAGCGCCCTGTCGTGACTGACCAGCAGCAGGCAGCCGTGCCAGTCGTCGAGCACGGTGTGCAGCGTGTGCCGCGCGTCCAGGTCGAGGTTGTTGGTCGGCTCGTCCAGCAGCAGGACGTCGGGCCGCTTCAGCAACTGCGCCGCCAGGCCGATGGACACCACCTGGCCGCCGCTGAGCGTGTCCAGTCGCCGGTCGAGTCGGACGTCCCCGAGGCCGAGCCGGTCGAGTTGGGCGTTGGTGCGTTCCTCGATGTCCCAGTCGTTGCCGACCGCGGTGAAGTGCTCCTCGCTGGCATCCCCGGACTCGATGGCGGCCAACGCGTGCAGCACCGGAGCGATGCCGAGGACCTCGGCCACCGTCAGGTCGCCGACCAGCGGCAGATGCTGCGGGAGATAGCCGAGCACCCCCTGCACGGCCACGGTCCCGCCGCTGGGCAGGTACTCCCCCGCGACGAGCTTGAGCAACGTGCTCTTGCCGGCGCCGTTCGGCGCGACGAGACCCGTGCGACCGGCACCGACGGTCAGCGACAGGTCGTCGAACACCGGGGTGTCGTCCGGCCAGGAGAAGGAGACGTTCGAACAGATGATGTCGGCCATGCGGAGTCCTCGACTGTGACGCGGGCGCGCACCAGGGCGCCCAGCTGAACAGGGGGCGGGGAACTACTCCGTCAGGCCAGTCACGCTGTTCACCCTAGACAACCGGCGCAAATCAAATACCAGGACGAGATACAACAGCGCTGTTAGAGTTGCCATCGTGACTCGAAAACGGCTGCTCATGGACATCCGCCCGCTGCGTGAGTCACCGTCGTTCCGGCGGTTGTGGCTGGGTTCCGCCCTCTCGTCGGTCGGCAGCCAGATGACCAGCTTCGCCGTCGCCCTGCAGGTCTACACGCTGACGCACTCGTCGGCCGCCGTCGGCGCGGTCGGCCTGGCCATCGCCGTGCCCGCGATCACGCTCGGCCTGGTCAGCGGCTCCGTCGTGGACGCCGTCGACCGCCGCAAGCTGGTGCTGGTGTCCAGCAGTTGTGCCGCCGTCGTGTCGGCCCTGTTCGCCGCGCAGGCGTTCGCCGGGCTGAACCAGGTGTGGCCGCTGTACTGCCTGGTCGCGGTCCAGTCGGTGCTCAGCTCACTCAACGGGCCTGCCCGCCGCACGTTCCTGCCCCGACTGCTGGCGCCCGAACGCGTACCGGCCGGTGCCGCACTCACCATGTTCGCGATGCACGGCGCCATCATCGTCGGCCCGGCGCTGGCCGGTGTCGTGACAGCGGCCTTGGGCCTGAAGGTGTGCTACCTGATCGACGCGGTCAGCTTCGGCGCCGCCCTGTACGGCGTCGGCAGGCTGCCATCGATGCCGCCGCAGAGTGGCGCACAACGTCCTGGGCCGCGTGCGGTCGTCGACTCGCTGAGGTTCATCCGACGCAGCAAGGTACTGGTGGGCGCGTTGTTGGCGGACATGAACGCCACCGTGCTCGGCATGCCCTTCGCGCTGTTCCCGGCCATCAACGCCGAACACTTCGGCGGCGCGGCACAGACTCTCGGCCTGATCACCGCTGCTCCGTCGATCGGCGGCGTGCTCGGTGCCGCGCTGTCCGGACCGGTCGGGCACGTGTCCCGGCAGGGCCGCGCGATGCTGATCGCAGGCGCGATCTGGGGGGCCGGCATCGCGGGTTTCGGCCTGGCGCACAGCCTGTGGCTGGCCATGCTCCTGCTGGCCATCGCGGGCGCCGCCGACTCGACGAGTGTCGTCTTCCGCACCACCATGATCCAGTTGGCAACGCCGGACGGCCAACGCGGCAGGGTCAGCGCGGCCGAGTTCGTGGTCGGCGTCGGCTGCCCGCAACTGGGCAACTTCCGTGCCGGCGCGGTCGGGTCGCTGACATCGCCCGCGGTGAGCGCGTTCAGCGGCGGCGTCGCCACCGTCATCGGTGCGGCGGTGCTCGGACTCGCGCTGCCGGCGTTCACCCGATATCGCTCGGAGGAACGCCAGACGGCGGCGGTGTCGGCTTGACCTCCACCCCGGTCGAGGTTCTACCGTGCTAAGCATGACTATTCTGGTCACTGGAGCGACCGGCACGGTTGGTGGGCAGCTGTTGAACCAACTGCCGGCCGACAACGTGCGAGTACTCGTCCGCGACCCGGCAAAGGCCGCACTGCCCGACGGCGTCGATGTCGTCCGCGGCGACCTGTCCGACCCGGCGTCGCTGGACACGGCTGTCAAGGACGTCGACTCCGTGTTCCTCGTCTTCCCTACCCTGCAAGCCGACCAGGTGGCGCCCGAGGTGATCGACGCACTGACCAGGCACGCACCGCACATCGTGTACCTGTCCGCCGCCGCCGTGGCCGATGAGCACGACGGCACAGGCATCGTCGGCTCACACGCCCGCCTGGAGCACCTCATCGAGGAGTCCGGCGCTGAATGGACCTTCGTACGGCCGACCGGCTTCGCGAAGAACGCGCTGATGTGGGCCGACCAGATCCGGGCAGGTGACGTGGTGCGCTGGTTCCACGGCGCGGCAACACGTTCACTGATCCACGAGCATGACATCGCCGCGGTAGCGGCCCGTGCGCTGACAACGAATGGGCACGTCGGCGCGCGCTATCACGTGACGGGGCCAGAACAGCTGACCCTGGTCGAACAGGTCCATGCCATCGGCGAAGCGATCGGCCGTCCGCTGCGCTTCGATGAGCTGGCCCCGGAGGACGCCGTGCGGGAACTGTTTCCCGATTCGCCGTTCGCCAAATCCATTGTGGATGGTCACGCCAAGATGGTGCGGAACCCGGAACCGGTGACCAGCACGGTGCTGGACATCACCGGTACCCAGGCCCGCACCTTCGCTCAGTGGGCCGCCGACCATGCGGCGGATTTCACTCGTTGGTGATCAGACTCGACGGCACAGCCTGGTCGGTGTTCAGGTCGTCGAACAGCTGCGTCGCCTTGGTCCTGTTCCACAGCAGCGAGCCGCCGGACGACCCACCGATCGGCACCGCCGTCGTGACGACACCGCCGCCGGAGATGCCGCGCAGCGCCCACGCCAGGCCGAGCAGGTTCTGCAGGTGGTCGCCCTTGTCGACGGTCAGCGCCTTCGGCAGGTCGGACAGCATCGGGAAGAACGAGAACGGGTTGAGCAGCACAGAAGGACTGGCGATCCGGCTGGCCAGCGCGCCGATGAACTGCCGCTGGTGCTCGGTGCGGGCGAAGTCGCTGGCCGCGAACGCGTGCCGGCTGCGGACGTAGCCCAGTGCGTTGGTGCCGTTGAGCTTCTGGCAGCCGGCCGGCAGGTCGATGCCGGCGAACGTGTCGTGGTCGGCCTGCGGCAGGCACATCGTCACGCCACCCACGTCATCGACGACGCTGGCGAAACCGCCCAGCCCGATCTCGGCGTAGTGGTCGATGCGCAGGCCGGTCGCCCCTTCGACGGTCTGCACCAGCAGCGAAGGGCCGCCGTACGCGTAGGCCGCGTTGATCTTGGTCCGACCGTGGCCGGGGATGCTGACCAGGGAGTCGCGCAGCAGGCTGACCATGGTCGGCTTGGTGCTGTTGTCCGGCAGGTGGACCAGCATGATGGTGTCGGTGCGGCCACCGGACACCGCGCTGGCGTCGCCGGTGTGCAGCTTCGCGGCCTGCGCGTCGGTCAGGCCCTGGCGGGAGTCCGATCCGACGATCAGCCAGTTGGTGCCGGACCCCTGGGCTGGCCTGCCGCTGTAGTCGGACAGCGCACTCACCCGCTGCAGGGAGCTGTCGATGGAGAACCAGGTCACGATGCCGCCGACGACGAACAGCACGACGAGCACGGCGATGATCCGCCGCACCAGGCGCCAACGCCGCTTGCGAGGCGGCAACTGCCCTCGGCCACCCGGCCTGCGCGGCGGGCCACCCGGCCGGTTCGGCGGGCCACCCGGTCCGTAGGGGTCGCCTGGTCGATAGTTCGGCGGCGCCTGTCGACCACCGGGCTGATCCGGCAGCACACGGGTGTGCTGACGCGGGTTCACCGGTGGGCGATGCGGCTCGTAGTACTCCCTACCGCCGCCCTGCCACCCATCCACCATGACCTGGCAACCTCCCGAATCGTGTCGCACTGTCCGGCCCAGCCTAGGACCCATATGTGTGTGGACGTGTGGCGACTAGTGGCGGTTGCCCGGATCGTGGTGCCCTTACACCTCTCACATCCGATCCGGCGCCTCGATGCCCAGCAGCGACAGGCCCAGGACGAGGACTTTCGCGGTCAGCTGGGCCAACGCGAGGCGGGATTCCCGGATCTGTGCCGGCACGTCGGGAGCCAGGATCGGGCACCGCTCGTAGAACGACGTGAACGCCGTCGCCGTCTCGTAGAGGTAGCCACACAGCTTGTGCGGGGCGTACGCCTCGATTGCCGCGTCGATGGCGGCCGGCAGCCGCACCAGGGCCACCGCGAGCGCGCGCTCCGCGGGCTCGGTCAGCGACACCGGCGTGCCCGGTGCCGGCAGCGTGCCTGCCCTGCGCAGGATCGACTGGATGCGGGCGTTGGCGTACTGCAGGTACACCGACGTGTTGCCGTCCTTGGCCAGCATCTTGTCCCAGGTGAAGACGTAGTCCTTCTCCCGGTCGCCGGACAGGTCGGCGTACTTGACCGCACCGATGCCCACAGCCCGGGCCACGTCCGCCTGCGTCTGCTCGTCCAGTTCCGACCGTTCCGCCACCGCGGCGGCAGCGTGGTCGACCGCCTCGGACAGCAACTCGACCAGCTTGATAGAACCGCCTGCCCTGGTGCGGATCGTCCTGCCGTCCTCGCCCAGGATCGACCCGAAACCGATGTGCACGGCCTGGTCGTCCCTGGTCAGGTAGCCCGCCTCCCGGCATGCCGCGAACACCATCTGGAAGTGCTGCGCCTGCGGGGTGCCGACGACGTAGAGCAGGTCGGTCGCGCCCCGCTGGCCCACCCAGTACCGGACGGTCGCCAGGTCGGTCACCGCGTAGCCGTAGCCGCCGTCGCTCTTGCGCAGGATCAGCGGGAACGGTTCACCCTCCCGGTTGGTGAAGCCGGCCGGGAACACACAGACCGCGCCGTCGCTGATCCTGGTCAGGCCCCTGCGGTCCAGGTCGTCGATGGTGTCGGCGAGCATCGGGTGGTAGAAACTCTCGCCGTAGCGGTCGTCGTCGGTCAGCTGGATGCCGAGCAGCCGGTAGACCTGCCGGAAGTGCCGTGTCGACTCGTCCACCAGCAGTCGCCACAGCCGCTCGGTGCGCTCGTCACCACTCTGCAGCGCGACGACCCGCTGCCGCGACCGGTCGGCGAACGCGGGATCGGCGTCGAACTTCTTGCGGGCGTCCTGGTAGAAGCCGTTCAGGTCGGTGATGGTGTGCTCGCCGCCGCTGTCCCAGTCGGTGTCCACCAGGTGCTCGATGAGCATCCCGAACGGGGTACCCCAGTCACCCAGATGGTTGTGCGGCAACACCTCGTGACCGCTGAACCGCAGCAGCCGCAGCAGCGCGTCGCCGATGATGGACGAGCGCAGGTGCCCGACGTGCATCTCCTTGGCCACGTTGGGGCTGGAGTAGTCGATCGCGAACCGGCGCGGCTCCGCAGCGGTGGACACACCGAGCCGTGCATCGCCCGCCAGTCCGGCAACCTGGTCGCTCAGCCATTCCTGGCGCAGCACGAAGTTGACGAAGCCGGGACCGCTCACCTCGGGTTGTTCGACCAGGTCAGCCGCGTCCAGGCCGCGCACGATCGCCTCGGCCACCTCGCGCGGCGGCTTGCCGACCCGCTTGGCCAGGCTCATCGCCGCGTTGCACTGGTAGTCGGCACCCGGTCGGGTGGACGGGCGGATCAGGGCGTCGGCGGCCGTGACCTCGATGTCGAGTGCGGCGCGCAACGCCCGCGCGACCCGCTCGCCCAGTTCGAGTCCGATATCGCCAGCCAGCACCGATCCGACCTCCTACCCGCAGCAATGGATCCCTCCATTGTCGCAGGCCGCCGGTCGGCCTCCGTCATCGCCGGGTGAGCCTCGCCAGCGCCGCCCTGACCGGCATGGCGGCATACTCATCGCGCGCGTGCCCGCGGAGCGGCTCGATGGCCCGTACATCGCCCAGATTGCCCAACGCCACGGCAGCGGCGTACCGGACGGTCCCCTCATCGTCGTCGAGGCGGGCGATCACACCGTCAACCGCGGCCGTGTCGCCCAGGTGTCCCAGGGCGGTCACCGCATGTCGCCGCACCTGCTTCCACGTGTCCGTCAGTGCCGCGTGGAACGGGCCGTACATCGCCGCGCGGTGCTCATCGGTGAGCCGACCGGCGCCGGACAACGTGATGCCGTAGCCGACCGTGGCGCGGTACGCGATGTCTGAGAGTTCATGGGCCGCGTAGGCCCGCATCCTCGGCCGCTCGTCGGTCAGCAGGTCGAGCAGGCGACGCAGCAACAGGTCCGGCCCGCCGAGGCCGACCAGCGCCGGGGCCAGCCAGTCCAGGGCCGGCACCACATCCGGATTGTCGCCGGTGCCGATCAGGCGGTCCTCCCAGTACTGCTCCGTCGTCAGCAGCGCGCACAGGTGGCTCTCGATCTCCGGGCCGCCGATCTGTACCAGCGCACCGATGATGTCGCCCCCGGCGGAGTGCCCCGAACTGACCCTGGGCTGCTTGCCCAGCGCGTCGAGCAACGGCCGTACAGCGTCCGGAGCACCAAGCCGGTTCAATTTCCTGGCCGCGGCGCGACGGACCATGTGGTCGTCGTCGAGCAGCGCGGCGCACACCTGCTCGACCGGATTCTCCCGCCGGAACCGTGCCTCGGCCTCTGCCTTCGACTCAGCAGGCTCATGGGCAGCGGGCCGCCGACGCCACCATTTCACCTGACTGACCCTAGTCACGGCGCACCGCGACGCCGGTGATGACCAGCCCGATACCGAGCAGGTCGGTGAGCGTCGGCACCTGGCGGAGCACGACCAGGCCGAGCACGGTGGCAGCGGCAGGTAGCAGGGCCAGCATCAGCGCGAACGCGGCCCTGGGCAGGCGGGCCATGGCGAGTTGGTCGGCGACGTACGGGATCACCGAAGAGCACACGCCGACCCCGACCCCCCACGCCAGCCACAGCGGATGGGCGAAGACGGGCAGAGCTTGGACCAGCCCGAACGGGGTCGCCACCACTGCGGCGAACAGCATCGCGGCGGCGAGTTGGTCGATGCCACTGGCCGAGCCGTCGTGGGCTGTCCGGTGGCCGAGCATCACGTAAAGCATGAACAGCGCGCAGTTGCCGAACGCGAACAGGAATCCGATCGCCTCGCCGCCCAGCCGCACCTCGGTCAACGCGACCACACCGCCGACCGTGATCAGCAACGCCAGCAGGTTGCGCTGGGTGCGGGTGCCGACGGCGGCCAGCACGATCGTGCCGAGGAACTCGACGGCACCGACCGTGGCCAGCGGCAACCTGTCCACCGCCAGGTAGAACAGCGCATTCATCGCGGCCAGCACCATGCCGAGGGCCAGCAGCACCCACCGCTGGGCGGGATCGATCCGGCTGACCAGGCGCCACGGCCGACGCCACAAGCCCAGCACGACGGCAGCGCTGACGATCCGCAGCCACGCCACCCCGAGCACGTCGACGTGCGCGAACAGCAGCACGGCAAGTGACGGGCCGAGGTAGTGGAACACCGCGCTGACACCGAAGTACGACGCGGGTGGCAGCCGGGTGAGTGTGGGCATGCCATCATCCTGTAAAGGTCAGCGCTCGATGTGAATGGCGGATCAAAGGCCAGAGAGGTGGGTTACCTGTGGAATCACGGTCGAACGGTCGATCTACCTACAGCAGCCAGGACGGCTTGCTGGACCGCGTCAACATCCGGCTGCTCACCGAGTTGCACGCCGACCCGAGGATCACCATGTCCGCGTTGGGCAGGCGGGTCGGCATGTCGGCGCCTGCCGTCACGGAGCGTGTACAGCGGCTGGAGCGGGCCGGGGTGATCACCGGCTACCAGGTGGTGGTCGACCCGGCAGCGCTCGGCCTGCCGGTGACAGCGTTCAGCCGCATCCGGCCGGCACCCGGGCAGCTACCGAAGCTCGCCGAGTTGGCGGCGGCGATGCCCCAGGTGAGCGAGTGCCACCGGATCACCGGCGAGGACTGCTTCCTGGTCAAGATCCACGCGGCGAGCGTGCCGGAACTGGAGACGGTGCTGGACCGGTTCCTGATGTACGGGCAGACCACCACGTCGATCGTCGTGGCCACGCCGGTACCGCCGCGCCCGCTGCCACCGGAGCTCGCTGCGCCATTGGAGTGAACTCGTCACGGATCGTGTCACGATCAGTGATCGACACACTCCCTCGGACGCCACGGCCGCCCAGGCCGACACCCGAAAGGCGACCGAGTCGATGACGATTCCGCAGTACGGCGAGCCCTATCCCCCGAACCCACCGAAGCCGAAGCGCAGGCGCCGCTGGCCGTGGATCACCGGCGCCGTGGTGCTGGCGATATTCGTGTTGGCCGGGATCCTCGGCAACACCCAGCAGCCGACCAGCACGCCGACCTCGGACACGCTCACCAGCACCAGTACGGCACCCGCGCGGGCCACCACAACCGTGCCCGCCGTCGTGGCGCCGGTCGCGACGACCGCCGCTCCGGTGACCACCACGGTCGCGCCGGTGCCGACGACCACCGCCCCGGTCAGGACCACGACCAGCGTGCGGGTGACCAGGGCCGCCGTGGTCGCCCCTCGGCGCACCACCGTGCACCACGTGGCGCCCAAGCCGAAGCCCAAGCCGGTCCCGAAACCGAAGCCGACGAAGGCCCCGGCGCCGCCGGCACCGGCGCCCGGCCGGTATCACGCAGGCGAGTTCTGCTCGACCCTCGGCGCCCATGCCATCAGCAGCAACAACAAGCACATCACCTGCATCCAGGAGGGCAACTACAAGCGCTGGCACAACGACTAGTCGGCCTGCGGCCGATCTGGCTGCGGGTGGTCGGCTCGTGAGGTCGGCGGCCTCGTGTCCAGTGGCACGGCCGCCGACCGCACCAGGCCCAACTGCACGGACTGCCGGCCGAGCACGGCGTCGAAGAACCAGTCGGCCGCCGTGCGGATCCGGTTACCGGGCATCGCCGCCAGGTGGTACCCACGGGTGACCACCTTCGCGACCAGCCCGGACAGCGGGATGTGCAGCGGATCGGCCGCCGCCTGCATGCCGCCGAGGTCGACCACGAAGCCGAGATCGTGGTGCTTGTACTCGTGCGTCTCGCCGTGGCCGAGTGACGCGGCCACGTTCCGCCCGGCCAGCGTGCCCTGCCGCATGGCGTGCTGGGCTGTCATCCCGGTGATCTCGCCGGGCCGGGTCAGATCGGGCACGGCGGCGGCGTCACCGCAGGCGAACACCTCGGGGTGGCCGGGCACCGTCAGGTTCGCGCCCACGGTGAGCCTGCCGTGCTGGGTCGGCGTGCCGGCGGTCTCGATCAGCGGATCGGGGCGGACGCCGACGCACCAGGCGAGGGTTCGCGTCGGCACGAACTCGCCGGTGCTCAGCCGGACGCCCTCCATGGTCGCTTCCTGCACGGACGTCCTGGTCAGCACCTCGACACCACGATTCCGCAGCACGCGGTCGGCTGCCTTGGACAGCCGCAGTTGCAGTTCGGGCATCACCCTGGGCGCCAGGTCGAGCAACAGCCAACGCATCCGCTGCCCGTTCAGTTCGTGGTGCCGTTTGACGATCGCGTTGGTGAACAGCGGTCCCTGCGCGGCCACCTCGGTACCGGTGTAACCGGCTCCCACCACGACGAACGTGCACCGGGCGTCCCGCTCGGCCGGATCGTCGCTGGCGGCGGCGAGTTCGACCTGCCTGATGATGTGGTCGCGCAGGTAGAGCGCCTCGGCGACGCCCCGGAATCCGTGCGCGTGCTCGGCCACCCCGGGGATCGGCAGCAGTTTGTTCACGCTGCCGGCGGCCAGGACCAGCCGGTCGTAGTCCAGTACGTGGTCCCCGCCCTCCGGGTCGACGTAGGAGATCTTGCGGTCCTCCAGCGACACCGACGTCACGTCGCCGAGCGCCAGCCGCACCCCGGGCAGCGCGGCCGGCAGTGACACGGTGACCCGCCTCGGGTCGATCACCGCGGCCGCCACCTCGGGCAACAGCGGCAGGTAGAGGAAGTAGTCGGTGCGGTTCACCAGCACCACCTCGACGCCGGAGTCGTGGGGCAGCTTGTGCATGAGCGCGCGGGCCGCGTGGAAGCCCGCGAACCCACCACCGACGATCACGACTCGACTCGTATGCGCCATGTGGGTCATTGTGTCAGGGTTCGTCGCTGCTCGACACTCCAGCGACCCATCTGTCCACATCGGACCACGTCGCGGTCAGCCAGGTGGCGAGTGCCTCCTCGGTCCTCGGCACGATCGTGCCGGGCACCAGCGTGGTGCGCATCAGCAGGGTCCGGTGCACGGGTAGCCGCCACCACGGCCGGTCCCGGCCGTCGTCGGCGAAACCACTGTGGGTCAACAACAACACGTCGGCGGTCGGTGCTCCGACCAGGGCCGCACCGGCACCACCCCGGTGCGGCGGCAGGGTGTGCGTCTGGCCCACGGCAGCCCACGCGGCGCGGTAGGCACCGGCCGCGAACAGCTTCCGCACCGCCTTGCGCCAGCGCTCCCAACTGAAGTTGCCGCCCTCGGGAAACATCAGCAGCGCGTCACCGGCCACCATCGATGCCGCCAGTTCGGTGACGCGCGCCCGCGCGTTCGGCTCGTGCCGGCCGACGAAACACAGCGGCAGATGGTCGCCTGCCAGGTCGACGACGGGTTCCCAGCGCAGCGCCGCCTTCAGCACCACGCCGAGCCGCAACCGGTAGTGGTCCGCGAGTACCCACGCGATGAACAGCGAGTCACCCGGCCCGCAGTGCCTGGCCAGCACGATCACCGGACGATCGGTGGCCGCCACCTGCGCTTTCGTCGCCGAGCCCGGTTCCAGCACGACCCGCACGTCCAGCAGCGTGCGCAGGATCGCGTACGCCTTGCCGAGCACCTCGCGCACCAACGCGTCCCAGTCCCGGTCGGTGCGCAGCAGGACCCGGGGTATCAACGACAAGCCGACGGCCGCGTAGGCCCCGACCAGCAAGGAGCTGCGGATCGGCCGGGTCGACCTGGCGACCGCCGCCACGACGAGGCAGACCAGCAGCACGACAGGTGTCAGTGCCAGCACCACCAACTCGAGAATGGCCACCAGCGGCACGGAGACGATCCTGCGCGCCACCCGCGCCGGGGTCACGGCAGCGCTGCCAGGTAGTCACTGGAGGCCTGGTAGGCCAACTCGGCGCGTTTGCCGATCCGTCGGGCGTCGCGGTAGCGCAGGTTGGACCAGGAGGCCGACCTGCCAGGCGCCTGGCCGGCCGGCAGCAGGTGCACCTTGACGCCTTCCGGCACCTGGCTCAGGTCGGTGTGGAACCGGTGCCGACGTGCGATCTCGAACGCGACGAAGCCGACCTCCCACGGGTACTTCGGGACGATCAACTGCTCCTCGACCCGCCCGACGTGCAGCACCCAGACGGTGTCCGCGCCGTGCGCCACCGCCCTGCCCAGCGGGATGCTGTTGACGAGTCCACCGTCCAGGAAGTGCTCGTCACCGATCCGCATCGGCGGGAACACGCCGGGCAGCGCGCACGATGCGAGGACGGCGTCCACCAGGTCGCCGGAGCCGAACCAGTGCTCCCGGGCGCCCTCGATACTGGCCGCGACACATTCGAACGGCACGGTGAGTTCCTCGAACGTGCTCACCGGCAGCCGTTTGTCCAGCATGCGGCGCAGGTTCTCGTTGCCGTGCAGCGCGGTGCCGCTGCGCACGAGTTCCACGACCCTGCCGATCATCGAGCCGCCGAGTACGTCCTCGGCGGCCAGTTCCTCCCAGGTGGCGAGCAGTTCCTCGGCGCCATGAGGGGTCGGGTCGGCGGCGATGGCGGCACCGTTGATGGCGCCGATCGACGTGCCGCAGATCAGGTCAGGCACCACGCCTGCCTCGGCCAACGCCTGAGCCATGCCGGCCTCGGCGGCACCGAGCACACCACCGCCGCCCAGCACGAACGCGTTGCGGGTCACACCCAGAGCTATACCGGAAAACCGAGGCCGCTGCCGAGATCAACGGGCGGTGGCGGTCTCGAAGTCGACAGAACGGCCGGATCAGGCAGGCGGGTGCCCCGGCTGTGAGGTCGGCCATCTCTGCGGAGGGAATGCCGCCAGGCGTTCATCGCCGAAGGCGAAGCGCCCAGCGCTCGCCTGGCGTGACCGCACAGCCGGGGCCCCGTGGCAGACAGCGCCGCCACCGGAGACACTTGCGCAGGTGTACCGAGAAGATCCCCGCCTCACCGGGTTCGCGTCATGAAGGCGATCGTCTACGCCGAGTACGGCGCCACGCCCACGTTGGCCGAGGTCGCCGAGCCCAAGTGCCCCGACGGTGGCGTGGTCATCGCCGTGCGCGCCACCGGTGTGTGCCGGTCGGACTGGCACGCCTGGCAGGGCCACGACCCGGTCGCGCTGCCGCACGTCCCCGGCCACGAGCTGGCAGGTGAGGTCGCCGAGATCGGCCACGGTGTCACCGGGTGGCGGGTGGGTGACCGGGTGACGGTGCCGTTCGTCTGCGGTTGTGGCGTGTGCGAGTTCTGCCTGGCCGGCGAGGCGCAGGTCTGTCCACAACAGACTCAGCCGGGGTTCACCGGTCCCGGTTCGTTCGCCGAACTGGTCGCGATCCACGCCGCCGACGCGAATCTGGTGCGGCTGCCGGACTCGCTCGACTTCGTCACGGCCGCGTCGCTGGGCTGCCGGTTCGCCACGGCGTTCCGGGCGCTCACCGTGCACGGCAGGATCGCGCGGGGCGACTGGCTGGCCGTGCACGGCTGCGGCGGGGTCGGCCTGTCCGCAGTCATGATCGGCGCGGCGCTGGGCGCCAGGGTGGTCGCCGTGGACGTGGCCCCGGCCGCACTGGACCTGGCCGGCCAACTGGGCGCTACAGCAGTGGTGGACGCGAGCGGCATCGACACCGCGGCCGCTGTGGTCGAGATCACCGGCGGCGGCGCGGCGGTGTCGGTCGACGCTCTCGGTTCGCCCGGCACGGCGGTGGCATCGGTACGCGGCCTGCGGCGACGCGGCCGGCACGTGCAGGTCGGCCTGCTGCTCGGCGCCGCTGCCACCCCGCCGCTGCCGATGGATCTGGTCGTGTCCCGTGAGCTGGAGATCTACGGTTCGCACGGCATGGCCGCGCACGAGTACCCGGCGATGCTGGCCATGGTCGCGGACGGCACGCTGCGGCCGGACCTGTTGGTCGGCTCGGTGATCGGGTTGGCCGGCGCGGGCGACGCGCTGGCCGCGATGGGTGGGCTGCCCTCGACAGGGGGAATGACCGTGGCCGAACTAACGAACAACCACACTTCAGCGACCTAACACGTACGGGTGAGGTTGCCCGACACCTACATTTTGTAGGGGTAAAGTATCCGATCAGCCGACCTCGGAGCGACACGCGTGGACTTCTCGAGCACCGTGCGGGCCATTGCCCGCCTGTGGTACGTCGCGATCCCGGTGTTCCTCCTGGTGCTCGCGATCTCGCTGTTCGCCGCCGACCGGACGCCGCACCAGTACGAGTCCACCGGCACCGTGGTGCTGACCGAGCCCGACCCGGCATCGGCCGCGAAGGACCACTCGCTCGGTCCTGAGGAGGTGGCGAACCCGCTGCTGTCCTTCGCCGACAGCCTCACCACCAGCTCCGAACTGCTGATCCAGAGCTTGAACAGTCCCAATGTCGCCCAACAGGTGCACGCCAAGGGCGGCACGGCGACCTACACAGCATCCGACGGCGCGTTGACCGGCCCGTTCATCGTCGTCACCGCGGACGCCCAGCAACCGGAGACGGTGCAGAGCACTGTGGCCCTGGCCATCCAGTACGTGCGTCAGGAACTCGTCCAGCGGCAGAAGGACCTCGGCGCGCCCGCCGCGTCGTTCATCGTGGTGAAGGACGTCGTCACCCCGACTTCGCCCGCGCCCAAGCTGGGCGGCAAGACGCGTTTCCTTGGTACGACGGTGATTCTGGCCCTGGCCGCCAGCCTGTGCGCCACCTACGGCGTCGACACCTACCGCAAGCGGCGACGCCGCGTACGCACCGCGCAGTAGGCGGCAGGGCCGCTCCTGGCCCGATGCCCGGACCCGGCTGACCGGCCACGATGAACACATGTCAGTACTACCAACAGCGGAAGCCCCGGCCTCGCGCGACGACAGTGTCCGAAGCGGATTCGGCGTGACGATGGCGGTGATCGCCGGCAGCCTCGGGATCATGTCCTATCTGCACCTGGCCGGCGTCCTCACCGACGGCTCGCCACCGTTCAGATCGAGCGACGCAGGCATAGCGGAGGCCGTGATCGGCGTCGTCCTGCTGGCCGGAGCCCTTGCGGTGTGGCGAATTCCGGACCGGGCGCGGCCTGCCGCTCTGGCCGCCATCGGTTTCGCCCTCGTCGGTTTCGTCGTCGGCATCAGCATCACCGCTGCCAGCGGCGCGGCGGTGGACATCGCCTATCACGCGACGGTGCTGCCGATTCTGGCCGTCACCATGGTGTTGCTGCTCCGGTCAAGGCGTCTGATCACGCACGGGTAACGTGTCGCACGTGTCGCCAACACCGCTCCGATACGGCCTCTATCTGCCTCCCTTCGGCCCACTCGCCGATCCAGTAGCCCTGGTGGAATTGGCCCGCCGCGCCGAAACAGCAGGTTGGGACGGCGTCTTCCTCTGGGAACACGTGCTCGCCGACGGTCCGATCGCCGTGTCCGACCCGTGGGTCGTGCTCGGCGCGATGGCCAACGCGACCTCCACCGTCCGGCTGGGCACCATGATCAGCCCGCTGCCGCGCAGACGGCCATGGGTGGTGGGCCGGGAGGCAGGCACGTTGAGCAGGCTGTCCGGCGGCCGGTGTGTGCTGGGCGTCGGCCTCGGGGCCGACGACTACGGCGATCTCAGCCGGTTCGGCGAAGCCATCGGCGTC
This sequence comes from Pseudonocardiaceae bacterium, assembly GCA_036502345.1. Taxonomy (GTDB): domain Bacteria; phylum Actinomycetota; class Actinomycetes; order Mycobacteriales; family Pseudonocardiaceae; genus DATEPR01. The sequence continues at coordinate 16,753 of DASXYT010000306.1, read as the reverse complement.
GGCGAACGGGCTGCCAGGGCCGACGAGGCGCTGGACGTGATCAACGCGCTGTGGACCGGTCGGGAGTACAGCGGCACCGGGCCGTACTACCCCGTCGAACTGCCGGCAGGCGAACCCGAGCCGTACCGCATCCCGGTGTGGGTCGCCGCCACCCTGCCCGAGGTGCGGGCCGCGCACCGCGCGGCCCGCCACGACGGCATCGTGCTGCTCGGCGGGGACGGTGCCGCCACCGTGGAGAACGTGGAGAGGGCCATGACTGCCCTGCACGCCAACGGTTTGCCGGAGAGCGAGCCGTTCGACGTCGTGGTCACCGGCAATACCAGCGCCGCGTGGCTGGACGCGCCGACCGTGGACGTCGTCGGCATGGCCGACGCCGGCATGACGTGGTGGTGCGAGTCGCTGATCCACTTCGACACGCTCGACCTGACCATGCAGGTGGTCGACGCGGGCCCGTCCGCGATCAGGGCCGCCAGTCCGCGACACTGATGACGTCGGCCTGACGGGGGAACACCTTCTCGGTGAGCACACGGTGCACCTCGGGGTCGGAGTCCAGGCAGCCGTCGGCCAGCACGGTGATCCGGTAGTCCAGGTCGGCGGCCTGGCGCACGGTGGACAGCACGACGCCACTCGTGGCGATGCCGGTCAGCACGAGCGTGTCGATCTCGCCCGCCCGCAGCACCATGTCCAGGTCGCTGCCGGCGAACGCGCTGACCCGCCGCTTGGTGACGACGGTGTCGCCGGGTGCCGGCACGACGTCCGGGTGGATCTCGGCGCCGGCATCACCGGTCACGAACGTGCCGGACCCGATGCGCGCGCCGAAGCTCTTGTTGCGCTTGCTGATCTCGGGGTGACCTGGCCGGAAGCCGACCACCACGTAGATCACCGGCACGCCGGCCGAGCGCGCGGTGTCGATCGCGTCGCGCAGCCTGGGCAGGTAGTCGTCGGACGGGAAGCGCTCCACGATCGACCGTTGGATGTCCATCACGAGCAGGGCGCTGTTCGACACGTGCTGTTGTCCTCTCCTGGGGTTCATTCGCTGAGATAGCGGTCGGCTACCGCCTTGTTGTACCTGGTCAGCAAGGTGCCGAGCTCGCTGATGTCGTCCGGGGTCCAGTCGGCGAGGATCTCCTGCGTCGCGTCCCGGCGCCGCGCGCGGGTGGTCTCCATCCTGCGGTGGCCCTCGTCGGTGGGCGCGATGATGCTCCGCCTGCGGTCGGCTGCGGCAGGCGTGCGGTCCACCAGCGCCCTGCTCTCCAGCACGGCCACCTGCCGGCCCGCCGTCGAGGGGTCGAGGCCGACCGCGCTGGCCAGCGTGCCGATGTCGGCCGGTCCCAACCGGTCCAGGGTGCGCAGCAGCAGGTACTCGGCCTTGTCCAGCTCCTTGTACACGGCGCTGCGGCGGCGCAGCAGTTCGAAGTTGCGCATCAGCACGGCCGTCGCCATCTCCAGCACGTCCAACCCGTCACCGTCGGACGGATCCGCGATCGTGCTCGCCTCGGACTGAGCGGCCATGGGCACTCCCGAACAGCGGTATGATACCGATAAATGCCGGTACCATACCGCTATCCGTACCGGCCGGTGAAAGGGGTGGTCGCGGGTGCCTGGTTGGCTTGCCGAGGCAGCAGACCGGGTGGTCGCGTCGGATCCTGGCCTCGGCCGATTACGAATGGCGCTGAGCGCGTCGGCCGGTATGGCCAGCGCGCTCGCGGTGGAGTTCGGCTTCGCCACGCTGACCCATGCCGGCTCGACCGGCACGCTGATCGCCATGCTGCTCGGTGCCGTCGTCGCGATGATGGGCTCGATGGCGCTGACCGGCACCGGCGCCTGGCGGAAGGCGCGCACCGCGGTGTTCTTCCCGGTCGCGCTCGGCCTCGGCATGGTGGCAGGCGTGGCCGTTGCCGGCCGTACCGATCTGATGCTCGGCATCTTCGTCGTCGTGATGTTCGTCGCTGTGTTCGTGCGGCGCTTCGGGCTGCCGTTCTTCTTCTACGGCTTCATGTGCTGGATGGGGTACTTCTTCGCGTCGTTCCTGCACGCGACGTTGTCGATGCTGCCCACCCTGCTGGCCGACGTGACGCTCGCGTCCGCGTGGGTACTGCTGCTGTCCATCACCGTGCTGCGCACCAATCCGGCCCGCACGCTGCGCCGGACCGTCCGCGCGTTCGCCGCCCGCGCTCGCGCCGTAACCAGGGCGTGCGCCGACCTGCTTGAGACAACCCAACCGGGCCAACAGGATCGGGCACGGCGGCGGCTGCGGGCCAGCCAGGCCAAGCTGGCCGAGGCCGCGCTGATCGTCGAGGGCTGGTCGGCGGAGCCGGGCGCGACGGCCGCCGACCGGTCGGCGTCGGCACTGCGCAGGGCGCTGGTCGACGCCCAGCAGATCCTGGACCGGCTGGCCGCGGCGAGCGACGCGCTGGTGGTCGACGGTGCCGATCTCGCGGCATCGGCAGCAGGCATCGCCGACCGGCTGGCCAGGCGGGACGACGTGGCCGCTGACCGGGCGGCACACGCCATGGCCGAGGCAGCGGACATCGAGCCGGCCGGCGACCGCCCGACCGGTTGGTGGCCGGCACGGCACTTCGCCGTCGCGGCGCTGGAGTTCGTGGCACTGGCCAGGCAGACCAGCGACGACGCGTGGCGCGACCAGGCCGACGACGCGCCGGCTGACGACTTCGAGGCAGTGGTGGGGCTGGCCATGGGCAACCTGCCCGGCTCCCCCGCCGTCGCGGCCGACGTGGCCGCCAGGGGCGCCCGCTGGAACCCGCTGGCCAGGCTCGGCCTGGTCAACCGGCAGGCCATCCAGGTGGCTGTCGCCGGCGGGCTGGCCATCCTGGCAGGCCGGGAGCTGTCCGAGACCCGCTACTACTGGGCCGTGATCGCCGCGTTCATCATCTTCACCGGCACTGCCACCAGGACCGAGACCGCGATCAAGGGCGCCAACCGCGTTGTGGGCACGATGCTCGGCCTGTTCGCGTCGATCTGGGTGGCCGAGCTGACGGCGGGCAGCACGACGTGGGTGCTGGTCGTGATCGTGGCGAGCATGTTCTGCGGCTTCTACCTGATCCGCGTCTCCTACGCGTACATGATCTTCTTCCTGACCATCATGCTCGGGCAGTTGTACAGCGTGCTGCACGAGTTCTCGGCAGGCCTGCTGGTGCTGCGCCTCGAGGAGACCGCGATCGGCGCCGCCGTCGGTTTCATCGTCGCTGTCGTGGTCACCCCACTGTCCACACGAGACACCGTGCGGGCGGCAAGGAACAACCTGTTGACCGCGTTGGCCGCGCTGCTCGGCGCGGTGGCCGACCGCGTCGGCGGGGCCGCCGAGCCGGGCCAGGACATCGACGGGCTGTCCAGGAGCCTGGACAACGACCTGCGGCAACTGGCCATCGTGGCCAGGCCACTGACCCGGCCGCTGCTGTGGGGGAACAGCCCGCCACGGACCCGGCGCAGGCTGGCCCTGTTCGCGGCGCTCACCACGCATGCCCGCCAGCTGGCGGTGGCCACGAGGCGGCCGACGGCGTGCCCGGTGGAGGGCCCTGCCGCTGCCTGCCGTGCGCTGGCGACGGCGGCGACGCTGCTCACCGAGGCACCCATCGGCCAGGGCCAGGCCGCCGCCGCCGAGTCGCTGGCCATCGCCGACGCCGCCCTGTTCGCCCGCACCGACGCGGCGCCGGGCACCAGGGCAACAGACCCGGTGCTGCACGCGCTGATCCAGATCCAGGACGTGTTGTGCGAGCTCACCGGCACGCCCGCGCAGCCGTGCCGGTCCGGTGACGGCGGCCCCGGGTACGGGCCGCTACCGACGCTGGCGCCGGCAGGTCAGTCGACGACCTCCAGGTCGTAGGCCTCGTCGCCGACCCAGATCCGCAGGCCGTCGGCGTCGTCGGTGATGGCGCCGTCCTCCTCCTCACCGAGTTCGCGGGACGCCCCCAGGGCAGCCTCGCTCAGCTCGATCCAGCCGTCGCCGACGTCGTGCGGGCGGTACTCGGACGCGAGGAAGTGGGTACGGCTCTCGGTGGCCAGCGCCGTGGAGTTGGCCTCGCCGACCTGTGCTCGATACGTCCTGTTCCGCACGATGTGCCCCCGTTGTCAGTAAGAGCTGGACGACGCCCACAGGTTGATGCCGGCGTCCACGGCGTGCTTGTCGATCTCGGCCAGCTCGTCGTCGGTGAACGCCAGGTTGTCCAGCGAGCCGACGTTGGCCTCCAACTGCTTGACGCTGCTCGCGCCGATCAGCACCGACGTGACCCGCTCGTCGCGCAGCGCCCAGGCCAGCGCCAACTGGGCCAGGCTCTGGCCGCGCCCGGCCGCGATCTCGTTCAGCGCCCGCACCCTGGCCAGGTTGTCTTCGGTGAGCATGCCCTCGCTCATCGCGCCGCCGGTCGCCACGCGCGAGTCGGCCGGCACGCCGTCGAGGTAGCGGTCGGTGAGCAGGCCCTGCGCCAGCGGCGAGAACGCGATGCAGCCGACCCCCTCCTGCTCCAGCGTGTCCAGCAGGCCCTGGTCCTCGATCCACCTGTTCACCATCGAGTAGGACGGCTGGTGGATCAGCAGCGGAGTGCCCATCTCACGCAGGATCGCGGCCGCCTCGGTGGTCTTGGCCGGCGAGTACGACGAGATGCCGGCGTACAGCGCACGGCCGGAGCGGACGGCGGTGTCCAGCGCGCCCATCGTCTCCTCCAGCGGCGTGTCCGGGTCGTACCGGTGCGAGTAGAAGATGTCGACGTAGTCCAGGCCCATCCGGTTCAGCGACTGGTCCAGCGACGCGAGCAGGTACTTGCGTGAGCCGTGGTCGCCGTAGGGGCCCGGCCACATGTCGTAACCGGCCTTCGTGGAAATGACCAGCTCGTCCCGCAGCGATCCGAAGTCGTCCACCAGAATGCGGCCGAAGTTCTCCTCGGCGGTGCCGTACGGCGGGCCGTAGTTGTTGGCCAGGTCGAAGTGTGTGACGCCGAGGTCGAAAGCGCGCCGGCAGATCTCCCGCTGCGTCTCGTAGGGCCGTTCGGTGCCGAAGTTGTGCCACAGACCGAGCGACACCAGCGGCAACAGCAACCCGCTGCGGCCGGTCCTGCGGTACTGCATGTCGTCATAACGGCTGTTCGCCGGTACCCAGCTCATGGCGGTCAGCCTAATCGCCCCCCATTCGGGTGGCAGTCCATGAAGTGGACTTCAAGCGGCGCCCAAGCGACTTCCGGTAACGTCAGTACACGGGTCGAGAGGCGCTGCAACGGACAAGTGTCCGCCACGCTCGGTCCGCACCACCGGAACAAGGGCGCCTCCCACCAGTGGGAGGTGCTGCATGGAAACACCGGAAACGCGCCTGAGGGCCTTGCTCGACCAGCGCATCGCGGTGCTCGACGGTGCCTGGGGCACCATGTTCCAGAATGCCGGGCTGGCACCTGAGGACTACCTCGGCGACGTCGTCGCCGACCACCCCAAGGACGTCACCGGCGATCCGGACCTGCTGAACCTGACGCGGCCCGACCTGGTGCTGGACGTGCACCGCCAGTACCTGGCGGCGGGCGCCGACATCACCACCACGAACACGTTCACCGCGACCAGCATCGGCCAGGCCGACTACGCGCTGCAGCCGCTGGTCAGGGAGATGAACCTGCGCGGCGCCCAACTGGCGCGCCAGGCCGCCGACGAGGCTGGCGGGAAGTTCGTCGCAGGCTCGATCGGTCCGCTGAACGTCACCTTGTCGCTGTCGCCGCGCGTCGAGGACCCCGCGTACCGAGCTGTCACATTCGAGGACGTCAAGGCGTCGTACGCCGAGCAGATCCAGGGGCTCGCCGACGGCGGCGTCGACCTGCTGCTCGTCGAGACGATCTTCGACACGCTGAACGCGAAGGCGGCCATCGCGGCCGCCCGCGAGGTCGCGCCGGAGTTGCCGCTGTGGATCTCGGTGACCATCGTCGACCTGAGCGGGCGGACGCTGTCCGGGCAGACCGTCGAGGCGTTCTGGAACTCGATCGCGCACGCGAATCCGCTGGTCGTCGGCGTGAACTGCTCGCTGGGTGCCGAGGAGATCCGCCCGCACATCACCGAACTGTCCCGGCTGGCCGACACCTACACGGCCTGCCACCCGAACGCGGGCCTGCCCAACGCGTTCGGCGGCTACGACCAGACGCCGTCCGAGACCGGGTGGCTGCTCGGCGAGTTCGCCGGGGCCGGCACGGTCAACATCGTCGGCGGGTGCTGCGGGACCACACCCGAGCACATCGCGCGGATCGCCGCCGCGGTGGCCGGCCGGGAGCCGCGCCAGGTGCCGGCACCGCAGGCGCGGACCCAGTTCAGCGGCCTTGAGCCGTTCGGCATCGGCGCCGACACGGGTTTCGTCATGATCGGCGAGCGCACCAACGTGACCGGCTCGCTGCGGTTCCGCAGGCTGATCGAGTCCGGCGACCACCAGGCCGCCGTGGACGTGGCGTTGGAGCAGGTGCGCGGCGGGGCGAACCTGCTGGACGTCAACATGGACGCCGACCTGCTGGACAGCGACAAGGAGATGACCACGTTCCTGAACCTGGTCGCGACCGAGCCGGAGGTCGCCCGCATCCCGATCATGGTGGACAGTTCACGGTGGACCGTCCTGGAAGCCGGGCTGCGCTGTGTGCAGGGCAAGGGCGTCGTCAACTCCATCAGCCTCAAGGAAGGCGAGGAGCCGTTCCTGAAGCAGGCGCGGCGGGTCCGTGACTACGGTGCCGGTGTCGTGGTGATGGCGTTCGACGAGCGGGGCCAGGCCGACACCGTGGAACGCAAGGTGGCCATCTGCGGGCGGGCCTACGACCTGCTCACCAAGGAGGTCGGCTTCCCGCCCGAGGACATCGTCTTCGACCCGAACGTGCTGGCCGTGGCCACTGGCATGTCCGAGCACAACGGCTACGCGAAGGCGTTCATCGAGGCGCTGCCGCTGATCAAGGAGCGCTGTCCTGGCGCGCGCACCAGCGGCGGTATCTCCAACCTGTCGTTCTCGTTCCGGGGCAACAACGTGGTGCGCGAGGCGATGCACTCGGCGTTCCTGCTGCACGCCGTGCGCGCGGGCCTGGACATGGGCATCGTCAACGCCGGTCAGCTGGCCGTCTACGCCGACATCCCGGCCGACCTGCTGGAACTGGTCGAGGACGTGCTGTTCGACCGGCGCCCCGACGCGACCGACCGACTGGTGTCGTTCGCCGAAACGGTCAGCGGATCGGGCACCAAGCGGGTCGTCGACCTGTCCTGGCGGGAGGCTCCGGTCAAGGAGCGGCTGGCGCACGCATTGGTGCACGGCATCGTCGACTTCGTCGAGGCCGACACCGAGGAGGCCCGGCTGGCGGCGGCGCGTCCCCTCGACGTGATCGAGGGCCCGCTGATGGACGGCATGAAGATCGTCGGCGACCTGTTCGGCGCGGGCAAGATGTTCCTGCCGCAGGTGGTCAAGAGCGCGCGGGTGATGAAGCGCTCGGTGGCCTACCTGGAGCCGTTCATGGAGGCCGAGAAGGAACAGGCCCGGCTGGAGGGTCGGATCGACCCCGGTCGCGGGCAGGGCAAGGTCGTGCTGGCCACCGTCAAGGGCGACGTGCACGACATCGGCAAGAACATCGTCGGCGTCGTGTTGGGCTGCAACAACTACGAGGTCATCGACCTGGGCGTGATGGTGCCGGCCACCAAGGTGCTGGACACGGCGGTGGCCGAGGGTGCCGACGCGGTCGGCCTGTCCGGGCTGATCACGCCGTCGTTGGACGAGATGGTCGGCGTGGCCACGGAGATGCGGCGGCGTGGGCTGAAGCTGCCGCTGCTGATCGGCGGCGCCACCACGTCCCGCCAGCACACGGCGGTCCGGATCGCACCCGCCTACGACGGTGCGACGGTGCACGTGCTGGACGCCTCGCGGGTGGTCGGCGTGGTGTCGGACCTGCTGGACCCGAGCAGGGCGGCCGAACTGGACCAGAGCAACCGGGCCGAGCAGGAACGCCTGCGCGCCAAGCACGAGGCGACCCAGCGGCAGCCGCTGCTCACGATGGCCAAGGCAAGGGCCAACCGCGAGGAGGTCGACTTCACCGACCTGCCGGTGCCCGACTTCACCGGCGCCCGGATCGTGGAGCCCGACCTGAACGAACTGCGCGCGATGATCGACTGGCAGTTCCTGTTCCTGGCGTGGGAGTTGAAGGGCAAGTACCCGGCGATCCTGGACCAGCCGGTGGCCCGTGAACTCTTCGACGACGCGAACACGATGCTGGACGAGATCATCGAGGACGGCTCGTTCCAGGCGAAGGGCGCGTACGGCTTCTGGCCCGCGCACTCCGACGGCGACAACATCCTGTTGGACGGCACCGAGTTCAGCTTCCCGATGCTGCGTCAGCAGACGTCGAAGCCGGAGGGCAGGGCCAACCGCTGCCTCGCCGACTACATCGCCCCTTCCGGTGACCACATCGGTGGTTTCGCGGTGGCCATCCAGGGTGCCGAGGAACTGGCCGGCAGGTACGAGGACGACAACGACGACTACAAGTCGATCATGGTGAAGGCGCTGGCCGACCGGCTGGCCGAGGCGTTCGCCGAGTACATCCACCTGGAGGCCCGGCGGGCCTGGTTCGAGCCGGACGCCGACCCGGTGCTCGAGGACCTGCACGCCGAGCGGTTCCGTGGCATCCGACCCGCGCTCGGCTACCCGGCCAGCCCCGACCACAGCCAGAAGCAGCTGCTGTTCGACCTGCTCGACTCCTCGAAACTGGACATCGAGTTGACCGAGTCGTTCGCGATGAAGCCTGCTGCCGCGGTGAGCGGGCTGATCTTCGCGCACCCGGCGTCGAAGTACTTCACGGTCGGCCGGATCGGCAAGGACCAGGTCCTGGACTACGCCCGCAGGCGGGGTGTGCCGATGGCCGAGGTGGAGCGCTGGCTGCGGCCCAACCTGGCGTACGACCCCAAGTAGGTCTCACACAGCGGCCCGGCCGCCGTCCACGGACAGGGTGGCGCCGTGGATGTTGGCCGCGTCGTCGCTGGCCAGGAACACGACGGCGGCGGCCACCTCGGCGGGCTCGCTGGCCCGCCGGGACGGCATGCCGGCGATCATCGGCGCGAGGTGGTCCATGATCGCGATGCCCTTGGCGGTGAGTGTCGGCCCGGGAGCGACGGTGTTCACCCGGACACCCGCCGGGCCGAACTCGGCGGCCCAGGACTTGGTCAGCGAGTGGATGATGGCCTTGGTGGCGCTGTAGAGCGCCGAGTTTGCCATGCCGAACAGGCCGTTGATCGAGCCCATGTTGATGACGACGCCGTTGCCTCTCGCGGCCATCGTCGGCGCGACGCGGCCGGTGAGCAGGAACGCGGCCTTCACGTTGACGCTCAGGGCCTGGTCGATCAGGTCCTCGCTGACCTCGGTGGTCGGTGACGGGACGATCAGCATGGCTGCGTTGTTCACCAGGATGTCCAGCGGGCCGTTCGCTGTCTTCTCCGCCGCGTCGGCCAGTTCGTTGATGGCTGCTGCGCCTGCGCCCAGATCGGCCTTGATGAACGTGGCCTGGCCGCCCTTGTCGGTGATGCCGGCGACAACCTGCTGGCCGCGGGTGGCGTCGCGGCCGGTGACGATGACGGTGGCCCCTTCGGCGGCCAGTGCCTGTGCGACGGCGACGCCGATGCCGTCGGTCGAGCCGGTGACCAGGGCGGTGCGACCGGGCAGACGTGTGCTCATGTGAGTGTTTCCGATCTCGTGGGGTGGACAACACCAACGTGGCACGGCAAAAATGGACCCGCAAGTCCAGAAATTGGAGGTGTGCGGTGACCAGGACGCTGACCGCGAAGGGCACGGCGACCCGGCAGCGGATCATCGAGGGTGCCGCGGCCGAGATCCGGGAGCGCGGGGTGATCACCACGACGCTGGACGACGTGCGGGCGCGGACCGGGACGAGCAAGAGCCAACTGTTCCACTACTTCCCGGACGGCAAGGAGGAACTGCTGCTCGCGGTGGCCAGGTACGAGGCGGACCAGGTGTTGGCCGACCAGCAGCCGCAGTTGGGGCGGCTCACGTCCTGGCGGGCGTGGGAGGCGTGGCGGGACACGGTGGTGGAGCGGTATCGGCGGCAGGGGCAGCGTTGCCCGCTGCATGTGCTGGTGTCCCAGTTGGGCCGCAGTACGCCGGGCGCGCAGGCGGTGGTCAGCGAACTGTTGGTGCAGTGGCAAAGTGAGATCGCGGACGGCATTCGGGACATGCAGCGACAGGGTGAGATAGCCGAGCGGCTGGACGCGGACCGGACGGCGGCGGGGCTGCTGGCCGGCGTGCAGGGCGGGGTCGTGGTGATGCTGTCCACCGGGCACACGACGCATCTTGAGGCGGCGCTGGACCTGGGCATCGAGTATCTGAAGGCCAGCGTCCGGAGCTGAGCGTTTCCGCGTGCCTGACGGCCGGATCTACACGCTCAGCGTCCGTAGGTGGGCGATCGCCGTGTCCACCGCTACCTCAAGTGGTTTGGTGGTCCTGCGGACCTGGCTGAGCAGCAGGCCACCCTGCACCGACGCGAGCATCGCCAGCGCCAGGTCGTCCGCGTCGATGTCGGCCCGCAACTCGCCTCTCGCGCACATCGCCGCCAGGCCCGAGCGCAGCAGGCCCTCCCACTGCGCGAACGAGTTGGCCAGCCGCGCCCGGGCCACCGGATCCGTCTCCGCCAGATCGCTGGCCAGCGAGCCCAGCGGGCATCCGCCCACGCAGCCCAGCCCCCGCAGCATGCCGACGATCAGGTCTCGCCACGCCACCAGGGCCTCGAAGCTGTCCAGCCGGTCCAACCCCTGGTGCTGCACGCCGAGCACCAGGTCCGTCTGGCGGTCGATCACCGCCAGCACGAGATCATTTTTGTCCGCGAAGTAGTGGTACAGCTGGGAAGCGCTGACCTTTGCCGCGTCCTGGATGTCCTCGATCGTCGTGCGCGCGACGCCTCGTTCCAGCATCAGCTCCGATGCCGCGTCCACGATCCGCTGCCTGGTGGCCAGTCCCTTCGCCGTCAGGCGTGCCTCCTTCACCATGACACGCATGCTACCAGTTTTGGAGTTGACACTCCATTTTTCTGTCGACACTATTGGAGCAACTACTCCAGACAACGGAAGCGGATCATGACAAACGACTTCTCCGGCAGGACAGCACTGGTGACCGGCGGCAACAGCGGCATCGGCCGCGTCGTCGCCACCCAACTGGCAGAGCGCGGCGCCCACGTGATCATCACCGGCCGCGACCAAGCCAGGGGCGAGCAGGCCGTGGCGACGATCAGGGCGGCCGGCGGCAAGGCCGACTTCCTGGCCGCCGACCTGAGCTCCCTGCCCAGCGTGCGCCAACTGGCCGAACAGGCCATCGCGACCGGTGGCGGTCACGTCGACATCCTGATCAACAACGCGGGCGCGTTCCCGTTCGCGCCAACGGCCCAGGTGCCCGAAGAAGAGTTCGACACCGCCTTCGCGATCAACGTGAAGGCGCCGTTCTACCTGGTCGCCGAACTCGCACCGCTGATGGCGGAACGTGGCCACGGCGCGATCGTCAACCTGACCACCATGGTCGCCAGCTTCGGCATGGCCGGCATGCCGCTGTACGGGTCGACGAAGGCGGCGCTGCAACTGCTCACGAAATCGTGGGCCGCCGAGTTCGGCCCGCACGGCGTCCGGGTCAACGCGGTCAGTCCCGGCCCGACCCGCACCGAGGGGACCCTGCCGATGGGCGATGCACTCGACCAACTCGCCGCCACGACACCGGCCCAGCGGGTCAGCACACCCGAGGAGATCGCGGCGGGCGTGGTGTTCCTCGCGTCGGACGCCGCCAGCATGGTGCACGGTGTGGTGCTGCCGGTAGACGGCGGCAGGTTGGCCGTCTAGTCCACAATGGAGAACAAGATGCTCGACCAAGGGGATCGCTTTCCCACCCTGTCCGTCGCGCTGCCCGGCGGCCAGCAGCTGACCCTGCCGGACGCGCTCGCCGGCCGGTACGGCGTCGTCCTGCTGTACCGGGGCGCGTTCTGTCCCTACTGCAACACACAGCTGCGCGCGTTCCAGCGGGCCGAGGAACAACTCGACGCGGTCGGCGCCACCGTCGTCGCGCTGTCCTCGGACGACGAGGCGACTACACGAACGACGATCGCCAAGCACCACCTGACGTTCCCGGTCGGGCACAGCGCTGACGTGGCCGCGGTCGCCGCCGCCACGGGTGCCTTCGTCAACGAGGAGCCACGCCACCTGCAGTCCACCGGCTTCGTGCTCGACCCGGCAGGCCGCGTCGTGGTCAGCGTCTACTCCAGCGGCCCGATCGGCAGGCTCGTGCCCGAGGACGTCATCGGCATGATTCGCTACGTGGCGGCGCACTGAACCGATGGGTCTGGCCGGACGTGCATCCGGCCAGACCCACCAGGCACTCAGGTGGCGGCGATGACATCCACGGGACGGATGTCCGGGTCCTTGGCCAGCAGGTCGGGAGCGATCTGGCCGAGCGCCTTGGCGATCTCGCCGTTGAGGTGCGCCTGGCGGCCCTCCTCGGTCTCGAACGTGTCGAAGATGCCGTAGGTGCTCTCGTTGACCTGGAACGCGTACCAGGTCACCGTGCCCTCCTCGGCCAGCGCGAGTTCGCGACCCGATTGCAGAAATGCGGCGAGTTCGCCTTCCTTGCCGGCCTTGGCCTCAAGGAGAACGAGCAGTCCGCGGTTGACCGCCATGGCTGTGGATCCCTTCAGTTCGGTACGACGCAGGATCAGCCGACCACGTGCGCGTGCCTGGCCTCGTCGACGAACACCTTGCCGTCGGCGGGCAGGAGGAAGTGCTGGTCCTCCAACCGCTGCACGACATCGGTCACCTGCTGCCGGTAGTCCCGGTCACTGTAATAGAGATCATCCAGTTGGGACTGCGTGAAGGCAGTATGCGTCCCGTACAGCACGCAGAACGCGTTGAGCGGATTGTCCAGGTTGGCCGGGTTGTTGATGCCGTTGTTCAGCGCGGTCGGCACCTCGACGTCGGGCAGTCGGATGCCGCCCTCGGCAATGCCGTTCGCGTCCCGGACCAGGCTCGCGGGCGGACCGGGATCGATGATCGCCAACGGCTGGGCGCGCCTGGGTGCGATCCCCTTGCGCACCCACAGGTTCAGCGCGTCGTAGGCAGCGTGGAACACGGCCCACGACTGCACCTGGCTGGGACCTGGCGTGGCACAGGTGATCGGCGCGGCAGGCCCGAACTCGCGTGTCTGGATACCACCGAGGGTGGCCCGGAAGTCGTTCTCGTCGGTGTCGGTCGCGTACGAGGGCACGTGCGACGCGCCTGCGATCTCCCAGGTGCGCAGCGTCGATGTGTCCGGCACCGTCTGGCTGGCGATGCCCTCACCACGGAAGATGTCGTTCTCGGTGAACACCCTGATCGCCTTGGCATCGACACCACTGCGCGGCGGCAGTGAACTGTCCGACAGAGCGAACAGGAATCCGTTGTACACGTCGGCCAGTTGCTGCACGGTGTTGTAGTAGATGCCGAGGAAGTGGCCGGACTGGGACGCGCCACCCGCGTAGACGTCCGAGATGTGCAGATCGGACAGTGGATCCTGGCGACTTCGACCCTTGGCCAGTTGGCCGATCTGCGTGTAGATGTCGAAGGACTGCGAGTCGTCCAGTACTGAGCCGCCGTCGGTGACGTCCAGCGATCCGTAACGCTGCGGGTTCCACTCCTTCAGGCCGAGGCCCGCGGTCGCACCCGACGGAGCACCGTTCACGCCGACGGCCTGCACCGAGGCGCCGATCCAGGTCCAGCCGTGGCTGACGAAGTAGTCGGCGCTGGTGCCCCACTCGGTGTCGATGTCGTGGCCCGCCGTGACGTTCTGCCAGTCGACGACGGCGACACCCGCGGACCTCGCCGGGTTGATCGGCCTGCGCACCACGATCCTGGTGGTGTAGGGCATCGAGCCGATCGGCGTCGCGGCCTGCGTCTGCTGGGTGACCGTGGGGTTGGAGTTGAACCGGGTGGCCGTGCCCGAGATGAAGTACTCCTGCTCCTCGTAGCCTGCCGCCTTGAGGTTGAACGGCGTCGAGTAGAAGACGTAGTTCCGCGACGGATCGCCCGGCTTGGCCGTCGACGGGATCGGCCCGGTGATCGACGCCGGCCCCGCCCCTGGGTGTGTGGTCACCGACCTGGCGCTGCCGGACGGCGACGGCGCGGCGGCCGACGCGGGCACGGCGATCATCGCGGCGAAGGTGGCTGCCGTCGCCGCGACGACGGCACCGACCAGTAAGGACTTCCTTCTAGCAGAACGTAATTTCAGCGACATGCGTCCCCTCCGTTGGGTCGCCGGTCTGCGGAAAGTGCTTGCCTGTCCAGTTCACTCGCGTGTGAGATCCGTGTCAATAACTCTGTTCTAGAATTCTGTTCTAGCGATTGGGCACGGTGCAGGCCGGGCGACCTGCGTCGATAGAATTCCCGCATGCCCTCACCGACGACGCGGCTGCGTGCTGACTGCGAACACTGCTTCGGGCTGTGCTGCGTCGCTCCCGCGTTCTCGGCGTCCACCGACTTCGCCGTCGACAAGCCCGCCGGGCAGCCGTGCCACAACCTGCTCGCCGACTTCGGCTGCTCCATCCACGACCACCTGCGGCAGCGCGGCTTCCCCGGCTGCACCGTGTTCGACTGCTTCGGGGCAGGTCAGCAGGTCGCCCAGATCACGTTCGGCGGCCGGGACTGGCGGTCCACGCCGGAACTCGCGCAACCGATGTTCGCCGCCTTCGCCGTGATGCGGCAGTTGCACGAGTTGCTGTGGTACCTGACCGAGGCGCAGCGGCTGACCAACGAACCGGACCTGACCACGGCGATCGCCGAGACCGAACGGCTCACCGCCCTGGACGCCGACGCGCTCACCACGCTCGACCTGGACGCACACCGAGCGGCGACGAACCAGCTGCTGTCCCGGGTCAGCCAGCGTCTCCGCGCTGGTACCGGCGGGCGCGAGCTACGGGGAGCCGACCTGGTCGGCAAGCGCCTGACCAAGCTGCGCGGGGCGAACCTGCGCGGGGCGTATCTCATCGGGGCCGACCTGCGCGGGGCCGACCTGAGCCTGGCCGACGTCACCGGGGCCGACCTGCGCGGCGCGAACCTGGCCTCGGCCGATCTCAGCACGACGATCTTCCTCACCCAGGCACAGCTGGACGCGGCACGGGGCGACGCGAGCACCGGCTTGCCGCCAGCACTGCGCCGCCCCGCGCCCTGGAACTAGACCGCGTCCAGTTCCTTCAGTTCCTCGTCGGTGAGCAGGCGGGACCGGATCATGAACCGGACCCCTTCCGGTGCTTCCACCGAGAACCCGCTCCCCCGGCCCTTGACCACGTCGATGGTCAGGTGGGTGTGCCGCCAGGAGTGGCCGCGTGCTGGCGGCTCAGCCCACCGGCTGGCTGCCCGATCGGGTGACGCTGCCGGCGTCCGGTGACCGCGTCGATCTCGGCGAGCACGGCGAGGCCGTGCTGGAGGCGCTGCCCGAGGGGTTCCTGCTCCGCGTGCCGAGAACGACCCGCCGGCACAACGCCACGCTGGCGCTGAGCTTCCTCGGCGCCGACCCGCCGGTGGCCAGGCTGAACGGCCGCGAGGTGCGGCTGACGCTGCGGCACGCCGAGATGCTCACCGTGCTCGCGCTGCACCCGGCCGGGCTGACCGCCGACCAGTTGGCCACCGGGCTGTACGGACCGGCCGGCAACCCGGTGAGCGTGCGCGCCGAGGTGCACCGGCTACGCGCCCAACTCGCGCCGCATGTGCTGCACACCCAGCCCTACCGGCTGGACGCGAACGTGCAGGCCGACTTCTTGCAGGTCCGGGCGACGCTGGGCGCCGACCAACTGGCCGAGGCGGTCGACTCGTATCGAGGTCCGCTGCTGCCCAGGTCGGAGTCACCCGCCATCCGGTCCGAACGCGAGGAACTGTTCGCCGCGCTGCGGCGGACCGTGCTGGCCAGGGGCGACATGCACGCCATGTGGCAGTTGGCGTCCACACCGGACGGTGCGACGGACCAGGAACTGGCCGAACACCTGTTGCGCGCACTCCCCCGGACGGACCCACGGCGGGAGGTGGTCCTGGCTCGAACTGCCGATGAGGTGGGCGGGTACCCCCTCCATACCAAGCCGAACACTCGCGACACCGACTAATCGATCGGCCAGGTCGGGCACTGCCACGACCCGCTGTGTCCGGTGATCAGGAACGGCTCGGCATACCGCAGCGGCGCACCCCAGACACGGCGCCGAGGCCGCACAACAGGGCCAGCACGACGGTCAGGCTGGCTACGTGCCCGACCACTGCGACGGTCTCGCCTGCGTGCGTCGCGGCCAGCGTGTCGAAGGCCGTCGTCATCCTGGCCAACACGTCGTGGCCGGTCTCGCCGTCGGCGACCTGCTCGTCCAGGTCGCCGAGCACGACCCAGGTGTGCAGTACGTCCGCCGTGCGCTGCCGGATCGCCGGGTCGGTGCTGCCCTCTGCTGCTCCGATGCCGACCTCGACCAGACCGGGCATCGTTCTGACCTCGGTACTACCGAGGAGTTGGCCGGTCTGGCGCGCCCGCAGCGCCGTGCTCGTGTAGACCTTCGCGATCGGCTCGGCGGCCAGCGTCACGCCGGCAGCCACCGCCTGCGCGCGGCCGGCAGGCGTGAGTTGGGCCAGCGGCACGGCTCCGGCGACCCCGTTGACGACGTTGTCCGACTCCGCGTGCCGCAGGCACCAGAGCCGGACCGAGTCGCTCACGTGTGGCTGGATGCGTTGAGCAGCCGGGGCGCCCGCACACCGAGATCACGCAGGA